>JAQQAM010000001.1 GCA_028532905.1 Spirochaetales bacterium
CAGGAGGAAATATGAAGCAGACGGTAACATTGAAGAATCTACTGCTTACTGCCGCCCTGCTCATTACAGTAACTATGAGTTCATGCGCAAATGATAAAACAAACCTGGAGGACGGCCTCTACGCCCTTATCAATACAGACAGAGGGGAGATTCTGATCTCCCTGGAGTACGAAAAAACTCCCCTGACTGTTATCAACTTTACAGGTCTGGCCGAAGGCAAACTGGATGCCGCCAGCGGAAAGCCCTACTACGACGGTCTTAAATTCCACAGAGTTATTGATGATTTTATGATTCAGGGCGGAGATCCCACCGGAACCGGTTCCGGCGGACCCGGCTACAACTTCCCCGATGAAATTGACAACAGCCTCAAGTTTACCGGCCCCGGTGTACTGGCTATGGCCAATGCAGGACCCGGAACAAACGGCAGCCAGTTCTTCATCACCCATGTGGCCACCGACTGGCTTCAGGGAAAACACACCATTTTCGGTCATGTTACCGAAGGCCAGGATGTTGTGGACAGCATCAAACAGAACGACAAGATGAAGTCCGTTGAGATTATTCGTGTCGGTGCAGCAGCTGAAGCCTTCGAAAACGATCAGAAAGCCTTCGACAAAGCCCTTGAGGAGCTTGCAGGAGAAGAGATCAGACGCCGTGAAGCCGCTCAGAAAGAGATGCTGGATGAGATCAATAAAAAATGGCCCGACACAGAGGTTTCCGATTCAGGAATCCGCTATATCATTGAGAAGGAAGGCTCCGGTTCCAAACCGGCTCCCGGCACAAATGTGAAAGTCCATTACACCGGTATGTTCCTGGACGGAAGAGTCTTTGACAGCTCCGTACAGAGAGGGACACCCTTTGAGTTCCCCGCCGGAGGCGGACGTGTTATTGCCGGTTGGGATGAAACCCTTCTGGATATGAAAAAGGGAGAGAAGAGAACCATCATCCTTCCCCCTGAACTGGCCTACGGAAGCAGAGGTGCCGGCGGAGTGATTCCCCCCGATGCATGGCTGGTTTTCGAGGTTGAACTTCTCGATTTCTAAACAACAAAAAGACCTGGAGATAATTTTTTATGAAAAAGAAAATTCTTTGGATTCTGATGATCCTTTTCCTGATCAGCCCGGTTCTCATTTCCGCGGAAGACCTGGTACTCCCTCAGGGATTATATGCCCGTTTTTCAACTAATAAGGGAGATCTTCTTTTCCTGTTGAACTATGAGCGTCTTCCCCGGACAGTGGGCAACTTTGTGGCTCTGGCAGAGGGCAGGATGGATACCGGAGAAACTTCAGGTCCCTACTATACAAATCAGGATTTTTTCCGGGAAATCAAGGGCTACGCCCTTTTTCTCGGAGATCCCACAGGTACAGGAGACGGGGGAGTGGACTATACCTTTCCCAGAGAAAAGGGCGCTCTTCTTTCCACCGGGACACCCGGATCTCTTGTGATGATGTCCAATGGCGGAGAGGATCACGGCAGCCAGCTGATGATCATGATATCCGGAGATCCTTTTCTGGACAGAAAGTATACAGCCTTCGGTCAGCTTCAGTCGGGGGAAAAGACTCTGAGCAAGCTGAAAAGAGGAGATACGGTCAACTCTGTCAGCATTATCAGAGTCGGAAGCAAAGCAGAAGCCTTCCGGCCGGATGCAGACTCTGTCAATAAACTGATCCGGGAAGCCCGCATCGAAGAGAGACAGATTTTTGCAGAAGAGCATCCTGATGTGGCAGCCTATCTGGAAACCATGGGTGATGATGTCAAGAAGTCTGAGACCGGCATTTACTACTCCATTACCCAGGCCGGAGAGGGAGCCAAGCCCCGTCCCGGGAGCACGGTTCGCATGCACTATTCCGGACGTCTTTTGAACGGACAGGAGTTTGACAGCTCCTACCGCAGAGGGGAAACCTTCCAGTTCACCATTGGTGTGGACGGTGTTATTCCCGGATGGGTGGAAACCGCCATCAGTATGCAGACCGGAGAGAAACGAACCATCATTCTCCCTCCCGAGCTGGCCTACGGAAAGAACGGCTATGGACCCATCCCTCCCGACTCCTGGCTTGTTTTTGATATAGAACTGGTTGACTTTCAGTAGGATCCCCTGGATCCTGAGGGAATGGCAAAATCAAAAAATAAAACCGTTTTCTGCTGTTCCTCCTGCGGCCATGAAGAGCCGAAGTGGCTGGGAAGATGTCCCGGCTGCGGAGAGTGGAACAGCTTTAAAGAGAGATCTCTTCCTTCCGCACCCCTTACTCCCTCCGGGTTTACAGAGCCCGCAGCGGAACCGAGCCGTCTGAGCAGCATCACCATAGAGAGTAAAAACCGCAGCAGTACGGGAATACCCGAAGCCGACCAGGTACTGGGAGGTGGGCTGGTGGAAGGCTCTGCCGTCCTTCTGGGAGGAGAACCGGGAATCGGAAAATCCACCCTGATGCTGCAGATCGCCATGGAGGCTGCAAAAGAGAAAGAGGTTCTCTATATTTCGGGAGAAGAATCTCCTGCCCAGATTAAAATGAGAGCCGACCGCCTGGGAATCAATTCGGACAACCTTATCCTGTTCTGCGAATCCAGGGTGGAAGAGATTCTGGAAACCCTGGAGAAAAGAAAACCGGGAATGGTGATCATTGACTCCATCCAGACCATTCAATCCCCCTCACAGGGTCTTGTGCCCGGAACGGTTAACCAGCTTAAGTATGGATGCTTCGAGCTGATTAATTGGGTCCGCCGCCGGAATTCCACACTCTTTCTTATTGCCCATGTCACCAAAGAAGGATCCATCGCCGGCCCCAAGGTTATTGAGCATATGGTAGATACGGTCCTTTATTTTGATCACTCCGGCAATGAACTCCGGATCCTCCGATCCACCAAGAACAGATTCGGTTCGGTGGATGAAATCGGTATTTTTAATATGAGCGCCAGAGGACTGGAACAGGTCAGCCACCCGGAGGGACTGTTTCTGGAAAACCGAGACGGTGAACTGCCCGCGGGTATCTCCGTAGCCCCCGTTTTTGAAGGGTCCCGTGCTCTGCTTGTAGAAATCCAGGCATTGACTGTACCGGCCAAGGGAGCCGTATCCCGTATTTTTTCCGACAGAGTGGAGAGCGGCAGAATCTCAAGAGTCGCCGCCATTATGGAGAAACATCTGGGCATCAAATTCTCAGACCAGGATATCTATATCAATGTGGCGGGAGGGATGAAAATCGCCGAGATCGGTATGGAGCTTCCTCTGGCACTGGCAGTCTATTCCGCCAGAACCGGCATTCAGCTTCCCTCCGATCTGATTGCTCTGGGAGAGATGAGTCTGACCGGGGAGATCCGGCCGGTTCCCCACCTCCGGAGGCGGCTGAAGGCCGCAGAAGAGATGGGATTCAAACGGATTCTTCTGTCAGGGAAATCAAAGGACGCCCGGGACTGGAAGGGAAAAACTCCCCTTATTGCCCGGGACATTAAAGAAGCGGTCCGGCTGGTATTCTCAGCCTCCCAAAAGGAGTGAGATACGGGGCAGTGCATAAAATGTCCCGATGGAGCTTCCCAGAGACGAGAAGAAGAACACCAGAAGGATTCTGGAAATCCGGTTTCTGTACCAGCCCTTTAAGCTGGTAACATCATCCTGAAGACTCTCCATATCATGCACTCTGGGCTTTCTGAAGAAATACTCCATAATGCCCGATACCATCCCGACACCGATAGTAGGGTTCATACTCGTAATGGGGGCGGCCAGAAAGGAGCCCAGAACTGTCAGGGGGTGACCCAGAGCCAGAAGAGCCCCGATGGCTGCCAGAGTTCCGTTTGACAGAACCCATACCAGGAGCATTTTGAATCCCACTTCCACACCGGAAGTGACAAAACCGGTCACAACAATGGCCAGGATAAGAGCCGGGATAATCCAGGGGATCATCCTGCTTCCCACGGAACGGGGAGGCAGAGAGGAGATTTCCTGAAGATCCACTTTTTTGTTTCCCTTATAAAGGTCTTCAATCCAGCGGATAATACCCTTCATATGTCCGGCGCCCACAACGGCAATAACCTTGTTGCCGGGAGCTTCAAAAATATTGCTGGCCAGGTACTGATCCCTCTCGTCAATAAGGACCTCTTTGACTGACGGAAGATAATCAGACAGTTCTTCCATCATATCCTCCAGAGCACCCTTCTCTTTCAGGGACTCCACTTCTGCAGCATCCACTTTCTCATTTGTAAAAACAGAACTGATCAGGGATGCCAGCAGCTTCATCTTGTTCCAGAATCCGCTCTTGGCCCAGGCTCTCTGAAGAGTCATCTGAACAGGACGGTCACTGAAGGAAAAGGGAATGGAGAGCTCATTGGCCACTTCCACAGCCATCTTCATATCTTCTCCGGGTTTGATCCCCGTGTTGTTACCCACTTTTCTCTGAAAGGATGTGAGGACCAGATTGGCCAGAAGAAGGAAACCCTTTTTCTCCCGGAATACTTTGGTCAGGTCCATCTGCTGCCACTTCTCATCCTTGGAGAGAGTCTTGTACCGGCCTGCGTCGATTTCGACACAGATTCGGTCGGGAAGTTCTTCCCGGATGATATTGGTTACTTCCTCAACACTGTCAATGGAGACATGAGCTGTCCCCAGGATGAGGATTTCCCGTTCTCCCAGAGTAATCCGGCTGACCGTATCGCTCTCATTTACTACACTGAATTCTTCACTCATGGATTATTCCTTTCCCAGTCTGCCAGATCAGATTCAAAAAAATCTGTTTCTTCAACCATTTCATAACTGGCAAGAGCTGTTTTTCTCAGACCTTTCAGGTCGTCTCTGGCTCCCAGATAGAAATACATCCGGCTGCGGAGGTCTTCGTTTTTTTCCTTTTTAATTTTATCTGTGATAAAGAAATTGGAGCCTGGCTGGAGATAGTAGCGGAACATTTCATATTCCACCGTATCTCTGGTTACTTTCCGGGCAACCTCTTTTAATAGAGATTCAGCACTTCTTCTGTCTCCGGACTTTTCCATGCACAGAGCGGCGGCCAGAGCCAGAAGAGGATCTCTGTCATCAAACTGGTAGGCCTGAAGAAAATAATTTCTGGCGGCAGAAAAATCCCCTTGCATATAGGCAATCTTGGCCAGAGGCTCAAAGGCATATCCGTAATCAGGACGGGCGGCGATGACCTTTTCATAGTATTCTTCGGCTTCATCATACTGTTTCCACTCATCCAGAATGCCGGCCATATAGATATTGGCAAAAAGGTTGTCGGGATTTATGGATTCCAGAGTCCTGAGGTCTTTCATAGCCCCTTCCAGGTCGTAGAAGTACTGGATACGGACTCTGGACCGGTCCAGATAATGCCACTCCACATCCGGTTCCAGTTCGATAGCTCTGCCGTAATCTTCTTCTGCATTACCATAGTTTTTCAGGCCCTTCCAGGCACGGGCTCTGTCCACATACAGATAGGCGAACTCAGGTTCCTGGTCTATGGCCCGGTCCAGCAGTTTGACTGCCGATTCCAGCCGGTCCAGATTCATCTGGGCGGTTGCTCCTCCCGAGAGGGCCATGAAATTGTCCGGGTTTTCCTTGAGAATCGTCAGAAAACTTTCATTGGCCTGGGCATAGCGTTTCGCAGCAAGGTCAACTGTTCCCTTCATCAGAAGAGCCCCTTCATGATCGGAATTTGCTTTCAGAATGTCTGCGACAATCCTGTCTCTCTGAGAACTGTTGCCAAGAGCATGTTCCAGAAGTGCCTGGTTGTATAAAACATCCGGATGCCCGGGATTGTCTGATAAAAGCTGATCCAGCTCACTTTCCGCCTTCTCATACTGACCTTCCGAAATCATCAGGGCGGCTCTGAGAATCTGTTCTTCCAGGCTCAGTTCCTCTGCCTCTTCCAGAAGAGCCAGGGCCTCGGCACTGTTATCAACAGAACTCAGTTCATCCAGGGATTCGGCAATACTCTTTTCTTCCTCCGGTTCTTCGGGAACTGGAGTCTCAATCACTGTCTCTTCAGGCTTTTCAACCGCGGATTCTCTCTCTACGGGTTTCTCAACCGCAGCATCAGCCGGTTTCTCCCTGGGAGTACTGACACAACTACAGGAAACTATAAAAACAAGGGCAAGCAGAAAAGCCCCGGTCATTCTGACTCTGCTTTTAAACATTGGGTCTCCTTTTTTATTCCTCTCAAAGCCGGATGAGGGCAATGACAACTGTTCAGGATAGGCAGAGGGCCTTACGGAACAGGAGCTATCAGGTGTTCAAAGATTATTTTATCTTCAGCGGAAACGGGAAAAAACCCGAATACAGAAGTAAATATACCTCTGTAATCTGATTTGGACAAGGTTGCTTTTTTACTTTCCTGTTGGTAAGATTCGAGCCATATGAAGCAAAAGATCAGTCCTATTCTCAAAGCATTGCCAATACTATATCTGGTATTCATTATTCTTCTGTTGTTTTACCATTTTTCCATGATCGAAGAGATGTCCCGTGTCATCGAGAATATATCCTATAAAGGAACGAAAACAGTAGAGACTGGTCTGTCTCCCGCGTCGATACAGAAACTCTCGGTTTTCACAAACGGTCTGAAGATTAATTTTTCTAAACGGAACAAACTCAAACTGATTACAGTTGACGGCATTGTCAGAGAGCTGCAGGTTCAGGATCTGGTTCAGAACGAAACCGGCATTACTCTCAACTTTAAATATGATATCAGTCTGGAATTCAGCTCCAGAAACAGTGACAGCAGCATTCTGGTCAATGTACCCCGGACCAGACCCCCTGTCAGAGAAATTGTTGTCAGTGCAGATGCATCTGAAAATTTTCAGATCAGCCAGGATGATCAGGGGCGCATCATACTCAGTGACGGTACCAGCAGCTTCTTCCTGGACAGCAATACAGATATAGAATACAGAGAAGGGGCTCTGACCATATCTCTCCTGGACAGTGTTTCATCAAGAATCAGCCTGAAGGATGAGGCTCCCGGACTGGGAAGAACAGCCATCGAGTGGCTGGCTAACACGGATAAGACCGTTCCGGAAAAATACGATTCCATTACACAGTTCAGGGATAAAGCCTATAAGGGCTGGACCCAGCGGTTTGACAAAAGCACAGGGGCTCTTAAAATGCCTGACGGTCCGCCTGCTTTTTCCGAAAAGGCTCTGGTGTACTACCTGTCAGAAATTTACAGCAGAAATGAAGAAACCCTGTATGCTTCCGATCTTCTCAAGGCTGCAGAAAGACAGAGCTCTCAGCTGTCCTGGTATTCCAGTCCCTATACGGGTGATATCGTCAACAGAACAGCCGCTCTGGTGAGAACCGCCCCGTCTGCCCTTCTGAAAGACATGAGCTCTCTGGAAACAGGGCAGAATATTGAGATAACACCCTACAGGGAAATCAGAGCCCTTCAAGAGCTCCTGGCGGATTCCTCTGTTACGGATCCCGTTCCCTGGATTGAAGAAAACATCTACCCCCTGATTGTCTGGCTGGACGAGGGACTGTACCTTTTCCATCCTGATAATCCTGAAGCAGATACCCTGTACTCCCTGGTAGCGGCAGAACTTCTGGATGAAGCGGCCGATAAAACCGGTGCCACAGATCTGCTGGATCTGTCCAATGCCCTCAGACACTCCCTGCTCAGCAGAGCCGCTGAAGACGGAACCCTTCCCGGCAGCATCACCTTTTCCAGAGAACATCCCTCCAAAGAGACAGGCAGCCTTCCCGCTGAACGTGTATACGCTCTGTATCAGCCGGAAAAATTTTCTCCTTATGTTGTCGAACTGGATAACGAGTTGAGCAACGGTGCCTGGCTCTTTACAGTGGCAGAGAACAGCACGGTAAGAAAACTATCCCAGTCTGTGGAAATTGATCTTGATTTCCCGGTTGGCCAGATTCACCATCTGGTGATAAAGGGCGTGGAACCCTTTGACAGAATCTTTCTGCATGGAATCCGCTGGAAAAGCGACCCCCGGTTTCAAAGATACTCAGACGGCTGGGCTTATAATTCGGTCAGCAAAACCCTTTATGTGAAACTGAAACACAGGAACAGAAAAGAAACAATTCAGATTCTGTACTCTCCTCCCGCTCCTCCGGCAGCCCCGGCAGCTGCGGTTCCTGCAGAGGCTCCTGTATCAGAAAATACCCCTTCACAGGCCGGGGCAGCGGGAGCAGAATCCACAACTCCCTGACGGAAGCCGGGAAAGTGCTCTATTTTTAATGAAAAAGGTGTTTCATTCCCTGTTCAAGTATAATACTATTGATAGAGTGATCAGCTTCACGGAGGAACCCTATGAAAAGTTGTGTATTTCACGTAGTTATCAGAGAGAATTATGACAGCGATCATAATGATTTTTTTCCCTATATTTCCTCAGAATACGTCAAAATAGCCAAGAACTTCAGGAAAGGGGTGAAATATCCTGTTCTGGCGGTTAAGGATGTCACAATTGTGGCTGAAGACGAGAGTGTTGTGGAAACCTCTCAGTTTCTTGTCCCTACAGAAAACAGAAACTTTATGTGGGTTCAGTCAGAAATTTTCAAGTTTGCAGGCATAAATCCGGAATAATCAATGAAGGTTCTCAGTCCTGACGAAATGCGTCTGATGGATGAGAACTGCATCCGTCATACCGGAATCCCTGCTCTGGTTCTGATGGAGAATGCCGCCTCTGCGGCTATGACCCATATTTTAAGCAGCTATACCCCCCGACATGTACTGATTGTCTGCGGCAGCGGCAATAACGGTGGAGACGGACTGGCTCTGGCCCGAAAACTGCATAGCTGGGGTGTGGATGTGAGCATTCTTGTATCCGGATCCAGAGACAGAATGGCCGAAGCCCCGCGGACAAATCTGGAAATCCTTGACAATCTGAATCTTCCCTTGTATTTCGATCCGGCAGCAGAAGAGAGACAAACCCTTTTTCACAGATCCGATCTGATTGTGGACGCCCTCTTCGGAACCGGGCTGAACAGAGAGATTACAGGGGAAAAAAGGCTGATCATTGAGGAGATGAACAGAAGCGGATCTCCTGTTGTCTCTCTGGATATCCCCTCCGGAATCAATGGAGAAACCTCAAAAATAATGGGAACTGCCGTACAGGCGGACAGTACGGTCTGCTTCGGGGCACCCAAAAAGGGAAATGTCTTAGCTCCCGGTTATTTAAACAACGGGAAACTCTGCTGTTCCCGGATCTCTTTTCCGCCGTCCCTCTATGACCATGAACAATATAAGACAGCCCTGAACCTCCCGGGAGATCTGAAAGACAGAGACCCCCTGGGATACAAAAACAGTTTCGGAAAAGTTCTGATTATCGGGGGGGCTGAAAACTATACAGGAGCCCCGGCTCTGGCTGCCCGGGGGGCATACCGGGGGGGCGCCGGATATGTGACCGCGGCGGTTCCCGTATCCATCAGCACCCTTTTTTCCCTCCACTCCCCCGAGGCCGTTATCAGACCCCTGGCCGAAACGGCGCATAACACCATTGCAGACAGGAATTTTGAAGACCTGCTGGCTCTGGCCTCAAAGCAGGATGCCGTGGTTCTTGGTCCCGGACTATCCCGTGATACAGAAACCATGACCCTGGTCAGGCGCCTGATCCCGTCCATTGAGGCAGCGCTGGTCATCGATGCGGATGCCTTATATGCCCTGGCCGGCCATCCGGAACTCACAGCAGACCGCCGGAAGCCGACGGTCCTGACTCCCCATGCAGGAGAACAGAAAAATCTGCATCAAAATATGAGTCAATCCATTGAAGAGAGCTATAACGCCCTGTGCGTCTATAAAGGACCCCGGTCTGTCATCGCCCTGCCCGACGGCAGGAAGTTTATCAACATGACCGGCAATGAGGCTCTGGGAACTGCCGGAACAGGAGACGTTCTTGCCGGTATGACTGGTGCCTTTCTGGCTGGTGAAGACCCGGAGGAGGCTGTACAGAAAGCTGTTTTACTCCATGGCCTCAGTGCGGACCTGTACCGGGGAGGACGGGAGAGTTTTACAGCCTCAGATATTATTGATCTTTTGCCCCGGTGTTTTGAAGAATACAGGAACAGGTACCGGGAATGGACGGATTCAGCCTACGGCAGAATACAGATGATCCCGGGCTGAAAATCAAACCGGAGGCACCCCTGTAGTCAAACCTCCGGCAGTGGCAGTGACACTGGCAGTGAAAGTGAAAAAGCACAAGCAGATAAGGAGAAAAAGAGATGATTGTATACTGTGTGGAAGTCCAGGTGGTCCCAGGTAAGGAAGAAGACTTTAAAGCGGCGTCCCTGAAGAATCACCAGGAGACCAGAAAGGAGCCGGGAAACATCCGCTTTGATGTTCTTCAGCAATCGGAAGACAAATCCCGCTTTTTTCTGTATGAGGCCTACAGCTCACAAGAGGCTGTCATAGCCCATAAGGAAACGGCCCACTACCTGGAGTGGAGAGAAACCGTCGCCCCCTGGATGGCGGCCCCCCGGAAAGGAACATCCCATTCAGTCTGTGCCCCTCTGGAGCCCGGTCAATGGTAGATTTCTCCTTCGCCGCAAACCGGAAGATCATATTCGGCAGAAACAAAACCCTCTCTCTGGCGGGCGTACTGAATCACGGACCGATACTGGCTGTTACCGGACAGAACGTCAGCAGGTCGGAAAACTGGAACTCTCTGAAACAGGAAATTGAAAAAAAGGGGCTGCCCCTGATTCATAAAATCCTCTCGGGGGAACCTTCTCCAGATGATGTGGATGCCCTGTGCCGTGAAACTGTTTCCGAACATCCCGCGGCCGTACTGGCCCTGGGGGGCGGCAGTGTGCTGGATGCGGGGAAAGCTGTGTCCGCCATGCTCTGTGAACCGGCGGTGGCAGAGGGAATCGCCTCGGTACAGGATTTTCTGGAGGGAGTGGGAACAAGAGAGCCCTCGGGAGCCAGACTCCCCCTCTATGCGGTTCCCACAACCGCCGGGACGGGAAGTGAGTGCACCAAAAATGCGGTCATCAGCCGGCCGGGAGCCGATGGATTCAAAAAATCTCTCCGCCACGACAACTATATCCCTGATCTGGCAGTGATTGACTCTGCCTGGCTGAACAGCCTTCCTCAGAAAACGGCGGCCTCCTGCGGAATGGATGCCTTCTCACAGCTTCTGGAATCCTATCTTTCAACAGCTTCGTCTCCCTTCACCGATGCTCTGGCTCTGGAAGGACTGATCCGTTTTTCAGAGTCCTTCAGCACGCTCCTGGATGGAAAAGCCTCGGATGCAGATTATGACAATATAGCCCTGGGGGCTTGTATTTCGGGACTGACTCTGGCCAATGCCGGTCTGGGAACCGTTCACGGAATCGCTGGAACACTGGGAGGCCTGGGAGCGCTTCCCCACGGTACTGCCTGCGGCCTCCTGCTGCCTCCGGTGATGAAGAGTACCTTCGGAAAACTTCTGGCGGGAGATAAACAGAATGAAGCCCTTCTGAAAGTGCAGCGTCTTATGAACAGGGACGGGAAAGGGCTTTCAGTATATGAATCGGTTGAACAGCTGGTGGATCAGCTGCAGACCTGGTCCGAACAAGCCGATCTTCCCGGACTGGGAAGCTTCGGTTTCAGCCCGGAGCTCTTGAAAAAAGCGGCAGAGACATCGGGAGACAAAAACAACCCCTGTCCCTTCACTCCGGATGAACGCCTGGAATTTCTTCATGAAATCTACTGACACCTCCCTTCCTCTAACAGATTTTTTCTCCCCCATGCCCCGCTCTCTGGCTCACCGCGGGAACAGTGTGGATTTTCCGGAAAACACGGAAGCCTCTTTCCGCTCCGCCAATGAGATGGGAGTGGATGTGATCGAAACTGATGTGCGTCTGATGAAAGACGGAGAGGTGCTGATTTCCCACGATCCGGATTTAAAGCGCTGTGCCGGTGATGAACGCCTGATCAGTTCACTGACAGGGGATGATCTTTCGTCTATAGATATGGGCCGCCTCTTTACAAAAGACCAGGGGAGGACCTTTCCACACAAGGACAAAGGCATCACTCCTCTTCTCCTCCGGGACGCTCTTGCACTCTTCCCGGAGACACGGTTCAATATCGATCTGAAAGATCCGGGTTCAGAGCTGGCAGAACAGACCGCCCGGATCATACAGGGGGCTTCTGCTGAAAAAAGAGTCTGTGTTGGATCCTTTCACCACAGCAGTATAAAGGCCTTCAGGAGATTTCTGCCGGAAACAGCCACCTCCCTCTCACAGAAAGAGATGCTCATGGTGATTCTGTTCTACAGACTGGGATGGTCCCCGGCAGCAGTCCGACGGGGACGGGTCCGGGCGGTTCAGATTCCGGAGTATGCCGGTCCCTACAGGCTGATCCGTCCGGGGTTCATCAGATGGTGCGGTGCGCACAATCTGGTTCTCCAGGTCTGGACGGTCAATGAGAAAGAGAAGATGCAGCAGCTCTTTTCCGAGGGGGTGGAGGGTATTTTTTCAGATATCCCCGGACTGCTTCTGGAAGTCTGCCGGGACTATTCTATTCTGGCTCCCCCCAGACAGATATCACCTTCATAGAAGACGGCAAACTGCCCGGGAGCGATTCCTTTATCCCCTTCATCCATGGTGACCTCCAGCCTGTCGGCTGAGAGCCATTTGATCCGGCAGCTGTTCAGCCGGGGGCCGTGTCTCAGTTTGAGGGAAAGTTCTTCCCCCCGGGGCTTCCGGCTGATCCAGTTGGGTTCACAAACAGTAAAAACATGTCTCTTCTGTTCCAGAATATTCCGGCTTGAGGAAACATAGATGATATTATTCTCCAGATCCTTTCCCGTAACATACCAGGGGCCGTTGCTCAGGCCCAGCCCCTGACGCTGACCGATTGTATGAAACCAGAATCCCTTGTGTTTTCCCAGAACCTTGCCGGTTTCCTGTTCCCGGATCTCGCCTTCTTTTTCTCCCAGGTAATGTTTAACAAAATCCGAGTATTTGATCTTTCCCAGAAAACAGATTCCCTGGCTGTCTTTCCGTTCCTTGTTGGGGAGGTCATATTTCTGTGCCAGAGCTCTGACCTCCTCCTTCATCAGCGACCCGATGGGAAACATGATCTTACTGATCTGATCCTGTGACAGGTGGGAAAGGAAATAACTCTGATCCTTGACGGGATCCGGCGAACGGCGCAGGTAGGTCAGGCCCTCAATCTCTTCCACCACGCCGTAATGGCCTGTGGCCACTTTATCGTAGTGTTCATTGACCTTGTCGTAAAAGGCTCCGAATTTAACCCTCTGATTACAGAAAATATCGGGGCTGGGGGTCCGGCCTTTTTTCAGCTCTGAAATGGTATAGGAAACCACTCGGTCAAAGTACTCCTGCTGCAGAGGCAGAACTTTGAGGGGGACATTTTTTTTCTCACATACAGCCCGGGCATATTCCAGATCTTCCTCCCAGGGACAGGTCCCCAGAAAGCTGAGTTCATCTTCCAGCCAGATCTTGAGATAATAAGCTGTTATATCGGTATAACCTTGTTCAAGGAGCCTGTAGAGAGCAACAGAGCTGTCCACACCTCCCGATAGTAATAGGGCAATCTTCATGCCATCAGATTCTTTCAGACTTGTACCGCTTTATCAAGATCTTCAAAGCCCTGAATCCCAAATATGACACATAGACAAAAGTTCTATTCTCCTCGATAATGTCAGGTAAACATCAGCTTATTGGACATAAACACCTTTTTTGTCAAACACCTCTTTATGCCCGTATTCCAGAGGTTGCACAGGAAAGGTTTGGACATATTCTCCTTATTAAGAGGTCATGTATGAAAAGTATAGGAATCAATATCGGCAGCTCCAGTCTCAAAACCGTTGTCATAGAAGACGGTAAGGAACTGTGGAGTGAAGTGATCCCCCATGAGGGGGATTTCCAGAATGCTGTTATCAGCATGCTGAATGAAAAAAAACCTGATCCTGGAATTCCTCTTCTGGTCACAGGAACAGAAGGGCGCTATCTGCTGGCGGCCAATTCGGTCATCGAGCCTGTCTGTGTGGAAAAAGCTCTGGAAAAAACAGGCCACACCGTAGACGCTGTGGTCAGTATGGGCGGTGAAGATCTGGTGGTCTACACTGTGGACAGGAACGGAAAAATCACCAACAATTTTTCAGGCAGTAAATGTGCTTCGGGAACCGGAGAGTTCTTCAAGCAGCAGCTGGCCCGTATGGATATGACTCTGGACAATGTGAACAGAGTCTCCGAAGAGAGCAAGGTCTGTTCCCTTTCCGCCCGGTGCTCGGTTTTCATGAAAAGCGACTGTACCCACAAGCTGAATAAAAAGGAAGCCACCAAAGATGATATCGTGGTCTCCTTAAGCGATGTGATGGCCACCAAGGTCTGTGACTTTCTGAACAGAGCCAAAATAGAATCCGGCCGTGTCCTTCTCAGCGGCGGGATCACCAGAAACAAGCACATCCTCCGGTATATGAAGGAGAAAACTCCGGATATTGAATATATAATCCCCGAGGAAGCCCCCTATTTTGAGGCTCTGGGAGCGGCTCATCTGGCTGTTGAAAATGGTTCTCCCCTGCCGAAGAGCAGCCATATTCTGAAAGACAGCAAGATCCGGTTCGACCGTTATAAGGATCTCAAATCGGCCGCCGAAAAAGTACAGTACTTCGAGACGGAAATCGGTACGGTCAAAAAAGACCGGGAATACATCCTGGGAATTGACGGGGGCTCCACAACCACCAAGGCCTGCCTGGTGGATATTGAGACCTATGAGATTGTTGCCGCCCACTACGGCCGGACCCATGGTGATCCGGTAAGGGCACTTCAGAACTGTATCATCGAACTCCGCAAGAAGATCAACAAGGATGTAGGGGATCCCTCGGCCATCAAAATATCTCTGGCAGCAACCACGGGTTCCTCCCGGGAAATACTGGGTGTATTTATGGAGACCGGTGCCGTATACAATGAGATTATCGCCCACTCCTATGGAACCACCTTCTTCAGCAAAGACGTGGATACCATCTTCGAAATAGGCGGCCAGGACGCCAAATATGTTCTCCTGGAAAACAAGGTTCCTGTAGACTACGCCATGAACGAAGCCTGTTCCGCTGGGACAGGATCCTTTCTGGAAGAGTCTGCGGCTGGAGACCTGAATATCGCTCATGCCTGGGAAATCGGCGAGATCGCCCTGAAAGCGGAAAATCCACTGAAGTTCGGTGAACACTGCAGCGCCTTTATCAACTCCGATATCAGAAAAGCCATTCAGCAGGGAGCCCGACGGGAAGATATTACCGCGGGAATCGTCACCTCCATTGTTTCCAACTATCTGAACAGAGTTGTGGGAAACAGAACCATCGGTAAAAAAATCTTCCTCCAGGGGGGCGTTGCCAAGAACAAGGCTGTACCTCTGGCCTTTGCCATGCTGCTGGACAAGGAGATCCTTGTGCCTCCCGCCCCCGAACTGATGGGCTGTTTCGGTGTCGCTGTTCTGGCAGGACAGAAACTTCAGGAAGGTCTGATTGAAAAGAAAATGATAGACCTGGGAGCGGCTCTGGATACAGAGATAAAGTACGAGAAAGTTTTTACCTGTAAATCCTGTGAAAACTTCTGCCCCATACAGGTTCTGAACGTAAACGGCCACAAGTATATGTTCGGCGGACGCTGCAGCAAATACGCCAACTCAAAAAAGAAAACCGAATCCCATGCGGAAGTGATCAACTATATTGATAAGCGGAATGAGATGATGTTCAACACCTTCGCTCCTCCTGCTGAAGATTTCAACCAGAAACGAGCCTTTACCGTGGGAATTCCCCGCTGTTTTTCCATACACAGCCTCTATCCCCTGTATTCCTGGTTCTTTCATGAGCTGGGAATCAAAACCGTTCTGTCAGACGAGATCGCCCATGAGGGTGTGGCCCGTGCCGAAAGTACCTACTGCTTCCCTGCCGAAATTGCCCACGGAGCCGTACAGGATATTATCAACAAAAAAACGGATTATATCTTTGTCCCCCATTTCAGGGATATGCCGAGCATGGAGAAGGATGTTCACGCCAACTTCTGTCCCATAACCCAGAGCCTTCCCTACTACATCAAGAAGGCCTTTCCCCATGTTCCCGAGGAAAAACTGATACCTCTGATTGTGACCTTTAAATTCGGAGAAGCCAAGGCTCTTGAGTTTTTCTATAAACTGGGTGAGCAGCTCTCTATCCCTGAAAGTGAAATAAAGTCTGCTTTCCGCAAGGGAGTGAAAAAACAGGAAGAGTACCTCAAGGCATCCCGGAAAATGGGAAAAGAGGCTCTGGAAAGGGCCCGGGAAGAGGACCATCCGGTCATTGCCCTTCTGGGCCGTCCCTATAACGCCTTCACTCCCGAAGCCAACATGGGAATCCCCCGGAAATTCAGCAGCCGCGGTTTTTCCATTATTCCCTTTGATATTCTTCCCGAAGGGGATGAAGAGATCTTTGAGAACATGTACTGGTATTACGGCCAGCTGGATATGAAGGCAGCCGCCCGGCTCAAAGACGAACCCAATGTCTATGTGACCTTTATCACCAATTTCTCCTGTGCCCCCGACTCTTTTATTCTACATTATCTGAAGTGGATGATGGGAACCAAGCCCTTCCTGATCCTGGAACTGGATTCCCATTCCGCCGATGCGGGAGTGGACACCCGAATCGAAGCCTTTCTGGATATTATCGAGGGCTACCGGTCCAGGCAGAACACGGGTATAACAGAGCGCTATGACAACGGTCTCCGTTTTATCAACAATGGCAAAGACCCCCTGCATCTGATGAATGAGCACAACGGGGAAAGCATTCCCATCATGAACAATAAAAAGGTCAAAATGCTCCTCTCCAATATGGGAGATCTGTCCACAGCCATGATGGCGTCCATCGTCAGAAAAACCGGGATCAATGCCCAGGCCCTGCCGGTTGCCGACTCCCGGACTCTGCAGCTGGCCAGAAGCCATGCTTCCGGAAAAGAGTGTGTTCCCTCCCATCTGGTTCTGGGCTCGGCGTTGAAATTCATAAACTCCGAGGAGTACAGAAAGGACGAGATCTATCTCCTCTTTGTACCGATCACAACCGGCCCCTGCCGGACAGGGCAGTATTTTGTTTTCTATGAAAACCTCTTCCGTGATATGCGGCTGGAGAATATTGTCGTGGTGACCCTGAGTGCGGACAACTCTTATACGGAACTGGGTCCGAATTTTTCAAAGCATATGTGGCACGGTCTTGTCATTTCTGACTACATGAAGGATGTTCAGACCTCTCTGCGGGCCTGTGCGGAAGATCCCGACAAGGCGCTGCAGATTTACACCAACCTGTGGCATGATATGATCAGAGCCATTGACGAGGACTTCAAAAATGCCTACCCCGCTCTGAAGAAAGCGGCACAGCAGATAGCACAGATTCCTCTGAAAAAAACAATCCATGAAGTTCCCCGGGTTCTCATTGTGGGTGAAATTTACGTCCGCCGGGATGATTTTGCCGTTGATGAACTGGTCGAACTGATGAGCCGTAAAAACATCATTGCCAAGGTCTCTGGTATTTCCGAATGGATTCATTATCTGGACTTTGTCCGGGAATATGATCTGAAAAAGAGACTGAAACTCAAACCCTGGTATGCCCGCCCCTTTGCCGAAGAGAGGAGAAAACTGATCACCCTCTCCATTGAATCGGCCTGGAAACATGCTGTGGAACGGAAGGCGAAGAGGATGCTGAAATCAACGGATCTGATTCCCCACACCCCCCATGATATGAAGAAGATCATGCACAATACCAGTGAGAACTTTGTAAACCTGGAACTCAACTCTGAAATTGCCATTTCCAGCGGTGTGGCGGCTACGGCCATGGAGGAAGGCTATTCAGGTATAGTCAATATTTCTCCCTTTGCCTGTCTGATCGGTAGGGTTATCGAAGGATTGATCACACCCTGGGCACGGGAAAAGAACTACCCTGTGTTCTCCCTGGAGGTGGACGGGAATATCCTGCCGCCCAATATTGTGAATAAACTGAATATTTTTATGATGAATGTACTGCGCTTCAATACCGATCCCGATTCTTCCGAGCTTATCGAGTTCGGAGAAGAGGAAAAGCAGGGAGAAGAAGCACTGGTATCCGGAAACGACTGATACGGAAAAGGAGGGAGAAATGCAGCCTGATGATATTGACTGGAAAATAATCAATCTTTTACGGGACAGTCACCAGAACAACAATGCCATTGCCAGACAACTTGGTATTTCAGAGGGAACAGTCCGCCAGAGGCTGAAGAAACTCAAGGAATCCAATGTTATCAAGATCAAGGCTCTGATCAACCCTGAGGTGCTGGCGAACCAGCAGTTGGCGACCATTGCCGTGAATGTCAGTGAATCCTCTCTCCTGGAATCCAAGGCCAGAGAACTGGCAGAACTGCCCAATGTACTGGATGTGTCCATCACATCCGGGCGGTATGACCTGTTTGTGGAAGTCCTGGTGGACTCCAACAGAGGTCTGGTCCACTTTCTGACAGAAGAACTGGCAGCTGTGAAGGGTGTCAGCTCCACAGAGAGTTTTCTTATGCTGAAAAGCTTCAACAAGTATGTTTAGCTTTTCAAGATGGTAAAAGAGATTTATCTTTATTTGATCAACTGATCAAAAACTGTTTAATACCCGCTGTCTTTTCAACAGGCGGGAAAGGAATTTTGCACATGAATAGAATACTGGAAAAAAGACAGCTTTCCGCAGATGTTTTCCGGATGAAAATAGAAGCCCCCCTTATTGCCGAGGAGAGGCAGGCCGGTCAATTTCTGATTCTTCAGGTAGACAGGGATATGGGTGAGCGGATTCCCCTGACCATTGCCAATGCTGATGCAGCAGAAGGTTTTATCGAGATTATCTTTCAGGCTGTCGGCGCCACCACACAGAAGCTGAGCCGCAAAGAGGCCGGAGAAAGCATCGAAGCTGTTCTGGGTCCGCTGGGTACCCCCACCCTGATCGAAAAGAAGGACGGCCCCGTTGTCTGTGTAGGGGGAGGCATCGGCGTTGCCCCCATGCACCCCATCGTAAAAGCCCATAAGGAGATCGGAAACCGTGTGATCACCATAATGGGGGCCAGAAACAAGGACCTTCTCATTATGGAAGAGGAGATGAAAGCCCTGTCGGATGAGCTGATTATCTGTACCGATGACGGCTCCTACGGCAGAAAAGACCTGGTGACAGTTCCTCTGAAGGAGCTTTGTGAATCCGAAACGCCTCCTGCGGAAGTGGTGGCCATCGGTCCTCCCATTATGATGAAATTCTGTGCGGAAACCACAAGACCCTACAAGGTCCATACCATGGTGTCTCTGAACACAATAATGGTAGACGGAACCGGAATGTGCGGTGGATGCCGGGTCTCTGTGGGGGGAGAAACAAAATTTGTCTGTGTGGACGGACCGGAGTTTGACGGCCATAAAGTCGATTTTGACAATATGATGCTCCGTCTAAAATCCTACAAGGAAGAAGAAGCACACCGCTGCCGTCTGGATAAAGCGGCCGAAGATCTGGAGGCAAAATAGTATGAGTGAATATAAATCCCCTGAACATCTGGCCCGGGAGGCTGCGGAACTGTGGAAGAATTTGGACCCCTCAGCTCTGAATGCCAAAAGCAGAAAAGATATACCCCAGCAGGATATGCCCAGCCAGGATCCCTCAATCCGGAGATCCAATATGCAGGAAGTGGCCACCGGTTATACGGAAGAGCAGGTATTTGTGGAGTCAGCCCGCTGTCTTCAGTGCAAGAATGCCCCCTGTATTCAGGGCTGTCCCGTCAGCATCAATATCCCCGGATTCATTGAAAAAGCAGGGCAGGGCCGGTTCGGGGAAGGAATCGACATTATTAAAGAGAGCAGCATGCTCCCGGCCATCTGCGGACGGGTCTGTCCCCAGGAAAAACAGTGTATGGAAACCTGTACCCTTGGTAAGATTCTCAAAGATCCTGAAAAATCTGTCGCCATCGGCCGGATTGAGCGCTTTTTGGCAGACTGGGAGAGTGAGAACCGTCCGGAAGGTAATATTACCGTCAAAGCGGACAGCGGGAAGAAAGTCGCCATTATCGGAAGCGGACCTTCCGGACTGACAGCGGCAGCGGACCTGAGAAAAGAGGGACACCATGTCACCATTTTTGAAGCCTTTCATAAACCCGGCGGAGTAACGGTATACGGAATCCCCGAGTTCAGACTGCCCAAGGCCATTGTGGAAAAAGAGGTGGAAGGCCTGATGAAAATGGGAGTCAAATTCGAAAATAACTTCCTGGTGGGACGGACACGAAAACTGAAGGATCTGATGGAGAAAGACGGATTCAACGCCGTCTATATAGCCTCGGGAGCCGGACTGCCCAAATTCATGCATATTGAAGGGGAAAACCTGGTGGGGGTGTTTTCGGCAAATGAGTTTCTGACCCGCTCCAACCTGATGAAAGCCTATGACAGTAATGCGGAAACCCCCATTTACAAAGCGAAAAATGTGGCAGTCTTCGGGGGCGGTAACGTCGCTATGGATGCTGCCAGAACCGCTGTCCGGATGGGCGCCGAAAAGGTATACATCATCTACAGAAGAACAGAAAAGGAGATGCCCGCCCGGGTTGAAGAAATTCACCATGCCCACGAAGAAGGCGTTATCTTCAAGATTCTGACCAATCCGGTACGGATCATCGGAGATGATCAGGGCCGGGTCAGAGCCATCGAATGCCAGAAATATGAGCTGGGAGAACCGGATGCTTCCGGCAGACGCCGTCCGGTTCCCATCGAAGGCAGCGAGTTTGAAATAGAGGTGGAAACCTGTATTCCCGCCATCGGCAATGCCTCCAACCCCCTGATCAGGCAGACCACTCCCGGTCTGGAATTTTCAGAGAGGGGAACAGTCCTGGTCAATGATGATCAGAAAACCAGTCTGGACCATGTTTATGCCGGGGGAGACATCTCCCAGGGAGCTGCAACGGTCATCCTGGCTATGGGAGACGGCCGGCGGGCAGCGGCCGCTATCAATAAAGATCTGGAAAAGATGTAAGTGATGAGAGGCAGCTGAAATCAGCTGTCTCTTTTTTTCAGTTCTCCCAGAACCTCGGACATAGACAGCCCCTGGTCTTCCAGAAGAACCATCAGGTGATAGATCAGATCGGCGGATTCATAAACCAGATCTTCAGGATTCTCGGAGAGAACCAGTTCAATCGCCTCTTCTCCGCATTTCTTTTTGATCTTTCCTGTCCCTTTCTCGAACAGGTGGGTGGTATAGGATCCGGCGGGCATTTCCTTATGTCTTTTCTTAATGGTGGATGTCAGGGAAGCGAGAATTCCCTCCTCCAGTTCGGAGCTCTGTTCCAGCGCATCATGCTCTTCAATGTCCTGTTCGGCTATAACTCCCTCGTAGGCCCGTCCCCGGGCACCGGCTGGGAGAAGGGCATAGTAATGATTGTCCCTTTTTTCCAGAACCTTGAAGGCACCGTCCCCTGCGTAGGGAAGGATTCTGCCGGTTTCCGGATGGGTCAGCCAGAGGAGTCCCTGTTCCCGGCTTTTGGAAAAACCCTTTTCATCCATCAGAGCAGCGCTGGTCTGCCCCCCTTCCACTTCAATAACCAGTCCCAGTACTGTTCCGCGGCTCACCACTTATACTCCTCGTCTTCACTCTGAAAATCAGCCAGAGCTTTTTTCAGATCAATTCGCCCTTCATAGAAGGCCTTGCCCGTAATGATTCCTTTTACAAGAGAGTCACCCTTTTCACAGACTTCAGCCAGATCCTCCTGGCTGCTGATCCCGCCGGACAGGGTGATGACCAGACCTGTTTCCCGGGCCATTCTGTTTGTACTGTCCAGATCGGGTCCGGCCAGGGTGCCGTCCCGGTCAATATTTGTGTAGATGATGTTCTCAATACCCATGGCGGCGCAGGTTTTTCCGAGATCTGAATCTTTCAGAGCCGTTCCTTTTTCCCAGCCCGAGACTTTAACCTCTCCCTCCAGTGCATCAATCCCGGCAACAAAAACCTTGCCGTATGTTTCAATCCAGGAGGCAACCAGTTCCGGATTTCTGGCCAGCACCGTTCCGACAATCAGTTTTTCCACACCGATTTCAAGAAGTTCCTTCACATCTTCTTCCGTGCGGACACCGCCGCCTAGCTCCAGAACTCCGGAAAAGACTTCCCGGATACGGCGCACTGCGTCCCGGTTGTTTTTTCCCTCTCCCCGGGCGGCATCCAGATCAACCAGATGAAGGCGTTTCACTCCCAGCTCTTCAAATACTTTCGCCGCGGCAGCGGGATCCCTTTCATAGGATTTCACTTCGTTGTAATCGCCTTTAAAAAGACGGACACATTCTCCGCCCAGCAGGTCAATTGCAGGTATTATTACCATATTTTCCTTCCTGTATTATTTTTCAGCTTGAGATTTTCCAGCTGAGGGTTTCTCCTGCCAGCAGGGGAACCGCACCGCCGATCAGATCAGGAACGGTCCAGGGCTCTTTCACAAGGGTCAGAGACTCTTTATTCAGGGGCAGCCCGTAGAAATCAGCCCCTTTGCGGCTGACAAAGTCCTCAAGCCTGTCCAGAGCGTCCTCCTGTTCAAAGAGTTCGGCCAGCAGAGGGAGAGCCACGGGGGAGGTAAACGCTCCGGCTCCGCAGCTGCCGCTCTCCTTGGATTCCTTCAGATGGGGCGCACTGTCAGAGCCGTAAAAAAGCCGGGGATGACCGCTGCACACAGCATCCACCAGGGCTCTCCGGTCCTCCTCTTTCTTGACAACAGGCTTGCAGAAAAGATGGGGGTTTAAAGAACCTCCCATCAGATCATCCAGTGTGAACAGAAGATGGTGGGTTGTGACGGTGCCTCTGACATGATCAGGCGTCTGCTCCAGAAAGCGGAGGCTCTCCCGGCAGCTCAGATGTTCCAGTACAATCGGGAGTTTCGGATAATCCCTGATAATCTGTTCCAGTTCAGTCAGATAGGAGATTTCCCTCTCCAGCACCGGTTTTTCCGGATGCTCTCCGTGAATGCTCAGAACCATCCCCTCAGCCTCCATGGCTTCCAGAACGTCAGGAATCTGCCGGTAGGAGGAAATGCCGTCTTCCGCATTGGTTGTGGCACCGGCGGGGTACAGTTTTCCGATAACAGCTCCCGCCTTCTTCATTTCCGGCACAATCCCGGCAGGCATATCCGGCAGCAGTTTAAATGCCATCAGAGCTTCCAGACCGGGAGCTTCTGTCTCAATAGCCTTTTTATAGGCCTCCATGCCCGCAGGGTCTGTTACAGGCGGCAGTGTATTGGGCATCACAAGAGCCCTGGCAAAGGATCGTGCTGTTTCTCTGGCATAATCCCCCATGCGCTCCCCCTGCCTCAGATGGAGATGAAAATCATCCGGTTTTCTGATGGTCAGTGTTTTCATAAACTACTCCTCCAGATCCTGCGGAGGATCTGCTTTCCACACAACAACACCCTCTTTGTTGATATACACCAGCAGGTCATCTTTCACCATCAGGGCAAGATCACCTTTAAAATCTTCACCGTATTCAAAGACAGGGTCAATAACCAGTTCTCCCTCTTTATTGATGAACCCCATCCCCTCTTCCAGCTGAACACGGGCCAGTCCGCCGGAAAAATCACCGGCAAAGCTGTACTGAGGCTCAATAACCCGTTCTCCCTTCCTGTTGATATATCCGGCCTTTCCGTTCTCAACAATCAGAATGAGTCCATCCTTCAGGGAAGATGAATAGCTGTAGCTGTGGGGAATTATGAGTTTTCCTTTTTTATCGATGTACCCTCCCAGACCGTTATGCACCACCAGGGCGGTTCCTTCAGAAAAATCACCGGCAAACTCATACTCGCAGGGAATAACCAGATCCCCCTTCCTGTTGATGAACCCGCTTTTGCCGTTTTCCACCACCAGGGCCAGACCGTCATGGAAATCGCCCATATATTCATAGGGAAGTTCTACGGTCAGTTCTCCCTTCTTATTGATCAGATATGTTTTTCCATCTTCAAAAAAGACAGGACAGAGGCCTTCAGAGAAGCTGCCCCCTCTCAGATAGACGGCGGGAATCACCGGCTCACCCTTTGTATTGATATATCCCACCCGGCCTTTTTCAACATACAGAGCCATCCCTTCGGAAAAAGAAGATGCCGATTCCATATCGGGTGTGTTCAGAAACAGACCCTCCTCATTGATAAAGCGCAAAGCTCCTGCTGTAGAAACCAGGGCAAACCCCTCGGAGAAATTGTCTCCCTTATCATAAAGAGCATCCAGAACCATATTGCCTTCCCGGTCTATATAACCGACTTTCTCAGCCGTATATACGGGATACAGATCCTTGGTGCAGGATTGAAAAAAAAGTGCAAGCAGAAGCACAGCAGGAAGATATCGCCTCATGAAAATCCTCTTTTCTGAAATTTTGACACCATTGTATAGAATTCCGTCCCTTAATGTAATACATCTCTTGTCCCGGGGCGGAGAAATCGCTATTCCCAAGGCAGAGGATTTGTCATAGAATATCCCTCAACAGTTCTTTATGAAAAATTTACTCTGACAGGAGAGCTTCAATGACACGTCATGAAAGCATCCGCTACATCCATCTTCGAGCGGAGGAGTGCGGATATTCCAGTGAGATACTGGACACCGTTAGAAAAAGACTTGATTCTCTTCAGGAGGAAGAGCTGGAGAATTTAAAGAAGATTTCCGAGCCTGCATTCCGAGCCTGGTGTACAGAGAGCGGAAAATAAAACAGAGGATACCATGAGCAGAAGAACAATACCTTTTACCAGAGACGACCTTGAAAGGATTTCAGCCAACCACAGCACTCCTTTTCATATCTATGACCGGGATGCCATTGAATCAAATGCCCGGATGATAAACGATGCTTTTTCCTGGGTTCCCGGAGGATTCAAAAACTACTTTGCCGTCAAGGCCCTCCCCAATCCCCATATTATCAAGATGCTCAAAGGACTGGGCATGGGAGCGGATTGCTCCTCTCTTCCCGAGCTTCTCCTTGCCGAAAAAGCGGGACTCAAGGGGGAGGAGATTATGTTCACCTCCAACGACACCCCCATGGCAGAGTATGAGAAGGCGCTGGAACTGGGAGCCGTTATCAATCTGGATGACATCACCCACCTGGATTTTCTTCAGAACGGACCCGGCCTCCCCGAGCTGATCTGTTTCCGTTACAACCCCGGCCCTCTGAAAGAGGGAAATGCCATCATCGGTTCTCCTGAAGAAGCAAAATACGGTTTTACCAGAGAGCAGTTGAAAGAGGGGTATAAAAAGGCCGCATCCCTGGGAGTAAAGCGCTTCGGCCTCCATACCATGGTTGCGTCCAATGAGCTGGAATCCGCCTACTTTGTAGAGACCGCTCTGATTCTTCTGGAACTGGTGAACGAAATATCTGAAGAAGCCGGCATAAGCTTCGAGTTCATCAACCTCGGGGGCGGCGTGGGAATCCCCTACAAACCGGAAGACAAACCCGTTGATATTCCTTTTATATCCTCAGGGATAGAAAAAGCCTATAAGGAAAAACTGGCGGGAACGGCCAATGAAGGGATGAGAATCCTGATGGAGTGCGGCCGTGTTATCACCGGTCCCTACGGCTATCTGGTAACCAGAGCCATCCACCGGAAGGACACCTATAAACACTACATCGGCGTTGATGCCTGTATGGCGGATCTGATGAGACCGGGAATGTACGGTGCCTATCACCATATCACCATACCTGGAAAAGAAAATGAAGCGGCAGACCACACCTATGATGTGGCAGGTTCCTTGTGTGAAAACAATGACAAGTTTGCCATAGACAGAAAGCTTCCCCTTATTGAAACAGGCGATTTTATTGTCATTCATGATACAGGGGCACACGGCCACGCCATGGGCTTCAACTACAATGGAAAACTGCGGCACGCCGAACTTCTGATGAACAAGGATAAGACCGTCAGACAGATCAGACGGGCGGAAACCATAGAAGACTACTTCGCCACCCTCGATTTTTCAGAGCTTTAATACGGTAAATCTGTGACCGGCTGCCTGTATCTGGAACGAACCATTCGTGATTCTCTTACTGCGGAATCCCGACTCTCTCCGGGATGTCTCCCGGTGGGAAGCCAGAGAGAAGCCAGAGACATTGCCGATCAGCTCCGGAAATCGGATGCCTCCCGGTCCAGACTGAAAGCCGGGGAAATCTATCTCCTCTCCCTTTTAAGCCGTTTTTACAAGGATCTGATTCAGGGGTATATGGACAGCCTGCGGGAAGAGGAGAAAGACCTCAGTCTGAAAGAGATGATTACACCCGGAGAAGAGCCCAGCTGGAACGCCCTTCTGAAGCGTCTGGACAGCAGTTTTCCTGCCCAATCCCCGATTGATCTGGACTCCCCCGGGGATCTTGTTGAAAAAAGAATCCGGGACTCTCTGGTCCTGGGACTGTTAAACAAGAACAAAGGCTGCCGTGAGCTGAAAGCCCTTTTCAGGGATACCAGGATAAGAGGGAAGGCCTACAACAGCCAGTTTGAACAGCTGAAATCCTTTATCTCCGGACACAGGATTCCGGAACGGTGGGACTCGGATCTGATGACTCTTTTACACGCCCCGGAAGAGTATTTTCCCGATTCCCTGGAAGAACAGATCAGGTTTATCAGCAGCTCCCGTCTGTACCCCTTTTTGAAGGACAGAACAGAATTCCTGTCGGCTCTGGATCTGATGCGGGAGGACAGCAAGATCGGCCTCAGCGGACCGGGACCTGTGGAGGGGATCGACTTCTCCTGGCATGAGGACGATGAAGCTCACTTTTCGGTCGATTCCGACTGGATGCCCAATCTGATTCTCATTGCCAAGAACTGTTTTGTCTGGCTGTATCAGCTGTCCCGAAAGTACAGAAGGCCCATCGAAACCCTGAACGATATTCCTTCAGAAGAGCTGGACGAACTCAGACGCCGGGGCATCAGCGGTTTGTGGCTGATCGGGATATGGGAAAGAAGTACAGCCTCAAAAACCATTAAAAGAATTTGCGGGAATCCTGAAGCCGAAGCCTCCGCCTACTCTCTGAAAGACTACAGGATATCCGATATTCTGGGGGGAGAGGAGGCTCTCAATGCCCTGAGGGACCGCTGCCTGCAGAAGGGACTCCGTCTGGCCAGTGATATGGTTCCCAACCATACAGGTCTGGATTCTGTCTGGATGGAAGAGCATCCGGAATATTTCCTGCAGCTTCCTGAACCGCCCTATCCCAACTACAGCTTCAACGGTCCTGACCTGAGCACAAACCCTGATATCAGCCTCCATATTGAGGATGGTTACTACAACCGGAGCGACGCGGCTGTGGTTTTTCAGAGACAAGACAACAAGACGGGAGATAAGCAGTACATCTATCATGGAAATGACGGCACATCCATGCCCTGGAATGACACGGCCCAGCTGGATTTCCTGAATCCTGAGGTCCGGGAACAGCTTATCCGGCAAATACTGCTGGTAGCCGAAAAATTTCCCATAATCCGCTTTGATGCAGCCATGACCCTGGCCCGGAAACATGTACAGCGCCTGTGGTATCCCAAACCGGGAGAAGGCGGAGCCATCCCGTCCCGGTCGGAACACAGTTTGAACGAGAAGGAATTCCGGGAAAAGATGCCCGAAGAATTCTGGAGAGAAGTGGTTGACCGGATCAACACAGAAGCCCCGAACACCCTCCTGCTGGCCGAAGCCTTCTGGATGATGGAAGGTTTTTTTGTCCGGAACCTGGGGATGCACCGGGTATACAATTCCGCCTTTATGAACCTCCTGAAAACCGAAAACAACAGTGAATACAGAAAGATCCTGAAGGAGACACTGAAGAGCAACCCCCGGATTCTCAAGCGCTTTGTCAACTTTATGAACAACCCCGATGAAGATACGGCTGTCACCCAGTTCGGTAAGGGAGATAAGTACTTCGGAATCTGTACTCTTATGGTAACCCTCCCCGGTCTTCCCATGATCGGCCACGGTCAGATGGAAGGCCTCACAGAAAAATACGGAATGGAATACAGACGCTCCTATTTTGAAGAGGAAGAGGACAGAGACCTTCTGGAGCGCCATGAGAAAGAGATCTATCCCCTGATGAAGAAAAGGCTCTCCTTTGCCAGTGCCAGACGGTTTCATCTCTTCGATTTTCAGACCCCGAACAAGGTGGACGACAATGTCTACGCCTTCAGTAATTCCAGGGACGGTCATCATGTTCTGGTCTTCTACAACAACAGCAACACCCTCACAGAGGGTAAAATTATTACTGAATGCCCCAAAGCTCTGACCAGTGAGGAAGGGGAGATTCTGGGAGAAGAGAAGTCAGATATTGCCGGCATAATGGACCTGAGTGAAACAGGTTATACCCTGCTGTTCGAGAACAGAAAGAGACTCTGGTATATTCACAGAAACAGAGATCTCCGTAAGGACGGGCTCCCGGTTAAACTCTATGGCTATCAGTCCAAAGTCTTTTATCCCGTACGACATCAGGAGGATGATGAAGAGAAACGGCTGGAAAAGCTGAAGCTGAAAGTCGGTAACAGGGGTGTACCGAACCTGGAGCGAGCCCTCCGTTATTCTGAACTGGAGCCACTGATCCATATGCTCCAGTCCTTTATGGCAACAAAGAGAATTGACACTGCTGTTATGAGTGACCTGATCACAATGTTCTCAAAAGATCTGAACCGTATCAGAAAAATCCTTATGCCTGTAAAACAGTCTGTCCGGGAGGAACACAGACTTCTTGAAGATATTATCCGCCCGTCCTTCATGTCTCTTCAGCTCTGTGACATAAAGGACATGTTTTATATGATCCGTTTCTATCAGCTCTGGATGGAAGAAAAAATGCCCGCCCTGGAGTTCTGGAACAGGATTCTGAGGGATGATGATTTTGCTCCCTGGCTGGGCATCAACAGATACAAGGATATAATCTGGTACAACAAGGAAGGGATGGATGAAGCCTTCTGGTGGTTCAGCATTCTCTCATCCCTGCGCCTTCTGAATAAACGGTCGGCAGAACTCGACAAAGAGGCTGTAGAGAAACACATACAGGAACTGAACAGACTGCAGTGCCGTCTGGGAGAATCAGAATACAGGCTGTCCCATGTTCTGAATGACGGACCCGGGAACATAGAATAACAGAAATAAGGATTCAATATGAGTAAAACAGTTCTGATTATAGGCAGTGAAACATTACTGGGAAGAAAGCTGATTGAAATATACCTGAACAGCGGCTACAAAGTCATCGCACCGGTAATGACAACTCAGGAAACTCTGAAAACCTCGGAAAAGACAAATCTCATGGTGATTCCCTGGAACAGAAGCTCCCTTGTTTCCGCCAAGACAGTCATCCGGGAAGTGATGAGAAACGTTAACACACTGGACAAGGCTGTGGTTGTGAATCCCGAATCTGCCGAAACGGCTGTTCTGGAAGATCTGGAGACCGAATTTCTGGATGAGGCCCTGTACAGTTTTACCCACGGAACCCTGTATCTGATCAAGGAGATTCTGGATTTCTTCAGAACACAGGAGGCAGGGCTCATGGCCTTTGCCGAGACAGAAAAGGCTCTATCCTCAGAGTCTCTGGTTCCCTCTATCCTGAGAGGAGCCTTTCATAATATGGCAGAAGCCGTCATCCTTGCCGGCAACGGCGAAAGTGTCCGCTGCGGATTCACATCCCGCTTGACGGAAATGGAAGACTATGCACAATTCATCAAGGGGATTCTGGAATCGGAAGATCCGAAGATCAATGGTGAATGGCTTCAGTTTTCTGAGAAGAAGACTATTTTTCAGTCTCTGCCCATTATCAAAAGAAAATAAGCTGCCTCTTCAAGTGCAGATTAATCCTGGAGGATTTCGGTGAAACTTTGGATGAAATATACTATCTCTGCTGTTCTGGGTGTCGGACTGGCCCTGCTGCTTCCCGACAGCAGTCTCATTGACAGCATATTCAGGACAATCGCTGAAATAACCCTCCGGGCAGGCCGGTTTATTGCTTTTCCCCTTGTTTTTTTCACACTGAGTGTTTCGGTATGCCAGCTGCGCCGCTCCCGGGATCTTCTGAAGATTTCCCTCAAGCTGTTGGCTCTGAGTGCCGGCGCAGTTCTTCTGTACACTGTGGTTGCCGTAGGGCTCTCGTTTATTCTGCCTGTACAGCGGATTCCGATTCTCACAGATTCCACAGGCTGGCAGTCTGCCATCCCTTTCCGGAACAGTGTTTTCAACCCGGGGGCCGCCGAATCTCTGAGAGCACTCCTTCCTGTTAACAGTTTTGAGATTTTTCAGAACCCCGGGGACTTTATACTTCCCGCTCTGCTGTTTGCCTTTATACTGGGAACACAGCTTTACAGAGACAGAGAGGAAGCGGAGCCTGTGTTCAACCTCTTTGATTCCTTCAGCCGCATGTTCTACATGATGACCGGTCTTTTCACAACTCTCCTTGTGTTCACGGTCTTCAGTCTGAGTTATGATGCGGTGAGACTCATCAATGAGATTCCGGATATGAGTTCCTACTTCAGTCTGATCCGCCTGGTGGGAGCCGCCTCACTACTTCTTCTGTTTGTACTGCAGCCTCTTGCCCTTTATCTCCTTACAAAAAGAAATCCCTACAAGGAGATGATGACCTTTCTTCCGGGGCTGATAACCGCCCTGTTCAGCGGGGACAGTTTTATCAACATGCTTGTCCTTATCAAGACTCTGAAAGAAAACGGCGGCGTGAAGCGCAAACTCTCGGGTTTATCCATTCCTTTTTTCACTTTGTTCTCCCGGTCCGGTTCTGCAATGATTACAGCCATTAGCATGCTGACCATTCTGAAGTCCTATTCCAGTCTTGAGCTGACGGCCTTTCAGATATTCTGGATTATCGGAATCTCAATTCTGGTGTCCTATACTCTTTTTGCACAGTCCTACCTGGGAATTTATACAGCCCTCATCACAGCCTGTTCTCTGTATGGCAGAGGACTGACTGACGGTTATGTTCTGATTCTTCCCCTTCTGCCGGTGCTGACACTGACAGCCGGGCTTCTGGATACGGCGAACACCGCCTTTCTGACTCTCTGTTTTGGAGAAGACAAGGATTTAAGAATACCCGAAGAACAGGAAGACTTTATTTAACAAGAACTCTGATTCCCACCTGAAAGCTCACCATAAGACCGTCTGTGAAGGGCAGATCGTTGTCCAGCCAGAGGTTGTAGACCGGGAGACCCGTCTCCAGCTTGAAGTTGAAACCGAAACGCTCGGTCAGGGGATTGTAGTACCAGGCTCCCACTGTAAAATACAGAAACTCCTTAATCAGAGCTTTGAACATGTCTCCCCTGTCGTCTGCACCCGGACCGAACAGGGGTATCTGAAAGTTCAGAGCCGGAGCTGCCTGAAGCCCTATAAAATGCCTCTCTCCCAGGATAAAACGGTACCCCGCCGCGGGCTGCATAAAAAGAGAACTCACCGAAAGGGAATTGATATTTGAGTAATCCACCGGAATGGTATATCCCCTGTCGGGAAGGTATTCCAGTGTCTGATTGTAGTAGAACAGAGACGGTCTGAAAAACCAGTTTTCATTGAAACTGAAAAAAACCGAGACTCCCGGGATAAACGTCAGCGTATCGGGTCCGCTGTCCCCCTCCTCTGTATCGTAACCGTCATTATTTTTCCAGAGGAATCCCATTTCACCGTCAATCCCTTCATAGGTCAGAGACAGGGCGGGGAGCAATGCCGCGGCAGAGAACAGCAGTATGAGAGTAATAAACAGAGACTTTCTCATGCCTTTCAATATATATCGCTTTAGCCAAAAAAAAAAGCAGAGAAAAACCTGACGGTCTTATCCCTGCTTTCCTGTCCTTATTTTAAGAAGGAAGAATCAGTCTGCCGACTTTTCCTCTTTCAGAAAGTTTTCTACAAAAGACTTTACTTCTGCCAGAGGAATATTTTTCTTCTCACCGGTTTTTCTGATCTTCAGTTCCACCTCTCCCGCTTCCAGAGAACGGGCTCCGATTACGATCTGCAGGGGGTATCCCAGAAGGTCGGCATCCTTGAACTTGAATCCCGCTCTTTCTTCCCTGTCATCCAGAGCCACATCCATTCCGGCATCCCTGAGGCTTGTATAGAGGTCTTCACCGGCCGCAACAACCTCATCCTTGTTCATCTGAAGGGGGAGTATCACAGCCTCATAGGGGGCAATGGCTGCGGGCCAGATCATACCGTCCTCATCGTGATTCTGTTCAATGGCTGCCGCCATGGTCCGTCCGACTCCGATTCCATAACAGCCCATCACAGCAGGATGTGATTTTCCGTCCCGGTCCAGATAATTACACTCCATGGGCTCGCTGTATTTGGTACCCAGATAAAAAACCTGTCCCACCTCAATACCTCTGTGATCTTCTAGCTTTCCCTCGCATTTGGGACATTTGTCGCCGGGCTGTGCAAAACTCAGATCCCCCAGAACATCCGCTTTGTAATCCCGTCCGTAATTGACATTCACCTTGTGGTAATCATCTTTATTGGCACCGCTGACCATATTCTTGCCTTCGGTAACAGAGTAGTCAGCCACGATTTTAACCTGCTTTTTAAGTCCCACAGGACCGGCAAAACCGGTACCCGCACCGCTGACCTCCTGTACCAGGGCATCATCGGCAAGAAAGACGCCATTGGCCGAGAGAGCGGTCTGGAGCTTGGATTCATTAATATCCAGATCTCCCCGGATCAGGACCAGCACAGGTTCCTCATCCACCACATAGATAATACTCTTAATAAAATCCGATGCAGGCCGCTTCAGATAATCCGCAATTTCCTCAATGGTTCTGCAGGCGGGGGTATGGACATCTTCGGTCTGTTCCATTCCCTCTTCCGTCAGTTCCTGCGCAGAACGGGGAGTCACGGCTTTTTCGGCATTGGCTGCATAATCACAGCTGTCACAGCTCAGAATCAGGTCTTCACCGCTCTGTGCCAGAACCTGAAATTCATGGCTCATATCACCGCCGATATTACCTGTTGCCGCATCAACGGCCCTGAAGCTCAGTCCGCAGCGTTTGAAAATGGCTGTATAGGCATCGTACATTTTCCAGTACATCACCTTTGATGCTTCTTCATCCACATCAAAGCTGTATCCGTCTTTCATGGTGAATTCACGGCCTCTCATAAGACCGAAGCGGGGGCGTACTTCATCCCTGAATTTCGTCTGAATCTGAAAGAGATTCCAGGGGAGCTGTTTATAGGATTTCAGAACCTTGGAAACCATATCGGTTATGACTTCCTCATGGGTGGGTCCCAGACAGAAATCATTGTCCTTTCTGTCCTTGAGACGGAGCAGCTCGGGACCATAGTATCCCCAGCGGCCGCTTTTTTCCCAGAGTTCGGAAGGCTGTACAACAGGGAGCAGCACTTCCTGACATCCCTTTTTCTCCAGCTCCTCCCGGATGATGGTTTCAATTTTACTGAGACTTTTCTTTGCCAGAGGAGTGTAGTTATAGATGCCGCTGGCCAGCTGCTGTATCATCCCAGCACGAAACATAAGCTGATGGCTTGGAACCTGAGCCTCCCGGGGTACTTCTTTCATTGTCTGATAAAAGAGCTGACTGATACGCATTATGTCTCCTCAAAATGAACTCGTTCTGTTCTTTAATTGTGTATTGGTCTGACTATTATAACCAAAGCCGTGTATTTCTCAATATAGAACAGAATTGATTTCATTCAGAAATAAAAAAAACCGCCTTAAGTGCAGGCGGTTTCTCTCAATGAATCCTTCGGATTCAGCGGATCCGAACAGTCTCTACCATGTAGCGGATATTCAGATCGTTATCGATCTTGGCCACAATGATGATAATGGACTTGTTCTCAGGATCAGTCAGCACTCTTTCAATTCTGTAGGACCCTATTCCTTTTCTTTTGAAATCCGGATGGCCGATCACAAAGGGAACTTCCACTCCACCGGAACCTGTAAAGGTCATTTCTATATAAAAGGAGGAATCTATAGCCCTGTCATTCTCATCCATCTGTGCACTCTGAATCAGTTCCATGGAAAAGCGGGAGCCCGTCTCAAAATCTCTGAATTCCAGAGTATCGATGGATTCTCCACTGTCGCTGATTCTTATATAAAGAGGACGGCCCTTTTTAATATAATCGATATTGTATTTTTTTCTGGCGGAAACAGATGTCTCCAGCAGAGAGAAAAGAGCTCCGTCGGGAGACTGGCCGGGTTCGATAATGCCCGTATATTCACCGGAAAAAACACCGGCTGGTACAAACTTGTTCTTACTGACATCCACAAGATAGAGGTCTGCATAACTTTGGGACTTTTCTGCTGCATAGCCATACTGTCCAAAGAAAAAATAGTGACCGTCAGGAGAAAAACCCAGATTTACAAATTCTGCCTTATCGCCGGCTGATACTGAATGCAGGAAACCCAGCCCAAGAACCGCCAGGAATAGTAATGTCTTCTTCATGATTTTACCTCATTAACATTATCGAACTTCTGAAATCATTCTGTAGAAAAAATTTCATATTTTGACGTTTTCGGGGAATTGGTTTTTAATAAGAGGTATGATCCTCATATTCAGAAAATACATTGTCCGCATACTTCTCTACCTTTCCGGACTCACACTTGTTGCCGTTGCCCTCTGGTCGTATCTGAATTACGGAACCGAAGTGTATCAGACCTGGGGAGAGGAGCAGATCTGGTGGACTATTTATGCAGAAGCCTCGGACGGTCCGCTTCTGAAGGCGGTATCCCTCACAGGACAGCTGGTTCTGGCCTTTCTGATGGGCCTGATTCTCTCCCGGCAGATAAAAAGAAATCCCTCGGCGGAACTCTCCTTTTTTTATCTCTTTCTGTTTACTTTTTCACTTCAGATATTCAGGCTTCCCCATCTCTTTGACCTTTCCTTTATTCAGACAACCAGCGGACTCATAACCCGTATTGTCTATTTCAGCAGGCTCCTGGCTCTCACATCCCTGTTTGCGGCGTCTCTGTTCAGCTCAGGTCTGCAGATACAGAAATTCGGAATGGTATTGCTCCTGACAATCCTCACGGCTTTTACCCTTTCAAGCATACTGCCCCTGAATATCAGTTCTATCAGCGGAGCCCTGTTAAACAGAGTTGCCCGGGAGGAATATCTGGCCCTCCTGTGTATCATTCTTGAGCTGATGACGGTTCTGACATACATTTCCGCCGCCTATAATCAGGGAAGACCCGAATATTACCGCCTGGCCCTTCTCAGTATCCTGATCATTGCCGGGTATGAGTTTCTGTTTTTCCTTCACATCCCCTTCATTCTGCCGGGATTTGCCTGTCTTGTTCCCGGAGTGATCCTGTTTATCAGGACGAGTAGAAAACTGTTTCTCTGGAGTTGATCAGAAAAGAATAGACTGGGCAATCAGCCCCGTACCGATAGGTATGATTATATTATCCAGATCCTTGGAAGGAAGGGCTTCCAGAACTGTAGCTGATGCCGCCACAATCAATACGGCTGATGCGTTTCCGGATAAGGTAAGACCGGCAATAAAAACCGAAACAAAACAGACAAGGGAACCGCTGAGGGTTTTGCCGCCTGTATAAGGAATCCTGTAGCCTCCGAGAAGCTTGCCGGCAAGACTGGAAAGACCGTCACCGAAGGCAAGTGCGTAAATGGCAATAGTCGCCGCAGGATGGGGATACAGAAGAAGGGCTGCCAGGGCGCCCAGACCCAGTGTAACGGGTCCCAGAACAAAATGTCCTTTGTCCCTGTCTCTGGAAGCCAATGCGGTAATATCTGAAATAAGAGGAACATGATGTCCTTTTCCTCTTAAATATTCGGCATAGGTATAAACAAGAATTCCTGCCACAAGCAGTGATACTGTGAGGTTATAGTTCCAGGCAGCAAGAGTGGGAACCAGAGCAATCATAAGGTGTATGGATTTTCTTACAAATTCTTTTTGTACAGTATCCAGAATCAGTCTCTTTGTGCTTACTGAACCATCATTGTGGAACAGGATATTATCTCTTCCAGGCATACACACTTTAAAGCAAGTACCGTACCAACAGACAGAACAAAGCCAAGAAGAATCTAAATCGATATATATAAACAACTTATATAATTACTACTGTTTACTTAAAGCACTTTGCCTGCCAACTGTATCCTTTTGTATACAGCCGATATTCAAATATTACTATTCCCCCAGGGCCAGTTGTCCCTGGTTATAACCTTCAAAAGGAATAATCACCCATTTGCTGATATCTGCCATTTCGGCAGCAATCTGTCCCAGAGCCACATTCTTTGTCATTTCAGCCACCACAAAGCGCTGGTTTTCAAAGGAGAATCCGGCTCCCTCTGCGGGAACGGCTACAGCAGCCATGGCGTGACTGAACTCTCTGGAGACCATCAACAGTGAAGGAACACCCATTTTATTTAAAAGGGTAATATAGATGATAGCCAGAGAATCACAGTCTCCGGTTCGGGCCAGAAGTGATTCCGTGCTGGTCATCAGGTCCGAGAAGCGGTCTGTACTGCCGTATTCAAAGTCCTGAAGCCACTGCAGCAGGATTTTCGCTTTCTCCGTATCATCCAGATCTGAAAGGACTCTCTCCAGCTGCCGGGCCAGATCATCCAGATCTCCCGCACTGTTTCTGTAGATAAGCTGATAATACCGTTTCCAGGCTTCATCAAAAACTTCAGGCGTATTGTAGCCCGACAGAATCGCCGCCTCTCTTTCAATAAGGAGACGTCCGGCCTCTTCGGTCACATCATTCCAGGTATACTCAAGAGCTCCCAGGGGAAACTCCAGAACGTCTCTTCTGTCTGATCCTCCCGCCGACCGGATCAATGTGCTGACAGCTCCCGGTTGCTTTCGGGATTCTTCATCCGGAGAAAATCCGTCTAAACAGGAAAGGATCAGAGGCAGGGCTCTCTCATAGTTATCTGGTGAGGTTATAGCTGTCAGATAATAGTCATAGTCCTCCCGGTCAATAAACAGAAACCATCCTCTCACCGGAATTCCCTCAGAATCCAGGGTCAGGTCCGCCAGAGAACAGGAACGTCCCCTGTAGAGAAACTGGGACTGATCCGCTTCGAGAATCGTCAGACCGGCCAGATGATCCTCCATCATCAGAGTATCCGAAGCATACAGATCTCCCGGATAAACAGAAACCTGATATATAACGTCCCCTTCGGGACTGATAAATGAAATCCGATCCCTATCCTCCCGTGAAAAAATCGTCCATCCCTCGGGGAGGAAGGCGGAACAGCCGCTGTCTCCCAGATACCACTCCCCGGCAGAAAGGTTCAGACTGAAAGAGATAAGAAGCAGCACAGCAAGAACCGTTTTTTTCAAAGGAATAAACCCGTTCCCTCTCGCCGGCTGCTTCTCCACCTGAAGAAAAGCAGGCAGAGAATTCCCGACAGTATCATCAGAAAACAGAAGATCTGTCCTGTGGTGAAGTTCAGCAGGGAACTGAAAATATAATTGGGAGATGGGTCTCCCAGGAGAATGGGAAAGTCCAGGCCTTCATCGGGCTCTCTGAAATACTCGATAATAAAGCGGAAGGTGCCGTATCCGATCAGATACCATCCGGTGACAGCCCCTTCATATTTTTTCCGCTTTCTGATTATAAACCAGAGAATCAGCCACAGAAGAATTCCTTCTGCAAAGGCTTCATACAGTTGTGAAGGGTGCCTGGGCAGGTTGACGGAAGACATGGCCGAAATATCCATTCCAATTTCAGCGGCCACATCTTTAACCCATTGCATATCGGGTGAAAACCTCTGGGCATGAGGAAAAACGATTCCGATTCTGGATGTTGTGACCCTGCCAAAAAGCTCCCCATTAATAAAATTTCCCAGCCTGCCGAAGGTATAGCCCAGAGGAACCCCCAGAAGGATTCTGTCGGCCATGGCCGGAAAATAGAGCTTTTTCCTCCAGGAAAAGATCATTCCCCCCAGAACAGCCCCAATCAGTCCTCCATGATAGGACATCCCCTGGAGCCCGACAAACTGTCCGTTCATAAAGGGCCAGAATATGAGCCAGGGCTTTCTCCAGTAAATACCGGAAGTATCATAAACCAGGGCAGACAGGATTCTTGCCCCCAGAATCAGTCCGAGAATCAGAGCAAAGAAGAGGTTGGACACATCATCGTCACTCATTTCAATTTTCTCTTCCTTCATCTGCTTTCTGAAAAGAAGATAGGTAACAGCAAAAGCCAGCAGGTACATCAGTCCGTACCAGCGAACAGGAAGTCCCGGAATGATCTCCGGCTTAATCCAATCTGGAAAATATACAAAAAGCATTGTTTATCCTTATGAGCTTAGTGGTTTTGTTTTAATCTTACCGCTTGAACTGTCAAAAAAGACGATGACAGATGTGAGTTTTTCCTTAATTTCCAAAGATCGTCCATGACTTTCAAATATAACTCCCGGATAGATCTCATGGTTCACCCTGATCTCCGATTCATGGTGTATTTCAAATTTCTCCTTCAGGAAGAAGTTTTTGATTCCTTTTTTCTCCAGAATTTTAAGCATCTGAACCTTCTTTCTGCGGAGAGCCATCAGCCTTTTCTGATTTCTCTTCTCTTCTGCCAGAACCAGCTGGGAGTCTATTTCCGGAAGCTGTTCATTTATTTTTTCAATTTCCCGGGTGACCACATTTATCTGATCCTCCACAAGATAATCCTGTCCAAAGGAAATATGGGTTTTCACTTCCCTCTCTGATCCGAGAGTCCCGGCACTGAGTCCGTTCTTCACCTTCAGATTTCCGCCGATGATCTTTGTGTCCTCTGTTTCTGATACCAGCTTGCCGTTACATTTTACAATGCTGTTCATCAGGGCTTTTTTTACTTTCAGAATATCGCTGACCATAATATTGGTGGCTTCGGCAAAGCCGAGGGAGATACTGCCTCCGGCCCGGAGAACAGCTTTCCTGTCTCCCTTGACTCCTTTGCCGATCATAATATTTCCCCCTGCGGAAAGCAGAGCCGCTTCAACCACTTCCATGACGGTCAGATCCTTGCCGGCATTCACAAAAATACCCGACAGAACAGAGCCGGATATGGCGACTGAGCCGGGAAACTGAATATTGCCGGTTGTTCTGGAAACATCACCTCTGATGGTCTGTTTTTCTTTTATATAGATTCTGTCATTTTCCAGGCAGAGGAGCCCTTTGACACCGGCTTTCAGAACAAGCTGGCCGTCCCGGTTTTCCTCCAGAATATTCTTTTCCCGTTCAATGCCCTTATCTCCCTCTGAATAAAGCTCTTCCCCCAGAACATTGAATCCGACGGATGACGCCTCCCCTTTCTTTCCCAGTTCGGCAACCAGATCGCCTTCTTCCACAGGGACTGTATTCTTCTTTCCCGGTTCAATGTCTACCAGAAATTTAAGCGCCTGTTCTCCCTGGAAAGGGATCTGCCCCTGGGCTATGAGCTGATCCGTCACAATCTTTTCTTCTGCACCAAGAGCACTTAAGCGTTCGATCTCATCTTCCAGGATTCCCTTGACCACTCCATTTTCTTCCAGAGCCTCTCTGATTCTGTCGGCAGAGACAGGATTTCCGCTTCCGTGGGGAGGAAGAAAAGAAAGGGTGGCAGACATGCCGTTATCAGACACGGACACAACAATCTTTGCATCCTGATGTTCCCTGACCCGGAGGGAGTAAACCATCTCTTTGCAGCTGTAATCCAAAATGCCGTCTATCTTGGACGTGGCGACCCCTTCCTGAATACTGATGTTTTCATATACATTCAGAATGGGATCATTCCCCTCAATTCCCTTAATGACATTTCCGAAAATATCCTTTCCGTCCTTACCGCCTTTCTGCTGACCGATATGGAATAACTTGGAGCCCCTGGTGACCAGAGCCATTTTTTCAATACCTTCAGCCGGAAAATCCTTGAAGGAAGACAGACTCTGCTGTTTACCTCTGAGGCGTCCTTTTATTGTTTCGACCTCTTCATCAGGCAGATATTCTGTTTCCAGAACGATTTCCCTGTCGTCCCCTCTTCTGGGATCTTCTCCCCGGGCCAGAAAAATCGTAACTTCTTTTTCCTGGGAATTGTTAAAATCAAGTATTTCCTTTTTTACCCGTTCGGCTTCGAACCCGGCTATCTTGAGTTCCACCACCCTGGCCCAGGCCTGTTTGAGGTTCAGAGCCCTGCCGCTGCCGGAACCTTTATAAAGATGCAGATTGGCTTCGGTTTTCAGTGAATTGATCTCTATCTCAAAGGAACCGTCCCGGTCTCTGGTCAGACAGAAAGACTGGGCGCCCTCCGACCGGCAGCCTGACAGGATCAGCTTTCGGATATGGTTCTCATCCAGCAGACTCTCTTCGGGAAGAGACAGTTTACGTACGGCCTGCATGACATCCCCCATATCCGGAGGGGGGGCTGATTTATGTCCTGCCACAATATCTATATAACAATCCATTTTATTGTCGCTGACCCGAAGACTCCAGCTGTGATTCTTAAAGGGAATCAGATCCAGCCAGTTTTCACCTTTTCTGACAAATCCGTCCTCTTCAGCAATAAATTCGGTTTTCTCTCTCTTAATATTCCGTCCCGGATAAAATGTCCCCTCAATGGCCGTAGGTGCTTTGAGAACATTTCCCTTGATGTCTTTCCCGTCAGAAGGCTCACCGGTCCCGGTTACAACCGTACAGACCACATCCCCTTTTTTAAAAAAACCGACCTCCTTTACAGCAGGAGAGACATCCACCCGGATTTTTTTATCTTCTTCCTCTTCAACACTGACAATTTTTTCCTTCCCGCTTTTGAAAAGGCCTTTATCCTTTACTCTTTTATCCCTGGTTACGGTTACCCTGATGGTGTCATAGATCAGGGGCGCCTTGTTCATAGACAGAATTTTATCGGCTACTTTCTGCAGGTTTGAGGGATATTTGAATTCGGAGAAGTTATAGGTTTCACCGCTTCCCGGTCTGGCTGGCTCACCGCTGGCAACAACATCCGAGAGATAGGGTTCCATGGACTCGGCAAACTCTCTGGCCGCTTCTTCCAGCTTTTCCTGGTCAATGCCATGTACAACCCCTTCAGCGGCAAGCAGATCCTTCAGACTGTCCAGAGTATAGGGGTCAGCACTGTCCCGGGGAGTAAAATGTATTTTTGCCGACAGACCGTCCTTGTCAATTTCGACTTTCAGGCTGCCTCTGAATTCTTCACTCATACAGTTTTTACACTTTGAATCCTGCTTCAGAAGCCTTCACGAGCTTAGCTTTGATAAAGCGGTTCTCTTTTTTCAATTTGTTTATTTCATACTGCTGCATTCTGATGGTTTCAATCAGGTCTCCCTGGGTCAGAGCTCCGCTGTGAAGCAGTTCCTCAAGGGACTGTACCTTATCGTTGAAATCCGACTCGGCCTCCATCTCGGCAGACTGGTAGGAAAATTCGGCTTCAAGGTTAGACAGATTTATTTTATCTTCCATCTGAATCTCAAGAACCTTGTCACAGATTCTGTAAATCCCCTGGGAAACAACAGCAGCCGGTTTATATTTGATTACGGGAAGTCGGGAATTCAGAGCCTTTTTCTGAAACTCATCCCTGTAGAGAACACCCAGAAACTCCAGATTGACTCCCAGGTAATCCCTGACCGAAATAATCAGTTTATCCACTTTCTGAAGATCATCAGGATTATCCATCATGTTCATAACAAGTCTGGGCTGAAAGTATTTTTTCTTTTCTTCAAAAAGGTCCGCACCCGCCGGATCAAGATCTCTGAGTTTATCCACAAGATTGGAAAGGTAGACTTTCTGCAGGGAGACACCGTCCTTCCGCAGGGTTTCCAGATAATTCATGGCCGGTGATTTTCTGTTGAAGGATGTATACAGCATTCTGAACAGTACATTTTTAATAAACAGATAGGCGTTGAGGGTCGCTGTGAGTGTGGGAGTTGTCACAATGACACCGCATCCCGACAATAGAAAGAAATCCAGGATTGTATTGTTGGAGCCTGCCCCCAGATCCATTATCAGGTAATCGGCATCAAGAGAGGTCATTCTGTTAATGAGCTTTTTCTTTTGTGGTGTGGTAATATTGGCCGCGCCGGGAACTTCCCCCTCACCGGAGATGAAACGGAGGTTTTTATAATCCGTATCCTGAATAATGTCTTCAATTTTCTGTTTGGGATTGTTTATAAAGGATCCAAGGCCCACGGGTGATGGTTTCTGTCCGATCACCAGATGAAGATTGGATCCCCCAAGGTCCAGATCCGCGAGAATTACTTTCTTATCATTTTCGGCTAAACCGATAGCCATATTGGATGCCAAGAGGGATTTACCCACACCGCCCTTACCACTGGCGACAGCAATTACTTGCATGAATCAAACTCCCGTTTAAAATTATAATCATAACCTGTTACTGGTTCATCGAAACCGGAAATCCAGAATGGGTCCGGGACATGACTGTTTTAAGTGTAATTCTGTTTGAAATACTGGTCAAGTGAAGGTGTTGACAAAGAATGCCCTGCATCTACAATACTTTCCAAAGGATAAAAAAAATGAAAAGAAAGACTGAACGGGTATTATGGCTTTCCGTAACTCTCTCACTGATTATGGCTCTGGCAGTTGTCGTACTGGCTCCCACTGTTTTTGCACAGTCTTCAGGAATGAGCACCGAAAACTATCTCAGACTTTTTGAAACCGCTTATTATCTGATAC
>JAQQAM010000002.1 GCA_028532905.1 Spirochaetales bacterium
AAAGAAGGCGGCTTTCATTTCATCCATGGACAGATTCACCTTCTCTTTTCCTCTGACAGTCAGGGACAGTTCCGTTTTTCTCCGGTCATCAGGAGAACTTGTCTTCTGTATGTATCCCAGTTCTGTCAGCTTCTTTACCTCTCTGCTGCTGTTGGGAAGGTTCATATGCATGCAGTGACTCAGGCCGCTGAGATTCTGAGGCCCGGAAAAATAGAGAATTTTCAGAAGGTTTGACTGGAGGGATGTGATTTCATGGTCTCCGCCCTGAGCTTCCAGATCCGCTTCCATATCATGGATTTTTGTAATGAGATCGGCTGCTCTGAAAAATAGATCGTCTTTGGTCATATCATGTATAGTATGTCATAAAGCTTATCATAAAACAAATATCATGTGATAATTATCATTTGACAACCAAATGAAGATTTATTATATTATCAATTGATAAGTAATCAGGCAGACTCTTTGGTCTGTCACACTAACCGGAAAGCCGGAAACGGCTCTGATTAAGAGGATAAAGATAAAATGAATGCACTCGTCGTATTTACACACCCTAATAAAAAAAGCCTGAACGGTGCTTTTCTTGAAAGAACCCTGAAAGGGCTGAAGCAGAATGAAAGAATAAACAATATTGATGTTCTGGATCTGTATGAAGAAGATTTTGATCCCCGTCTGATATTCAATGAAGAGAAAAGAAGGCGGGATCTTTATAAAGATCCTTCCCTTGAAAAACACAGAGATCAGATACTGAAAGCCGATACCATAATTTTCATCTATCCCATCTGGTGGGGAAGGCCGCCTGCCATGCTGATGGGTTATATTGACCGCATCTTTGCCTCAGGCTTCGCCTACAGAAATGTGAAAGGGAAGATTATGCCGGAAGGTATGCTCAAAGGAAAAAAGGTTATCTGCATTTCCACCATGCAGGGCCCGGCAGGTTATCTGTTTCTCCTCCTTTCCAATGCCCATAAAGTACTGATGAAGAAAGCACTGTTCAACTTTGTGGGCATCAGAAAAGTCCGCTTTTTCGAATTCGGTTCCATGGAGAAAAAAGGGGGAAAGCAGGACAGGTCTCTAGGCAGAATTGAAGAGTACATGTCCCGTATCGCCTGACAATTGTCCCAGTCTTATCCCTTTCTGATTCGCGAGTCCAGACTGAGTTTGAAGGGGAGAAAGACCATCAGACACAGCAGTGCCGCATAGAGCAGGGTAATCAGAGCCACAGCCAGGTTGGGTCCCACTGATGCTGTATCTTCCAGGTTGGCAAGCATGGCGATGATTCCGGTGAGAAATCCTACAGCTCCTACCAGCATTGTGTAGAGGGTAAAATTACCGAAATAGCGGCTTGATGCCTCCAGAAGATCCCTGTCTGCATCCGGATTGAACACGGCTTTGTAGTACCCCATACATCTCTTGAACCTTGTTGTGAAGATACTGAGAATCGTAAGAAACAGGGCTATGACCAGAAGACTCGCAATATCCAGATAAATCAGGATGGAGGCTCCTGTAAACAGATACAGAGCAACCAGAATCAGAACGAAAAAAATCAGATAAAGAGCGTATAAACCTTTATTCATAACAGATACCTCACTTTATAATAAAATAGTCCCGCAACAGGGGAATCGATTCCTGAATGACTTTGACATCCAGATTCTGCTGGGTTGTGCTGAAGCGCTGATCCCCCCAGATCTGTCCCAGTACAGTCAGCATGCCGAAAACAAGCACCACTCCGGCACAGCGGAGAACCGGTTCCGATACCAGCAGGCTTTTTTTTCTTCTACCCTTTAGGGGGGAGGGGAATTCGTCTTCAAAGGGGAAGGGCGGGATATTGTCTCTATCTCCGGACCATGCTTTTTTCACTTCTGATTTGAATTGATTCATTGCAGCAGCTCCTCCTTCAGTTTCTGTTTTAGGATTTTCAGTCTGTAACGAACTGTTTCCGGGGGCAGATCCATAATTCCGGCAATGGCTCTTCCGGATAAATCCTCATAACAATAGAGGTATAAAATCTCTCTGTCCCGCTTATCCCGGGATTCCAGAAAGGATTTTACATCACTTTTTGACTCACTGTTCAAATACTCTGTTTCAGGATCAGGATATCTTCCCGGCACTGTCTCCACAATGTCTTCCTTGTCATTCACCGCCTTCAGAAGAGGACGTTTCGACTCTTTTCTCAGCCAGTCGGTTCTGGTGCGGAAGGCAATGGTATAAATCCATGTGGAAGGAGAATAGATCGGGTTATAGGTACTCAGATTTCTGAAAACTTTGAGCATGGATTCCTGAATCAGATCCTCCACATCTTTTTCCGGGACAGATCCCTTGTAATAGAGCTTCAGCCGGGGGTACCATATTTCCCAGAGTTCTCTTATTGCCCTATTGTCTCCCTCCGCTCCCTTTAAAAGGAGCCCGCGGTCTCTCAATCCCATACATCCTCTCATACAAGTATACGAAATCTATTTGAAACCGGGCCAAAAGGGGGCAATAAAAAAGAGCCGCCTGTTACGGCAGCTCTTGTTTACACTAAAGTCAGTTGTATGCCGGCTCTATTTCATGGGGCGGACCGGTTCATAGATATCCACAATGTGTTTGCCTTCGGGATGCTCCTCAGGATTGTTCATCATCATTTCAAAACAGGGTCTGTCATCGGGTTCATACCCGCTTGAAGCCAGCCACTCTCCGCATAGGAAGGCCCAGGCTTCCCCGTATTCTGTCACATCCAGCTCAAAGTGTCCTATGGCGTATTTTCCCCCGGGGATGGTCATAATATTGATATCCCCTTCGGCCTCGGTTCCTTCGGGAACGGTGACACATACACTCAGGCGCAGTTTGGATTCATCTGTGACTTCCGGGTTGTCATGATAGATGCTGATGCATTTTGTACTTTCATCGTTGAGTACACCTCTGGGTCCGGCCCACTGAAACAGCTGGCCGAAGAGCCGTCCGAAGAGCTCGGCATCACCGGCATAAGGGCCCACATGACGGATATACGCCACCGTCATGGGTTCCACTTCTCTGACTTCCACCTTTACTTCTGTTTTGTTCATTTCATACCTCCATACAGTACTTGTTGTTCTGTATTCAGTATCTCTGTAAATGAAGCGGCTTTCTTTGTTCAGATTGCCCGGCTCTGTTCCTGAATTGCTCTGCACTTGTCTCAGATTGCTCCGCCATGCGGAGGGGGATACGCCAAACTGGGACTTAAAACTTTTTGAAAAGGATGAGGCATTGGCAAAACCGCAGTCCATGGCAATATTGATAACCGCTTCCCTGGGATCAGCTGCCAGGCGGGAGGCTGCCTTTTCCAGGCGGACCCTCTGGATAAACTGAAAAAGGGTCTCTCCCATCAGGGCCGAGAAGATTCTGGCAAAATGAAAACGGGAGAAACAGGACACATCCGCCAGCTCTTCCAGAGTGAGGTTCTTGTCCAGATTGTTTTCGATATAATCCAGAACCCGGTTGATTCGTTTCTGATATTCGTTCAATGGTTTTCTTCTCCCAACTCTTTAGCGAAGCAGATGCTTTCGGGAATATCTTTGTAATGTCCGTAATTTTCTATGACCCTGTAGCCCTCTGATTTATAAAGACTCACTGCCGCCTTTAAGACGGCTCCTGTTTCCAGTATAACTCTCTTTCTGCCCAGTTCTTCTGCCCAGACTTCAAGATCCCGGAGTATTCTGCGGGACAGTCCCCGGCCTCTGTGTTCGGGCAGCACATACATCCTTTTCAGTTCGAAGTCTGATTCTTCATAGGCTCTCAGACAGGCACAACCCACCGCTTCCTCATCCAGGATTACAAGGCTGACAGGAACATCATCTGTTACAATATTCTGGCTTATATACAGCTGCTCATGTTCTGCATCTGCGTCATGGGAGCGCAGCTCTTTATCCAGAGCCCTTATGAGGGACAGGAACCCGGGATGGCTTCCGTCTGTACGGATCAGTTTGTAGGACATTACTCCACTCCTTTGTCAGCTATATTTTTGAATAGCCGATTTTACCTCTTTTTCAGAGATATAGGTAATCCGGCTGATTTCACTGATCTCCAGACCCTCCTGGCTTAATCTGAAAGCGGTGTGGGACATTGATTCTCCCACTTCAATCAGATTGCCGTCATAATCATAAAAACGCATCACTTTCTGCCTCCAGGGCTGCTCTGTAATAGGATGGAGAAATTCTATCCCTTCCTTTTTCAGAAGGGTTTCCACCTCCTCCAGATCATCATGTTCAAAATAGAGCTCGCAGTTGTTGTGTCTGCCCCGGGCGACCCTGCTGCCGATGACTCCCTCAAAATGGGATCGTAAATGGATGGAAAACTCTCCTTGAAAGGTGAGGTTTTCCCCAAAATCCAGTACAACTTTCTGCTGCAGCAGTGTTTCATAGAAATAACGGGCCTTTTTTACATCTTCCACAGTTATAAGAGCAGTCATGTATTTCACAGCGAAACCTCCATTCTCCATGATTATAAATCAGAGTTTACTAATAAACAAGTGTTAAGCTGTTCTTACCTTTTTTACAGAAGTTTGCTCCCGGGTGTCATCTTTTTGTCTGGTACACAGAGCACTACTGCCCCGTTCTCATCATAAAACCCTGTGACCAGGCATTCAGAGCGGATCGGGCCGATCTGTTTGACCGGAAAATTGACCACTCCCACAACCTGTTTTCCAATAAGCTCTTCACAGCTGTAATGGACCGTGATTTGTGCACTGGATTTCTTTATTCCGATCTCACTGCCGAAATCCACCTGAAGTTTGTAGGCCGGCTTCCGGGCCTCTTTGAATACTTCCGCTTTTATAATAGTGCCGACTCTCAGTTCCACCTGTTCAAATTCATTCCAGCTAATCTCTTTCATCTTTACTACAGGCAGCCCAGTGCCTTCAACTCCTTTTCACATTGCTGTGCCGATTCAAAATGGACGGGGTGGATACCTTCACCGGCCGCCGCCTCCACATTCTCTTTCATATCATCAATAAAGACAGTCTCCTCAGCCTTAAGTTTGTATTCGGTCAGAAGATGTCTGTAGATCTCCGCTTCCGGTTTTACCAGTTTCACCCGGCAGGAGGCCACTTTCCCGTCAAAGAGTTCAAAGAAATCATGGGTCTCATCCAGGTAGTCCATGGAGTCGTGATGCATATTGGAGAGAATATACAGATCATGCCCCTTCTCCTTCAGTTTGAGGATCAGATCGATGGTCTCTTCCTTGGGCTGCAGAGAGGCCGGAGTGGCATCAAGCATCTCTTTGATTTTTTCATAGGGTATGCCCGTTCTTTCCGCTGCATTCCTCAGGGCCCTCTCCTTTTCGATGGTTCCCCTGTCCAGAGACTCCCAGTCCCGGTGTCTCAGAAACTGTTCCTTCACTTTTTTCTGATCTTCTGCTTCGGGGAAATATTTTGCGATCAGAGTATCCGGCTCCCAGTGGAGTACAACTCCTCCCAGGTCAAATACTATATTCATTTTTCAGACTCCTTGTTCTCGTTATTTTATTTACAATTGATTATTATGCATCAGATTCAGTTTTCTTTCAAAATACCGGGTAGTGAAATATAATCCAATATTGAATCAGTAAAAGATGCCTTAGTTCTATTTTTTTTAACTCTCCGGGAGGCTCCGTAATGATAAAAACTTTTAACAGTCCTGATGATCTCAGTGCGGAAGAAAAACGGGAAATCGCAGTACTGATAACATCTGTTTTCCGGAAGAAACTTTTGCCCATTTTCGTTCGTATTGAAGAAGATCGGTGGCCGGAGTTTTTCGAGAAAATCCTTTTGTACAACAAGGGACTCTATTATAAGGATGAAAAGGGAATTCAGGGTGTCGGCATGCTACAGACAGAATCGGCAGATCTAGTACAGTACAGCCGCAAGGTAAAGAAGACTCTGGGATTCCCTTATGCCCTTATTATGAAAATCTTTTTCAGTCACAAAGTGAAGCCTGGCATTCTGCGGCTGGAGATGCTGGGGGTGAGTGAAGCTGTCAGAGGGCAGGGGATAGGTTCAAAGCTGATGAAGGAACTGCCCCGCATCGCCCGTGAAGAAGGTTATCATACCCTTTCTCTTGATGTGGTTGATACAAATCCTCGAGCCAAAAAGCTCTATGAGAGTCTGGGATATAAAACAGTGAAGACTATCAAAACCGGATTTCTTTCAGTACGGGCAGGTTTCAGTGCGTCCTATTTGATGGAGTGCCCGGTCGAATAATACCAGGTTCAGTTTTCATACAGCATGACTCCCTGTGACTTCTCTCTGAGTCCCTGGGCATCCAATATCCTTATGCTGCGTCCCTTTTTCTCTATAAGCCTCTCTTTCTTGAAAACTTCCAGAGTCCGGCCCAGATGCCGGTAGCTGCAGCCCAGAAAATCGGCCATTTCGCTCAGGTTTTCCGTTCCCATCTCATCCTTGCTCTCTTTAAACTCATCCCCTTCCAGATAGATCATGCAGAGATAGGACGCCAGCCTGACATCCAGGGTGTAATGCTGATTCACGGCTGCTGTCGTATTAAAGCTGGCCAGCTTTTCTGCCAGTCCCCGGGCCAGATGGTTCACAAGGGTGATATTGCTGCGGCACTCTTTTTTGACCAGATCAATGGGGAGCCGAAGGCAGCATACAGGGCTTATGGCTTTGACTGTACTGATGCTGTGGGACTCCATAAACACTTCCAGGTCTCCCATCAGCTGAAAGGGTTTGTAAAAACGGACCAGCATGATCTCACCGTTTTCCAGGACCCTGTAGACCTTGGATTTGCCTTCCACATAGAGGAAAAACCATTTCCTCTTTTCACCGCCGTGGAAGATAAACTCCCCGGGACTGTATCGGCACAGTTCAATGGCTTCCATTGCTTCCGGACTGAAGATTTTTTCCCAGCCGTTGAGCATCAGATACCTGAGAATCTCTTTTCTGTCTGAAGTAACTTCCATATTTTTCCTCTTCTTAATGAAAAAAGGACATATGTCCTAATTCTATCCTAGTATCAGGCGCACAATAGGGCAAGAGCAGGAAGCTGAGACCCCGAATCCCATTCCTGTCCACAGGAGACAAGATGTTTTATTTATTATCCATTACCCTGGGCTCACTGATTGCCCTGATGCTGACAGTCAATTCCCGCTTTGCCCTGGAGCTGGGGAATTTCCAGTCCTCCTTTATTATTCATCTTGCGGGGTTCTGTATTCTAATCCCCATTCTTCTGATAAAAGGAAGGAGAAAAAGGACAGAAGGAATCCCCTGGTACCTGCTCACGGGCGGGGCCATAGGGGTTTCCCTGATTTTCCTGAACAATACCTGTTTTAACACAATCGGTGCCTCCCTGACTGTGGCTCTGGTTATTCTGGGGCAGACTCTTGCAGGGCAGATCATCGATGTAACGGGGTTCCTGGGGATGGAAAAACATCCTTTTCAGAAAGGAAAACTTTTCGGCTGGGCACTGATCATTGCCGGAGCCTTTATTATGACAGGGGGCAGCAGCGGTAATATTCTGTACCTGTTTCTGGCTCTTCTTTCGGGAGCCATGGTTATGCTTTCGGGTGTTGTGAATGCCCAGCTGGCTAAAAGAGCCGGACTTCTCAGGGGGACCGCCGTAAATTATGCTGCCGGGGTAGTGACCGCTCTGATCATCCTTCTGTTTATGGGGAGCAGGCCATCAGATTTTTCCGTTCTCCCTTCCATTCATCCGGTGCTGATTTTCGGAGGAGCTGTACTGGGTGTGACCATTGTACCGGGGCTCAGCCTGGTGATTCCCCGGATTCCCGCTGTCTACAGTACAATCCTGATCTTTATCGGTCAGTGCGGTACGGGTCTTCTGATCGACTATTATCTGCTGGACAGTTTTTCCCGCAATCAGGCTCTGGGAGCTCTGGTCATTACAGCCGGTCTGGGCGCCAAGGTTCTTGTGGATTTGAAAGGACAGAAAAAAACGGCAGCTCCCGTGGAAGCCGCCGCTGAAGTATCAGTCAAACTCACTTCTGATCATTGCGTACAAATCTAAACTTGAAGTTTAGATTTGTACAAATTTTCCTGGGTGAATATAAAACGGCAGCCTCCGAAGAAGCCGCCGCCTGATGTATCAGTCAAAATCCCGGGTCATCTTCTCAAAATCCAGACGCAGAACATGTTTTCCGCTGTCCACTTCTATGGAAGAGGGGTGCTTGGGGGACTGCCCGTAGGGGTTTTCGTATCGGGGATAGTCTTTGGTCTCTATGACCTTTCCGTCCTGTTTGAAGGCTCCCTTCCAGCCAAAGCTGAGCTTCCCCTGGCTGGGGGATAGGTAGTATCCCTTCAGGCCGTTGATTTTCACTTCGGCACGGCCGATTTTGGTTCTGAACTCTTCAAAGCTTCCGTCTACAGCCTTCCGTCCCATTTCGCAGATCCAGATATTTTTCAGACCGTCGGCAATGACCTCTTTGTCTTTCTCCTCCCCTTCGGTCTGCCAGTGCCAGCTCTGATGGGAATACAGGGCCAGGTAGCCGTCGTTCTTCCGGGCAAAGATCCATCCCTTCTCCTCCACCACCTCGTCAAACTTGTCCTTGGGCAGCCAGGCATGGGTAAAATTGAGCAGTTTGGCCAGCAGGATGGTGGGACCTGTGGGGGTGTTGTAAATGGTTATGTTAACATTTTTATGCTGCAGGGACCGGGGCATAAAACCGTTTCCATGCCAGTAGGCGTCGGGTGCGGTCAGACCATAGCCGCCGGGGTGGGTGGTAAAACAGACCGCCTCGGGAGCCAGAGTGGCCTGCCAGATATGGTGCTGGTCTCCCCCCATGCTCTTGCGGTAGTCCTGGGCGGTGCTGAGCATATAGTCGGGAGTTTTACAGGTGTAGACATTCGCCTCGGTCATCACGTTCCGGGACAGGTCTTTTTCCATGATTTTAGCCACAACCTTTGTCAGTCCAAGGTGTTTTCCCATTTGTATGGCCTTTTTAAAGGGCTGGAATTCCAGGAAGAACTTGTTGTCCCACCAGCCGAACTCATCCAGCATCAGAACCATATGATCGATGGTCTCGGGAGAAGTGTACCCCCCCGCCGAAAGGAGACCCATGGCACTGGTGAGGTTCTTTTTACCGTACCCCCATTTGGCCGCATCTTTAAAGCTGAAACTTGTCCTCTGCCGGCTGATCATCTCCTCCCGCCCGGTATCGGCGGCAATGTCAAAAATCGCATCAGGCATCCTGTAGTTCTCCGAGAGAGCCAGCAGGGGAGCGGTCATATTGTCCTTGTTGGCAAAAATACCCATGCCGAACATCAGCTTGGATGTATCTGTTGTGGACTCATCATAAACGGATTTCTTCTCAGCCGTATAGGTCCGGCCGTGGGTGGAAACAAACTGGCCGTAGTAGCTGTTTAGGGCCATGTCGTAGAACATGAGGTCCACCACCTGCTTCGCCTTGATCTGCAGATCTTCATGTCCGGCAAAGTCCACCAGGTTCAGCAGGGCAGGCATATCCTCATCGTAGTATACATTGGAGAGCCACTCCACAAAGCCGGTTTTGAAGCGGAGTTCCAGCCACTTGCGGATACGGGGCAGAGCTTTGGCTTCCTTCTCTCTTCCGGTCATGCCGGAGTTGACGAAGACCTCATCCGGATACAGACGACCTGCCAGATACTCACAGGTAGAAAAAAGAATATGGTGGTTTTCTGTCCAGTAGCACATGGAATCTGTTCCCGGCTCATCGGGCCAGTATTTGAAGCCCAGAATGGACTCCTTTGCCTTCTCCCTCACCTGGTCTGTCATCAGATCCGCATGGGCAAGCTGATACATCATCCGGATAATTCCGGTCATAATAAAGTCGGAGCAGTCCTTCCGGGAGTCCGCATATTCCAGAGCTCCCAGAATCTTGCCGTAATGGACAGGCGCTATTCCTTCGTTTATTCTGACCAGTTCCGGAAAAAATCCCTTTACAGATCCCATCCCGGGGTTCCGGCGGATAAAATCGATATATCCTTTTTTCCGTTCTTCAAAGGAGGGAGCAAAGGGACTGAAGGAAAATGTATCGGGATCGGCAGCTTCAGGATAACCCTCAGGAGCCTTCTGTGAATCGGTAATCTTAAAGTCCTGTACACCGGTGGTGCGGAAAAACTCATGGTCATATTGGGGATTTTTTTTCTCTACTGCCATTTTACTCGCCTCTCATCATCTTTTCATATTCCACAGACGCCAGTATCAGGGAAGCCACTCCATAGGGGACGTTCTCCCCCTTCTTAACATATTTATAACCGGGGTAGGGGCCGAACTTCAGACGGTAGGGCGCCAGGAACATGGGAATAGTCCACAGGCTGGTTTCGGTCATATAGGCATTCTCTCCGTCAAAGCGCATATTCTCTACAACCGCCCTGTAGGCATCGATGGCCGGCTGCCGGTACTCCTCGCCCAGCACGCCGTTCCGGATGCCATTCATCCATCCCGCGGCTATCAGACAGGTGCCGCTGGACTCCCTGTAGTTATCCCCGGGTTTGTTCAGCACCGTGTCGAAGTATCTGTCCTCTCTCTGGTACTTCAGCAGAGCTGCGGCAATATCCTTCAGATGCTCTGCGATGGAGGGCTCTTTTGTCTGCTCGTACATCAGGGCAAAGCTGGCAATGACCCAGCCGTTCCCCCGGCCCCAGAAAATGTTCCGGGGGTATTCCCGTTTCAGTATTTTCCACCAGGAGTGGTGATACAGACGACTTTCGGGGTCCTGCAGGTATTTTGAAAACTGCTCGGGCTGTTTCATGGCAAAGTGGTGCAGGTCTTCATCTTTCAGGTCTGCGGCGGCAATGCTGCCGAACACTCCGCTCATCATCAGAGAGTCCACCCAGATGCTTTTGGGGTAGTCCCGGGAATCACGGCTGTGACCGTTGTGGTTGATCAGGTCATCCACCAGCCGGGGCTCGTATTTCAGGTAGCGGACGGCCTGTTCGGTCATCTCCCTGTATTGTTCTTCCCCTGTCATTTTATAAAGCTTGTGGGTCACCAGGGCAGGGGCACAGGTATCGGACTGATCCACCACCACGCCCTTTCTGTAATGGGTATCGGCATAGGCCTTGTAGAAATCAAAATAGCGCCTTTCTCCCAGCTCTTCATCCAGCAGAGACAGGGTGTACATTACCAGGGCTTCCCCCCAGCTCCAGTTCATTTCTTCGGGTTTATTGTCTCGTATATAGCTGTCTGCCATCTGCATGACTTTTTCAAGGTATGACATTCCGGCTCCTTATCATCAGTTTTAACAACTGATAGACATAGTATCACAAAATATGAGTAACCACTCACTTTTTTTAAGTTTTTTCACAATTTTCCCTTATTTTCAGGCGAAATCCCCGGGATTATCCTCCCGGGGACCCCGCTTTCCGTGACTCCGCTGCCGCTCCGGCCTCCTCGGCCCTTAGGCATTTGATCACCCCTACCTTAGCAATAACATTGCTCAGGCGCTGCAAGCCATTAGACCTAAGGGCCTAAGGGCCTGCGGGGTCAGCCTGCGGCTTCACTCCAATCGGTTTTCGTCTCCCTTTTCTGCTCTTCCGAGAATTGAAAAACCTGTATTGAGAACCTGAAAGAACTTTCCGAGAAGAGAGTCATCCCCTTCCGCTGTCACAAGATCGGAGATCCTGATCTTCCGGATAAAACCATACGATCTTTTTCTAATCTGGTAGAAATAGTCTTCCAGTCCTGTATACGGCGGGTGTTCCGGTTTCAGGTTTACTGATAAGGGAGTATAGGTCCCGGTTATCTGCCTGGCACTGAAATAAGAGTCACCCTGCCCGCAGGGGATAAGAATCCCCTTGTCTATCTCTGCCAGGAGCGCTGTCAGCTCGGCTTCAGAATATCCAGAATCCTCCCCTTTGCGGATGAGATCTTCCACTTCCCAGAGGATATAGTTCAGCTGAACTTTCAGAATCTCAAGCAGATCATCACTGCCCCTGTACTCTGTAGCAATCCGTTTCCTGACAATGCTGCTACGGACGTAGGTATCGTATACTGTTTTGCGACTCTGTTCGGAGAGGAATTTATAGGCTTCCAGAATGGAGCGGAATTTCAGAAGGGATTCCGGACTGTTCCCGTTTACGTCAGGGTGATATTTTTTTGCCAGTATCCGGAACTGGCTCTCCACCTCCCGGATATCCGCTTCAGGAGGGAGATTCAGAATGGAATAGTAATCCAGATACCGCATCTATTTCAGATCACCCCGCCTCTAATTCTCTAATCCTCTGTTCCAGATGGTTTATATGAAGTTTCAGGTGGGAAATGTAGTCCCTTACCAGAAACTCCAGACTCAGATCCCCGTCGGGTGTTGTCCATACATTCCCCAGTGACGCCGGATCAAGATTGCTGAAGATATGGCAAAGGAGCAGATTATACTCCTTCCAGAGACTCAGTAGAGGGGCGTAGGGATAGCTGTTGTAGGGGATCTGTTTTACCCAGTCCGGGCTGTACCCGGGGAAGCTGAGCTCCTTCTCCTCCTGCAGGCGGATGAACCGCTGATAGTTGTTGGCCGCCGAGTCCACAAGGTGACCGAAAATCTCCTTCACAGACCATTTCTCCTGTGAGATCTGCCGGGAGCAGAACTCATCATCAAAGGATCTGCACCGCTCATACAGTTCTTCAACCAGGCTCTTCAGTTCATCCCTTTCCTGTTTCATACCAGCCTTCCTCCTGCAGGGCCGGTGTCAGATTCCCTTCCTCACTTGAATCCCGTTTCAGATACATCAGCAGCAGGATGCTCAGAATCAGGGGAGCGGTGAACATCAGTAGCGCAGGTTTGTAGCCCGCCGTATCAATGGTCAGACCGAAAAGAACAGGACTGAAGGAGGATGTCACAGTCATGACTCCCATGAGTATCCCGAAGATCTCTCCGGAACCCAGATGCCGGCCCATCCGGCTCATCAGCAGGTTCTGATTGATAATGCATCCCGAGCCGAAGGCTCCGAACAGAGCCACCACCACAGGATAGACCGCCGGGGGAATCTCCAGATAAAAAAGAAACAGGCTGGGGATAATGAGCAGGGTTCCCCCCAGAAGAATGGTAAATGAGTTGAACCGGTCCGCCAGTCTGCCGGCAATAAGAGATCCCAGCAGGCCCCCTCCGAAGAAGAAAGCTGAGGCATAGGCGGCCGAAGACTCACTGTAACCCATAAAACTCACAAATATGGTGGGCAGAAAGTTCAGAACAGCCGTAACCGAAAAGACTCTGAGAATGACGGAAAGGAGAAACAGGACAAACCGGAGGATGTCCTTCTTCTCTGCCTGTTCACTGTCTTTTCTGCTGCTCTGGGCTTTGACTGAATCGGGGATCACATCGGTAAAAAGATAGGTAAGACCCATAACCAGAGCCGGTCCGGCTGTCAGAATCAGAATTCCTCTTACTCCGATGAACCCCATAAGGTATCCGTTTATCAGAAACATCAGCAGTATGGCTCCGGTTCCGAAGCTTTCATAATAGCCCATGATCCTGCCTCTGTTCTTATGATTCAGATCATCCAGAACGGCGTACATTACCGGGTGGAAGGTACTGACTCCCACAGCGGTAACCGAGATCAGAGCCAGAAACACTCCCAGGTTCGGAGCGAACCCTGATGAAGCCAGGCCGGCGGCTGCTACTATAAATCCATAGCCCAGGAGTTTCTTTCTGGAAATCCTGTCGGCCAGTTTGCCCACTGTGAATGAAAAAACAGCGGTCACCATCAGGTAGGTTGTCAGAATTCCGCCGGCCTGAGCAAAACTCAGTTCATAGCGGACAAGGAGGGAAGGCATCACCAGAGGGAGGATAAACCAGAACAGGTCGTTGGCACTGTGGCCCAGGAATTTTGATTTCATACTCACTTGTATCCCATCGGGAGGTATTTGTCAAAAGTTATGTCTCCTATTCCCCCTATGGAAAGGAATTATTGATCAGATGATTAATTCCTACAATTCTGTTTGTGTCAATTGGGATTCTTACACAATTGTCTGGAAAATGTGAAAAAAAACTCTGAAACTCTCTGTCAGGCCATTGGCATGGTAATTGCAATTCAGTTGGGCAACAGATTTATTACGAACTTAGGAGAAAATAATGACAATGAAAAAAATGATGCTGATTCTGCTGGTTATGATACTTGCCGTGAGCTCGGTATTTGCCGGCGGCAGCAGTGAGAAAGCTTCCGAAGGGGGCAGACTGGAACAGATTAAAGCGAGCGGACAGCTTGTTCTGGCCACCGGTAACTATGTTCCTTTTGAATTCCTGGATCCCGAAACAAACGAGATGGCCGGATACGATATCGACCTGATGCGTCTGATGGCAGACAAGCTGGGTGTGGAACTGGTTGTGAACGATATGGATTTCACATCTCTGATTCCCTCTCTTCAGGGAGGAAAGGCTGATGTGGTCTGTGCGGCCATGTACATCAAACCCGCCCGTGAAGAGGTAGTGGATTTTGCTACTCCCTATATGAAAACCGGTATGGTTCTGGTTGTGCCCTCTGCCAATGATTCTGTAATGTCCACTGATGATCTGACAGGTCTCCGCGTGGGAGCCAAAATGGGTGCCACCTCCGAAGCCGTTCTGCAGGATCTGCTGGACAAAGGGGCGGACTTTGAGATTGTTTCCTACAATGAAACCGTCGATTACATGCTGGACCTGCAGACCGGGCGTATTGATGCGGCGGTCAACGACCTGCTGAACCAGCTGGAGTTCAACAAAACCTATGAAGGCCTTAAAATTGTGGGTGATCCTTTTACTTCAGCCGAACTGGGTATCGCTGTACAGGACGGAGATGCCGAACTCCTGGCTTTTATCAATGACTGTCTGGTTGAATTTACCGAAGACGGAACCATGGATGAACTGTATGCCAAATGGATCGTTGGTGAATAGGACTGAATCAGAAGCATGAAACTTGATTATTCAGTCGTAATCAACAGCTTCCCCAACCTGATGAAGGGCTGCCTGGTAACTCTTGAGTTATCTGTGGCATCCCTGGCTTTAGGGATGGTCATCGGAGTGGTGCTGGCACTGCTCCGTATTTCCTCCTTCAAGCCCGCCCAGGCTTTCAGTAAAGCCTATATCTGGGTGGTTCGGGGAACCCCGCTGCTGGTTCAGCTCTTTATCCTTTATTTCGGTCTACCCCAGCTGGGCATTGAACTGTCCAGTATGGCTGCGGGTATCCTGGGAATCGGCCTGAATACAGCCGCCTATATTTCAGAGATTATCCGCTCGGGAATCCTGGCCATCGATCCGGGGCAGATGGAAGCCGCCCAGAGTCTGGGAATGAGTTATCCCAAGGCCATGGTCCGAATCATTGCTCCCCAGGTTATCCGGGTTATCGTGCCCTCTCTTCTGAATCAGTTTATAATCACCCTGAAGAACTCCTCCATCGCTTCTCTTGTGACCATCACAGAGCTGATGAGGGCAGGAAATCAGATTATCTATGCCACATTCAGAAGTTTTGAAGTGTATACGGTGGTGGCTCTGCTGTATCTGATCATGTGCTCTGCACTAATGGTGCTCTCCAAACATGTGGAGCAGAAAATGGAAACAGAGGGGTAAGCCATGGAAGCCATACTGACACTTGATAATATTCACAAGAGTTTCGGAGATCTGGAGGTCCTCAAAGGGATCAGCCTCTCCGTACACAAGGGTGAGAAAATTGTTATTCTGGGACCCAGCGGTTCCGGAAAAAGTACGGTCCTCAGATGCATCAACAGACTGGAGACCATCAACCACGGAACAATCTGCTTCAAGGGAGAGGAGATCAATTCCCATACCAGACTGACCAGACTCAGAATGGATGTGGGCATGGTGTTTCAGCGCTTTAATCTCTTTCCTCATATGACGGTTCTGGAGAACATTATTGAAGGCCCTGTTCATGTGAGGAAGGTGGCGAAGAAAGAGGCTGTGGAACTGGCCGAGTCTCTTTTGAAGCGGATCGGTCTGATGGATAAACGGGATGTGTATCCCAAACAGCTCTCCGGAGGGCAGCAGCAGCGGGTGGCCATTGCCCGGTCTCTGGCCATGAAGCCGGATATTCTGCTTTTTGATGAACCCACATCGGCCCTGGATCCTGAACTGGTGGGTGAGGTTCTGGATGTGATGAAGGATCTTGCAGATGAGGGGATCACCATGGTTGTGGTTACCCATGAGATGCAGTTTGCCCGGGATGTGGCAGACAGGGTTATCTTTATGGATGACGGCATGATCATCGAACAGGACAGCCCTGAGGTAATCTTCTCATCCCCGAAACATGAGCGGACAAAGATGTTTCTGAAGCGGATTCTCCGCTAGGCTTTTAAAAAGTTCCGGCAGATGGTCCGGTATATTCCGGCAGCGTCCATAAGCTCATCGGTTCGTATGTATTCGTCAGGCTTGTGGGCCAGAGAAATATCCCCCGGGCCCAGAATGACTGTGGGAATCCTGAATCCGGCGGCGCTGGCCAGGGCATTGCATCCGTAGGGGGCGGCATAGTATTCAGGCTTTATGCCCTGTTCCTTCAGCCCTTCTTCTGTGACAGTGATCAGCCTGCCGGCAGACTCATCCGCTTCCCATCCGGGAAGAAAATCCCTCATTCTCAGAGTCTCTCCTGTATAGGCCGGCAGTTCGTAGCCGGCTATACTGAGTTCGGTTTTATCCAGACCCTGAAGGGCTGTTTTCCATCGCTTCAGAAAGGATGCCTCGGTCTCTCCCGGAAGCAGGCGGCATTCCCACAGGGCTCTGCACCGGTCGGGAATTGAACCGTTTCCCGGTGAGGTGAGGGACGATATTTCCACCACTTCCATAATCTCTTTTCCAAGTCTCTCATGGCTGCGGAGTGGCATATTCTGTATCCGCCTGACAGCTTCCATCATTCTGTAGACCGCATTGTCTCCCAGATCAGGCCGGCTGCTGTGGGCCGTTGTTCCCCGGCAGATCATCTCCACACTGGCCCGGCCTTTTTCACAGGTACCGATTTTGAGACTCGTTGGCTCACCGACGATCACCGCATCGGGAGAATAACGGCTTAGAATCTCTTTCAGAGCTGTTCCGATCATAAGCTCTTCGGCCACCGAAGCAGAGACGATGATCCTGCCCCTGAACTCCCGGCGCTCCAGCCCGGCGGGAGCATAGATCATGGCGGCCAGGGCTCCCTTCATATCCGTTGAGCCCCGTCCCCATATTCTGTCTTCTGTCACTTTGCCGCCGAAGGGCTTTTGGTGCCACTCCTTTTCATCACCCGCCGGGACAATATCCATATGGGCGTCCAGGAGCAGAGTCGGCCCCGGCAGAGCACCCTCCCGTATTCCAATCACAGAACCGTAGCGGTCAGCAAGCACCTGGTCATAGCCGAGGGCTTCCATTTTGGCTGCCACACATCGGGCCGTGTTTGCTTCCCTGCCCGATGTTTCACTCTGCCGGATCAGTTGGGATGTGAAGCTGAGGATCTCTTCTTTCTGCTTATCGTTGATGGACATGGCCTTACAGTTCTTCCAGTCTGATGGTCCCCTCCATGGGACCTCTTTTTCCGACCGCCGAGGCACCGGCGGTGTTGGCCCGGGTCAGACACTCTTCCAGAGGCCAGCCTTTGAGGTATCCCGCCATAAAGGCACCGGCAAAGGTATCTCCCGCACCGGTCGGATCGATCTCAACAACATCCAGACCGGGGGCATCAATCCGCCTCTCCTCTGTGAAAAGGGAGGCCCCTTTTCCACCCCGTTTGACGATTACTGCCTTCAGACCTTTGCTGAAACAGATCGTCAGGGCTGCTTCGACATCGTCGGTGCCGGTCAGAAATGTCATCTCCTCTTCTGTGGCAAAGAGAATTTCCGCCTTGTTCAGAAGTTCTTTAATCAGCTTATTCAGGTCGGGACTGGTCTTCAGAATCTCGGGGCGGACATTGGGGTCCAGTGAGATAATACAGTCCCGGGGTATCCTGTTCAGAGCTTCCCTGTGGAGAGTAAACATTTCGGGAGTGAAGATGGAGGAACCCATAATATGAAAGACTCCCAGATCCTCCCATTTAACCCCATCCAGATCTTCTGTAGTCACCTGCCCGCAGGCGGCATTCCCTATATGATAGATAAAGTTCCGGGACCCGTCGGAGTTGTAGCGGACAAAGGCCACACCCGTTGCTCTGTTCTGCACAGTTTTTATGTAATTTGTATTCACACCGTCAGCAGCGAGCCTGGTCAGACAGAGCCGGCCGAAATCATCATCCCCCACAGCGGACAGGATGGCAGCCGGAACCTGAAACTTCGCGGCCTGATCAATAAAAATAGCCGGTGCGCCGCTGGCGAAAGGGCCGGTATAACTTCCTGCTTCCAGAAAGGACTGATCTGTCTGATCGGCCATAATCTCCACAAGAATTTCCCCAATGACCAGAATGCTTTTCATGACTACTGACTCCTTTCCATCATATGTATGTTCTTAATTTTAAGGGGAGAGAATCTTTCCCTCTGACAGGGCCAGATATAATACAGTCTGATCGCCAATCACTCTGTAGAGTCCGTCTGCACCCAGAACATGAACCGCCAGGGCCGACAGTTCCTGGGCCAGAGCCGTATCGGCTTTAAAAGACTCAATTTCAAAGATATTGAATCCGGTCTCTTCTCTTAAGCCTTTCAGCTCTCCCGAGGCGTTTCTCATCTCTTCAGGGAGGCTTCTGTTGGCCCAGCCCCAGAGCCAGTTCTGCTGATCCGGCACCAGAGTTCCTATGGCAAGGGCTTTGAAACTGCAGGCCGGCTTTCCGTCTTTTTCAAAGATCAGAAGACCCTTGTCCGTATCCAGATGATAACCATCCAGACTGCCGAGCCCGAATTTGTCCTTCAGATTCTTTAATTTGATCTCCAGTTCATCCAGACAGGTTTCTGTCCAGCTCTTGAGTTCTTCTCCGGTCATATCAGACTCCCGTATATATTCATTACATTGCTTTTGACAGTCATTTTAGGGTGTATACCTCTTTTTTGTAAGCACCTGGAGGCATCCGGTTCAGGTTGGCGCATTCTGACAATATCTTGTCGTTATCTGACAAGCAGTTCCTCCGGGACTCCTTTATATTGAGGCTGTAATAAAGTTTGAAGGAGAATCAAATGGCAAGAAAAGATGTTATCTGGATGGATGAAAAAACAAAATCAAAAGATGTCAGTGGTAAAGTATATGTTGTCACCGGAGCCAACTCAGGAGTCGGTCTGGAAACGACCAGACATCTTGTGAAGCAGGGAGGCCATGTGGTTATGGCCTGCCGGAGACCTGGTGCGGGAGAAGAAGCGGCAAAGAGCTTTGCCGGGCTGAAGGGTTCTTTTGAGGTCATGAAGCTGGATCTGGCAGACCTGCAGTCTGTGCGGGACTTTGCCTCAGAGTTTAAAAAGAAGTATCAGAAACTGGACGGCCTTGCCTGCAATGCTGGTATGGTGAATATGGAGAGTGAAGCCAAATACACAAAAGACGGACTGGAGACGACAATCGGCATCAGCTACTTCGGCCATTTTCTGCTGACCGAGCTGCTTCTGGATACCATGAAAAAGGCTGAGTCTTCCCGTATGGTTATCGTCTCCTCTGTCATACACGCGGGATCTGCAAAAAACAGACATGATGTTCATCTGGATGATATCAACTTCAAAAATAGAAAATTCAATAACTTTGCTGCTTATAGTGAAGCAAAAGTGGCGTCTGTACTGTACGCCTTGGAACTGGGAAAAAGACTGAAAGGAAGCGGAATCACAACCGCCTCAGTTCACCCCGGATGGGCCCGGTCCAATTTCGGCGGCGGAGGCGGTGCCTTTATGAAGCTGGCAATGGCTGTGATGCGCCCTTTTACCTATCATATGACCAACAGCAATGAGGAATCGGCTCAGACCTCTTTGCACTGCCTTCTGTCTGATGATGCACTGAAACATTCAGGAGCCTACTTCAGTCAGCAGAGTGTTCTCTACAGTGATAAAGAGTGTCGGAAAGGCGGATGGCCCATGACATCTCCCAACCCCAATGCAAGAGATATGGACAAGGCCCGGAAGCTTGTGGCAAAAAGCCGTGAGATCGTCGGACTGGTACAATAGGAATAGAGTAAAGCCGGGTGCGGATAAACAGGTACTCCGGCAGAAAATCCATTATAACTAAGAGAAAGGGGAAAAAGGGGAGATAATGATTCAGAACAGACGCTTTGTCATTGATAGAAATATGCGTTTTCTTTTTGCTTATCTGCAGCTCAATGAAGTTCAGGTTCTGCAGAAAGCCGGACTGCCGGTTGATTTTTTCGACAGAAAAGTTTTGAGCCTGAGTACCGATGAGTACTACAGCCTCTGGAACATAATTGCTGAAGATACTTCCACAGAACTTCCCCTTCCCCTGATGATTGAGCAATTCCCTCTCTTAACCAGTTTATCTGTGCCTGTAATGGCCGCTCTCTGCTCCCCTGATTTTGTCACTTTTAGCGAAAGGATAAGGGAGTACAAACCTCTGATCGGCCCATTGATACTGGAAACAGAAAGTACAGAAGACTCTTTAAGCCTTTCCATCTTTCATATTGACCGGGAAAAGGAGCTCCATCCCCTGATTGTCGCCACAGAAATGGTCTTTTTTGTGAAAATGATCCGGGAGGCGACTGGGGTTGAAATCGTTCCTGCCCGTCTGGAAAGTGTGGTGCCCCTGGATGATGTCTCTTATGAGAAGTACTTCGGAGTTAAGGTGAAACAGGGGCCGGAAAACCGTTTTGTTTTTTCCATGGAAGATGCCCTCAGACCTTTCAGGATGTCCAATGAAAGGGTGTGGAACAACTTTGAACCAGAATTGAGGAAGCGCCTTCACGAACTGGAAACAGATTCCTCTTTTGCTGCCAGGGTGAGAGCCGTTCTGATGGAGCTGCTTCCTCTGGGGAGATGCTCCATCGACAGTGTTGCCGACAAACTGTGTATCAGTTCCAGAACCCTTCAGAGAAAGCTGAAGAATGAAAAAACAAATTATCAGCAGCAGCTGAACCACAGCCGGGAGCTGCTGGGAAAACACTACCTGTCCTCTTCGGATATGAATATTACGGAAATTTCCTTCCTCCTGGGGTTTGAAGAGCCCAGTTCCTTCAGCCGGGCCTTTCATCTGTGGACAGGAGAGTCTCCCGAGGCTTTCAGAATGAATCGAACAGAGTGATGGTATATGCCTGTAATGCGATAAAAAACGATTTTTTTTGTAAGGTAAGTGATGAAAAGAGCGTTTTTCAGGTGTTGTGTCTGATTTTAATGTTAAATTTTGACTGATAAATTTTATTGAGTAACCCTTTTTAACTGTCTTATGCCGCAATTTTAATTTTTTAGTTTATTAGTTTTGACTAATCTAACGTTAGAGATTTAGTCTTATTAATGGACTTTATCAATACGAAACAAAGGCAGGAGGGATTATGGAACTGAAGGCGAACAGAATACCAGATGAGTTCAGGCTGGTTGTTCCCAGGGGAATGAGACTGGTCAAGCGGATGGAGCAGGAATTCCTGCTGGTGGAATCGATTTACTGCCCCAAAGGGCATAATCTGATGGTGGACAGCGTCCGCATTCATGGCGAACCATCCATTAAACTGGAACTCTCTGTGGCTGGTCAGAAAGGACTGGTCTTTGTGGATTCCTTCTGGGGAAGCCATGCCAAGCTCTTCAGTTTTCTTCCCGAATGCGGAGAGGGCAGTCATCTGGAGGGATTCTGTCCCTACTGTCATGTCTCCCTTAATGAAGAATATAAATGCAGTACTGACGGATGCGATTCAGAATCATCACTGGTTCTGCATCTGCCTTCGGGCAGCGGCAGGGTGTATGTGTGCTCCAGTCTGGGATGTCCGGGACATGTTCTGGATGTGAACTCCCTCCCCCATGAAATGTCCCAGTCCATCAGCGGAATCAACTTTTTCGGTCACGGAACAGAAGATCTTTTTGGAGGCCTGGAATGAACCGTTCTGTAATAGAGGCCGACCTGTGCAAGGGCTGCCGGGTCTGTGTGAACTCCTGTCCCAATCACTGCCTTTCCATCGGCTCAGAAATCAACAGGCTGGGTTATCAGTACGCCCGGTCCACTCCTGAAAAGTGTACCGCCTGCGGTATCTGTTTCTATGTGTGCCCTGAACCGGGTGCCATTACGGTCTATAAAGGGGAGGCACCGGATGTCAAATAAGGTAAAACAGCTGATCAAGGGAAATGAAGCGGTTATCTACGGCGCACTAATGGGGGGGGCGACACACTTTTTCGGTTATCCCATAACTCCTGCCAGTGAAATTGCCCATGGAGCTGCAAAATACTTCACCCTGTCAGGCCGGCACTTTCTGCAGGCTGAATCGGAAGTTTCGGTCATCAATATGCTCTATGGAGCTTCCGGAGCTGGTGCCCGGGTTATGACGGCCTCATCAGGCCCGGGAATGTCTCTGATGGCCGAAGGTCTCTCCTATATAGCCGGAGCCGAACTGCCTTGTGTGGTGGTGGATGTTCAGAGAGCCGGACCCGGACTGGGGAATATCTGGCCCGAACAGAGTGATTACAATATCACCGTCAAAGGGGGAGGCCACGGGAATTATAAAAGTATAGTTCTGGCGCCTCATTCCGCTCAGGAGATGTGCGACTTTACCTACCAGGCTTTTGAACTGGCTGATAAATACAGAATCACGGTGATTGTCCTGGCCGATGCCTATATCGGACAGATGATGGAAGCTGTTGAAATTCCGGACAGGCTCCTTGAGGGAGAGCGGAAAGACTGGGCTCTGTATGCTGATAAGGAGAGCCGGGGGAATCTGGTCACTTCCATTCTGATGGACCCCCAGCTGCAGAGTGAACATAACTGGAAACTGCAGAGGAAGTATGAACAGATTTCCAGGGAGTTCTGCCAGTGGGAAGAACTGGAGTGTGAGGATGCCGACTATCTGCTGGTGGCCTACGGCATCAGTGCCCGGGTCTGCCACAGTGCGGTGGAAGTCCTCCGGAAAAAAGGTGTGAAAGCCGGACTTCTGCGTCCTAAAACCCTTTTTCCTTTCCCCGAGGACAGGCTGAAGGAACTGGCGTCCTCCGCCAGGAAAGTGGCCGCAGCCGAACTGTCCAACGGGCAGATGGCCGACGATGTGGACCGGCTCTGCGGCGGGCTCTGCCCCACAGAGCGTCTGTGCTGGCTGGGGGGTGTCATCCCCTCTGTTCAGGAAATCTGCGACACCGTGGAAGGGTGGGAATCAGGAGTGGAAAGATGATTGTTAAAGAGAAACCCAAAGCCTTTTATGATACATTTGAACGAAAAGGAGCCGGTCAGGAAGTGACCCACTACTGTCCCGGCTGCGGACACGGCACGGCCCATAAGCTTATTGCCGAACTTCTGGTGGAACTGGACATTCAGGACAGAACCATTTTCCTCTCCCCTGTGGGCTGTTCGGTGTTTGCCTACTACTATATGGACACGGGTAACATTCAGTGTGCCCACGGAAGAGCCCCGGCGGTGGGAACGGGAATCAGGCGGACTCACAAGGATGCCATTCTGATCTCCTACCAGGGAGACGGGGACCTGGCGGCCATTGGAACGGCAGAGATCATTCATGCCGCCAACCGGGGTGAGAATATGACCGTCTTTTTTATCAATAATGCCATTTACGGCATGACCGGAGGCCAGATGGCACCCACAACACTGGAAGGGCAGAAGACCCTGACCACTCCTCTGGGGCGCTCCTCCGGACGGGACGGGAATCCCATAGGCATGGCGGAGGTTATGGATGCCATAAAAGCCCCTGTTTATATTGAGAGAGTCTCCCTCTCCACTCCCGGAAAGGTTCTTAAAGCGCGGAAAGTCTTTAAGAAAGCTCTGGAGAATCAGATAGATAAAAAGGGCTTCAGCTTTGTTGAAGTCCTCTCTCCCTGTCCCATTAACTGGAAGATGGACCCCGTGGAGGCACGAAGCTGGATGCAGGAGCATCTGGAACCCCTTTATCCTGTGCGGAACTTCAGAGACGGATCTCATCTTCCCGTGCCCCATGATGATTTCATCCCCTTTATGAAAGAGGATGAAATCATCAATCTTCTCTCATCTGGCGGTGCCATCCCGGATGTGAAGGCATCTGAATCAGACCTGGAGCAGCGGGTGAAAATTGCCGGGTTCGGAGGGCAGGGGGTACTGTCTGCGGGAATCCTGCTGGCCAATTACGCCATTGCCAGTGGGTATGAGGCGACATGGCTCCCCTCCTACGGACCGGAAATGAGGGGCGGTAAGGCCAATGCGGGGGTGATCTTCTCCAACAGATCCATCGGTTCTCCTGTTGTGGCCGAGCCCAATGTTCTGATTGCCCTGAACTCCCCGTCCCTTACTTCCTTTGAAAATGATGTGGAACCGGGAGGCCTGATTATGGTGAACTCCACTCTTGTCAGGGAAGAAGTGAAAAGAGATGATGTGGATGTTCTGTATATACCGGCTTCCGAGATGGCCAGGGAGAGCGGTGTTCTGGCCACGGCCAATATTATTATGCTGACCATCTACCTCAAATACAAAGGGCTGGCGGATACGGAACTGCTGAGAAAGGTTCTCCCTTTAAGTGTCAAACGGAAGGATGCGGTGGATCTGAATCTGAAGATGATGGAAAAAGCTCTGGCCTACTACGACAGGGAGCTTGCATGAGTGCTCTGATACTGGCTGTGAATCCCGGTTCCACCTCAACCAAAGGGGCTCTCTTCCGGGGAGATCAGCTTCTTAAGGAGATCAACTGTCCCCATACGGATGCCGAGATCAGAGCCTGCGGCAGTCTCTCCGGTCAAACGGGACTCTCTTAAGCCCCTTCTGGAGGATCTGGAGAGGGATGAAAAACTGGATGCGGTCATCGGACGGGGGGGATTGATGAAACCCCTGTCCGGCGGTGTGTACAGAGTCAGTCAGGCTATGCTGGAGGATTTGGCTTCCTGCCGCTACGGTACCCATGCCAGCAATCTGGGGGCCGCCCTGGCCCGGGAGCTGGCAGACCGCTACGGTGTGGACAACTGTCCGGCCTTTATAGCTGATCCTGTGGTGGTGGATGAGATGATTCCCGAGGCCAGAATCTCGGGTATTAAGGGACTGGAGCGGCGCAGCATTTTTCATGCACTGAATCAGAAATCCACGGCCCGGGCTGCTGCGGAATCCCTGGGGCAATCCTATGAAGTTGTCAATCTGATTGTGGCTCATATGGGCGGAGGAATCTCTGTCGGTGCCCACAGACGGGGACGGGTGGTTGATGTGAATAATGCTCTTGACGGAGAAGGTCCCTTCTCTCCCGAGCGGAGCGGTACTGTCCCCGCCGGGCAGCTGCTGGATCTGGTTGAAGCCGGGACTCCCCTGGCTGATATCCGCCGTCTGCTGACGGGAAACGGAGGGCTGGCCTCTCTGTCCGGAAGCAAAGATTTCAGAAAACTTGCAGAAGACTGTGACAAGGGGAGTGAGGAGGCTGTAACTCTTTATAAAGCCCTTGTTCTGCAGATCTCCCAGGAAATCTGCCGGCATGGTGCCACTCTGGAAGGGCAGGTGGATGGTATTGTTCTGACAGGAGGGCTGGCAAACAGTACCCGTCTGGTGGGAGACATTATCAGAAAGATAGAATTCCTGGGAAAGGTTATCGTCATTCCCGGAGAACGGGAAATGCAGTCCCTGGCGGAGAATGCCAATGCCGCAGTGCAGGGAAAAAGAGAAATCCGGGAGTACAGCTGATGCGCTTTGATGACATTCTGAACAGGACGGGAGACAGAAGAAAAAGGGTCGCCCTGGTTAAGGCGGAGCATGATGAATCTCTTTTAACGGTCAAACAGGCCCTTGAAGAGGAAAGCGCTGATTTTATCCTTATAGGGAAGGAAACAGTGATCCGGGACAAGTGCCGGCATCTGGGAGTTCCTCTGGATAACTGCACCGTTCTGGATGTTCCGGATGATCAGAAAGCCGCGGAAAGGGGTGCATCCCTTGCTGCTGAAGGGGCGGCGGATGTTCTGATGAAAGGGATCATTCACAGTTCTGTGTTTACACGGGCTTTGCTGAACAAGACACTGGCTCTGATTCCGCCGGGGGGACTGCTGAGCCATTTCGGTCTGTTTGAACTGCCCGGGCTGCCCAGGGCTCTGGGAATTACCGATTCTGCCCTAAATATTGCTCCGGACCTGGAACAGAAAAAAGTAATTCTTGAAAATGCCCTTGCTGTGATGCACTCTTTGAATCCCGGGACAATTCTGACCGCCTGTATCGCTCCGGTGGAGAGTGTGAATCCTAAAATTCCGTCCACCGTGGACGCGGCGGCTCTGGCGGCTATGGACTGGGAAGCTGCCCGGGTGGAAGGGCCTCTGGCTCTGGATGTCGCCTTGTCAAAGGAAGCCGCGGAGATGAAGGGAATCGAATCGGAAGTGGCGGGCTGCCCGGATCTTCTGATGTTTCCCGATCTGAACAGCGCTAACGCCGTATACAAGTCCTTTGCCTTTATGCCCGGAAGCCGTTATGCGGGTGTCCTGGCAGGACTGAAAGTGCCGGTGGTTCTCACCTCCCGTTCCGATCCGGAAGAAGCCCGGTCCCTGTCGCTGAAACTGGCTATAGCCGCTGCGGGTGCTGCTGATTTCTAGTTATATATTTATAGATGCCTTATATGTGTAAAATATTGCTTGTTAAAGTTTGATAAATGGCTTAATGAGTAATATAATGCATTTAAGAGGCTGTCTGTGAATTATAGTTTGATGAGCGAAAATGAAATTCTCCTGGAGATTGGTTCTCAGATTGAAAAGCTCCGCCTGGAGAATCGAATAAAAGAGAGTGATATAGAAAGGCTGTCAGGGGTCAGCCGGAAGACTTATTATAATTTCAAGAACGGAAAATCCGGATTAAGTCTGAGAAATTTCATACGAATCCTGAAGGCCATTAATGAACTGGACAGGCTTCAGCGCCTGTTTCCCGAGACCGACTCCTATTCCCCGGCACATCCGCAGAAATCTGATCTTCCCAGAAGAGTCAGAGATAATGAAGCTTCCAAGCGGGATTTTTTATGGGGGGATGAAGAGTGAGAGATCACCTGAAAGTTGTTCTCTGGGGACGCATCATCGGATATCTGGGATATCCCCCACAGCAGCGGAGGTACGCTACTTTTGAGTTTGATCGGGACTTTATGGCTTCAGGAATTCAGCTTTCCCCGGTTCATTTGAACTATCCTCCGGCCCGGTATACCTTTGATCAGTTGAGTTTTAAATCGTTTCATGGCCTGCCGGGATTTATTGCCGATTCCCTGCCCGATTCATACGGGAGGCAATTGATCGATATTTATATGGCAGAGAAGGGAGTCCCTGCCAGCGAAGTGACCGCTCTGGACCGTCTGAACTATGTTGCGGACAGAGGAATGGGGGCGCTGGAGTTTCTTCCCGGCGAGTCCCTGCCCCTGAACAGATCGGCTCTGGAGTTGAGTGATCTTGCCGAACTGGCTGAAATAGTTATCAGAAAGAAAGCGCAGCTCCACAGGAAACTCTCCTCTCAAACAGACAGAGCTTCCGCCCTGACAATGATTCGCATCGGTTCCAGTGCAGGGGGTGCCCGGTCAAAAGCTATTATTGCCCTGTCTCCAAAGGGAAAGATTCTGGACGGCACAGTGAACCATGGTGTGAACTACAGTTATTGGCTGTTGAAATTTGACAGCTCGTCCAATAAAGACAAAGACAGCACTGATCCTGAAGGTATGCCGGTTCTTGAATATATTTACAGTCTGATCGCCAGAGAGGCCGGGATTCATATTCCTGCGACCAGGCTGCTGACCGCCGGGAGTGAGAGACACTTTATCATTGAGCGGTTTGACAGAATTCCCAGGAACGGAAAGCTGGATAAACTGCATTACGGCTCCTGGTCAGGGCTGGGACATGCCGACAGGGATGCTGTGAATTCCTATGAGCAGTTGGTTCTGTTCGTCCGGCAGATGGGTTTGGGACGCTCTTCGGAAATAGAGATTTTCAAGCGGGCTGTTTTCAATATTCTGGGACGGAATCAGGATGATCATACAAAAAACACGGGATTCCTTATGAACCGTTCCGGGAAGTGGAGCCTCGCTCCGGCATTTGATCTGACCTATTCCTATGATCCGGCAGGACGGTGGACCAGAAATCATCAATGCTGGTTAAATGGTAAAAATAATGATTTTCTGCTGAAGGATCTGACCCGCTTCGGGGAATACTGTAATCTCAGTGAAAAAGAGAGTCTGTGTATCATCAGACGTACCGCAGAAGCATTTTCAAAATTTCCCGGACTGGCCGGCGAGTATGACCTCTCAGCTCCTTTGAAAAAAAACGTAGAGCAGAATCTGCGCCTGGGTATTCTCAACACCTAATCTGCAGCATAAGAAGGGGCAGGAGAATCAGATGAAGATAAGCGGTAGGCGCCGGGTGTCAGTCCTGTATACTTCTTAAAGACCCGGCTGAAGTACTGACTGCTGCTGAATCCAAGATCAAAGCTGATCTCCGTTATGCTTTTTCTGCTCTCTTTCAACTGAACACAGGCCTGATCACAGCGGGTGGACTGGATATAGTCCACAGGGGTCTGCCCGGTATAGCGGTGAAATAAGGCATACAACCGGGTTCGTCCCCAGCCGGAGATCCGTTCCAGTTCTTCAATACTCAGATTCCCGGAGCTGTGTTCTTGAATGTAGGTCAGAAGTCCCTGCAGGGGAGGGGCCTCCTCCGTCTGCTTGCCGGTATCAATAATGGCCCTGACAGACCGGAGAATAAACTGATTCATCTCACCCCATAAAACGGCCAGATCCAGGGAGCTGAGTTTGTCCTGCTCCTTGCGGACGATCAGATCTGCCAGCCGTTCTGCGGCCGAATGAACATCCTCACCGACCCGGAAGGTGCCGTTGCCCCTGTTCATCAGCTGCGACCGGAGTTGCCTTAGATGGGATGAGTTCAGGTACGGAACACCTTTACAGAATCCCCTGTCAAAATCAAAGACAATATAGAGGATCTCTCCGGGACTCAGGTGATCCAGGTAGCCATGGTGAGCCTCTTGGGGCAAGGTGAGGCTGAGCTGACGTCCCCGGACATTTATCATATGACCGTCTTCCATTTCCCAGCGGTACCGCCCTGAGAAAACATAAATAATCTCAAATCCGTCATTCCGGTGCATGGGCAGAGATTTTCCCGCAGATTCTGTTATCACACCCAGTTCTCTTACATAGGGGATCTCTTTGAGGGGGTCAGTTATGATTTTTTGCCTCCTGTACACTATCTTCCGTGGGAATATTATACACGCTTTTTTCAATAGGTTGAAATAGGATGAGTTAAACAGCATTTAACCAAGAGAGGATTCGACATCCGGGTCTGTCTCCCATCCCCCGATATAAGGAGTTCTGAGTTATGAAACCGGGAGTGAAAACAAAATTACAGGATCTGGCTAAGGAGTATCTGGAGCTGGCCTCTCAGGACATCAACACAGAGCGCCGTGAACTGCGGCGCAAAGTCAATGATCTGGAGTCGGAACGCCCTGTGGTGCTGATTGATGAAATTCCCTGGAATGAGATTGCCCATGACTCCCTGAAGCTCATCTCGGAAGATCCGTTCATCCGGGCATCAGAGGATTTTTTGAGAAAGAGAATATACCAGTTCAGACATTTTCCAGGTGATATGGTGCTCCGTCCTTTCCTGGCCGTCAACAAGATTATCCGTTCCACGGGAATCGGAATTGAAGTGGAAGAGCAGACCCTGGAGTATGAGACCGGTAACAACATCGTTGCCCATGAATATATTGATCAGTTCAGCCGGGATGAAGATCTGGAAAAGCTGAAAATGCCTGTGATCACTTATGATAAAACTGAAACAGAGAGGCGCGTCAGCCTCCTGAATGATGTGTACGACGGGATCATAGATGTTGTGGCAGAAGGACTCGGCCGTATTCATGTGGGAACCTGGGATGATATTTCCGAATACCGGGGAGTGTCGCCCCTGCTGATCGACCTTCTGGACCGTCCGGATTTCACACATAAACTGGTGCGCCGCCTGACGGATATTCAGATCCATACCATGAAGCAGTATGAAGAACTGGGTCTTCTGGATACGGGACTGGAGACTCTTCACTGCACAGCCTCTGAAACAGGAGATATGCCGGCTCTGGAAGAAGACGGCAAGGTCCGTCTGAAAAACGTATGGGGCAGGGGTGTCGCTCAGATTCTGGCCTCCGCCTCCAAAGAGATGCGCGAGGAATTTGATATTGAGTATATGAAGGAGACCGTAGGGCTTTGCGGAATGACCTATTACGGCTGTTGTGAACCTTTGGATACCATGATTGATATTGTTGAGAAAATACCCAATCTCAGGAAGATCTCGGTTACCCCCTGGGCGGACTCGGTGAATGCGGCCGAGGTGATCGGCAGCCGGTATGTTTATGCCTCCAAGCCCAATCCGGCCAGTGTCGCCGTTTACTGTCTGGATAAGGATAATATGAAAAAGGAACAGGGAACCATTATGGAAGCCTGACGGAAAAA
>JAQQAM010000003.1 GCA_028532905.1 Spirochaetales bacterium
AAACACCATCGTCCAAATCGCACTATTTGGACGAATTAATCCATTTTCTGTATTGGCTGGGCGTTTTTTCGTACCTGATTTTAAAAAGACTATTGAAGCTGGATTTGGAGTTAAAGCCCGAATCAAATGCATGTTCCAGAATATTTTTCCGGTTTTCATGATCCTGCTCCATAAGGAGTCAAACCTCATTCATTCTGTAGTCATTAACAAACTGATAAAAGTTCTGTGATAATCTTTCCTTTAAAAGTGATGATATCTTGTGTCGGGCAATATCAGTCTCATTGGCAAGATCATAAACTGAAAGAGTAGGATTAAGATAAAGCTTTCTCTCCTCCATTACATTTCTGATTTTTTCCAGGCTCTGCTCCCCGTCGGGATGAGTAGGCGATGCAGCCTGTGTTCTTTTCACTTTTTCTTTTAGGGGAAATACAGACGTCTGCCTCAGACCGAAAAAAATGAGATACAACGCCAAAGTCAGATAAACTGTATGATGAAGCTGCTGACTGTTCCATTTTAAAGTTTTTTCTCCAAGTACAAGAATAGATACCAGGACAGCAAAGATCAGGGGAATCAGATTTACCCAGATAAGGGTAATACTTCCTTTATGGTAGGCATAACTATCTTTGACTTTTACCCTGTGTTTCTGTAATCGGACAAATGAAAAAAGAATATACAACGCATAACTGACAACACTTATTTCACCAAAGTAACGGAGAAAAAAAGGGGGGACCTGCCTGTCCAGATGTTGAGAAGGACCACCAGGTGTCAGCATAATGGAACTATTCAAAAAATAAAGATAATAGAGAATGAAAACAAGAAAATGCGGCCAGTAGGCCGGAGATACCTGATCATCTCTGGTGAGTTCTCTCAGATAAAGATACAGCAATGGGCCATTCAGAAGTGAGAAAGAAGGATTATTCAGACGAATCTGTCTGATTCCCTCCCCTTTCAGTTGATCAATGACTTCCTGCAGAAAAGGCATTGCCAGAACAACCAACCAAAGTAGAAGCAGATAATCTGCCCTCTCTTTCTTTTTTGTCCCGATGAGTAACAGTCCGAAACAGATGTGCGATATACCCAGAACAGGAAGTATGTCCATAATCAAAGTATAATTTGTATACTCATGAGCTGACAAGAAATCATAGAAAAAACAGAAGTAGACCCGGGATTTTAAGATATCCGTAAAGATTTTAAATCAATACCTCATCCATCTCTTACCTGACTTCTTTCCAGAATTACACTGTTAGATTTTTTAATACTTATTTATGGGTCACAAATACATAATAAGCCCCGCGGACATATTTACGGCTCTCTTCATCCTCCAGTTTAGAATGAGCATCATAATCATCATCTCCCGTGTATAACCAGGTTTGCATTTTCGTCTCTCCAGCCGTCAAATCCAGTTCAAATGAAGCTGCCGATTCTCCTGAATGCACCGGAGTTGTCAGATCATGATTTCCAATTTTTATTCTCGCTTTAGAAACAGGAAGGGAGATTCCCCCTGTATAATAAATCCAATCTCTTTCAGTAATGGCATCCCTGCGGAAAGCCACATCATCTCCATCGATCCCATCGGTCATCTTATGGCCTGACTCTTCAGGCCATCTGTAGAGATCAAAACGGTATGTTCCCGTTTCCGGAATATTGATTTCCCAGTAGCCGTTTGAAATAAGCCCTTCCCGGATATGGTTCTGGCGATAGGGGGCGTGGCTCTCTTCATTCCGCCAATCATGACAACAGAGTTTGATCGTCTCCGTCTTATGAATATCGATGGGTATTGTCTCATCAAATCGTCCGGAAACAAGAGCCCACCAATCCTCATAAGCCCGGCGATGAGTTTCGACGACTTCGGGATATTCATGGAACAGATCAGTTCTTTGTTCCGGATCGCTCTTAATGTCGTATAACTCTTTTCCATTGACCAGTCTCCAATTCCGGGACATGACTGAAGAAAGCCTCCACTTTTTCGGATGAGTGATTCGCTGGGAGTCGGTAACGATTTGTCTGTCCGGAAAATCATTCTCCTCCCCGTCAATTAAAGGCTTAAGGCTGATTCCATGAAAAGTTCTGCCTTCCGGAATCGTGATACCGCACAAATCAAGAAGGGTCGGCATAAAATCAACAGCCGAAGACAAGCTGTTTTCATCACGTCCCGAATCAATTCCGCCGGCAGGCCACTGAATAAAAAAGGGTACACGATGCCCTCCGTCATATTCTGAGCACTTCATGCCCCTCATACCGGCATTAAAGCCCTCAACCATAAATTGATCTTTGTCAAAGGTACTGCCGCAGCTGCTGCCGTTGTCCGTCATAAAAATAAGTATTGTATTATCAGTCAGGTCCAGATCATTAAGTTTGCGGCGGAGCTTACCAAAATTTTCATCTATATTACTGATCATACCATAGAACCTGGCCCGATCCTCGGGAACCTGGCCCCGGTAGGGATCGGCATACTTGCCATCGACATTATAAGGCTCATGAGGTGCATTGACAGTGATGCAGCAAAAAAAGGGTTCTTCCCGGACTTTTTCAATATGCTTTACAGCTTCACTGAACCAGACATCTGTGCAGTAACCCTCGTACTTGCGAGGTACGCCGTTAAGCAGATAAGTATCATCGAAATAATCATTACCCCACCAGTCGGAAACCTGGCTGATTCCTCCCCCGCCGTGCATCAGAACAGTTTTGAATCCCCGATCCTGTGGACGGTAGGGAAAATTATCACCCAGATGCCATTTGCCGAAAAGTGATGTATCGTAACCGGCTTCTTTGAATGCCGTTGCCAGGCTCCACTCATCACGCCTCAACAGGGAACGGCCTCCGATGGTATGCCAGACCCCCGTGCTGTTAGCATGATGTCCCGTCATCAACATGGATCTGGTGGGGGCACAGGTAGGCCCTACATGGAAATTCGTAAAGCGAAGTGAATCTTTGTAAAAGGAATCGATTTCCGGGGTCTTCAAAGCAGGATTACCGTGACAAGCGAGGTCTCCGTATCCCTGGTCGTCGGTGAGGACAAAGATTACATTGGGTTTTCTCATTTATATCAATACTCCTTCATCAGAACAGAAACGGAACCATCATCAATGATCTGCACATCAACAGGGTACTCGGCATGGAGAGGATTAGGCGGAGATAAATAATTCCCGGAAACAACTATCAGAGAAGTCAGAATTTAAGGGCATATTCCATTTTTTAAATCGCAGCAATGGAGTCTCTAATTATCATCTTAGCCTTCAATTCCACACATCGGGGGAAACTGTTCCACTGTCCCTGTATCCTTTCCAGCAGGATTTCAGCAGCGACCTGGCCGATCTTCGCCGTCGGCTGTTCTATAAGAGTCAACTTCGGAGTTAGGGCATCAATCCCGGGGAACATGTCAAAACCGAAAACTGAAAGGTCTTCCGGTATTTTGATGTGTCTATTCACTGTAGAGAGAAATACTCCGAGGGTCATGTCATAACTCATGGGAAAAACCGCTGTAGGTGGATCAGAGAGGCTTACCAGTTCATTGAAAAGAGCACTGCTTTTTCCGGTTTCAAAATCAGCCCATCGAACAAGAATGTCATCCCATGGGATATCATAAGTCTCAAAGGCAGCCTGACAGCCCCGTAATCGGTCCATTGCAACAAATGAAGATTTCCGTCCCGCCAGAAATCCTATGCGGCGATGTCCTTTGCGTATAAGATATTCTGTCGCACTATAGGCAGCATTATAGTTGTCTGTTGAGACGGAATCCGTTGTCAATCCATGAACCTTATCGTCAATTACAACAACGGGTGTCCCTTCATCCAGAAAAGCTTCAAGTTCAGTAACAACATCTCCTTCCAGCCCTGAAGGAAACAGAACTATGCCGTCTATGGATCTATGACGCAGTTCCTCCAAACGCTTTTTCAGGATCTTTGAATTATATTGGAAGTTACACAGCAGTATGCTGTACATATGATCTCTCAGACTATTGTCCATGGCCTGTATGATATCCATGAAAAATTCTGCGTTCAGCTGTGAAACAACAACGGCTATGGTCATAGAGTTCCCGGTACGCTTTGCTCTGGTAACGATATTCTCTTTGTACCCCAGCTCTGCAATTGCCGCTTCCAACTTCGCTCTGGTAGAATCCCGAACGGTCTCTCCATTGATAAACCGGGAAATAGTACCTAGTGAGATTCCTGTTTCCCGAGCTATATCCCTCAGGGTTACGCTTGATTTTTCATCCTGCATAATTGTTTGTCCAACCTCACAATTTCATTTTCTTTCAATCTCAGCCTGACAGTTCTGTTATTGTATTGGATTTCCCAACTCCCAGAAGTAGATGATTTAAGTTCAATAAAATCTATCACATTACTGGTCCATTGAAAATTGACTTTTCCACCACCAGTCAGTTGATAACCAATAATACGTCCCTGACCCCAAGTGGAAGGAAGGCAAGGAAGGATCGTGATCCGGTCCTTAACCTGACGGACGAGAACTTCCAGCAGTGCTCCTACGATGCCCAGGTTCCCGTCGATCTGAAAAGGAGGATGTGCGCATAGCAAATTAGGATATATGCCGCCGCCCTTGAAATGAACATCTTTATCATGGGGATTAACTGGTGATACAAATCGATTTAACAGATCAGGAATGCCTTCGGTATTATCCAGACGGGCATTCAGAGCCAGCTTCCATACTGTGCTCCAACCGGTTGATTCCAGATCTCTCCCTCTGAGAGAGCAGGCAGCCCCCTCCCGAAAATGGACAAGATCATCATCCATCAATTTGCTGCCGGGATAGATGCTGTATAAATGAGAGAGATGTCGGTGTTCTTCGAATTCCCGATCCACATCATCAGACCATTCCTGCAACTGGCCCCATCGCCCCAGCTTATAGGGTCGGATTTTCCCGACTGCTTCTTTCGCCCAGACCAGCAAATCAAAATCGCACCGAATGAGACTTCCCATTTCCAGATAGGAAATAACAGCTTCCAGAGCCAGAGAAAGATCCATGGTACTCCCGGTCGAAACAGCAGGCCTCTCCCCTTTCCAGTCAAATCTGTTTTCCGGTGAAGTGGATGGACTTGTAATAAGTTGTCCATTGTCATCTTCCTGGAGAAAGGTCTGAAGAAAACGTACACTCCCCTCGAGCAGAGGTTGACATCGATTCTTAAGGAAATCTTCATTATTGGTATGCTTATAATGTTCCCAGGCCATAAGGGATAGCCAGATGCCGCTGAAGGGCCATATGGCATATTCCACATTATCCTCAGATACAGAGTTTCTGGTGCATCCTCTCGGGTGAGTCTGGGCCCAGAGATCACTCTGATGATGAGAACACCAGCCCTGAGCATTATATAGGTTTTGTGCCGTTTTCCGGCCATTTTCCATAAGCCTCATAGCATAGTCGAAGAGCGGAAGAGAGCATTCATTCAACCCGGTTTCCAATGCTCCCCAGTAATTCATTTCCAGATTGATATTCATGGTGTAGTTCGACCACCAGGGGGGAGATATCAAAGGGTTCCAAATTCCCTGTAGATTTGCCGGCTGACTCCCCGGACGGGATGAAGAAATAAGCAGGTAGCGCCCATAATCAAACAGGGTCTCAAACAGCTTCATTTGCTCCGCACCGCTCCCAAGGGAGGCTCGTGGAGGCAGAGAACTGATGGTGTCTTCATCCTCTCCCAATTTGAGAGAGAAAGAATGAAAAAGCGGCTGAAAATCCTCCAGGTGTCGCTGCAAAAGTTCTGCATATCCTTTATTCATGCCATTCAGAACAGCATCCCTGCCATTCTTTAGAAAATCTTCGTTCTCCCAGTTTGTTCCGGTATGTATATACAGACAGAAGCTTCTAACACCTTCAACAATGAGGTTCCCATCCTGAATGTTTATTGACCCATCCCTATAAGAAATACCCAAGGTTGTGCATCCTGTAATTCCGGTGTAGGAAACATCATCTATCTTTTTATCAAAAAAACCATCAAGGTCAACAGGTGCTGAAAGAACAAACTGCAGAAGACCATTGCTCTCAATTATCCGGGCAGGGTTATCACTGTAGGGAGACTGAAATAAAATACTCCCTGAAAGACTGTACCCTTCTTCAGCATCAAAGCGAAGAACACCGCAGTTATCAGGAAAAGAGACAAAGCCTTCAGTGTTGTAACAGTCTTCAATATACTGGGAATAAACAGCTCTGGAAAGGTCCAGTTTTCGCTCATATCGCTGCTTGCCATCCTGAAGTTTATGAAACAACAAACCATCAAAGTTGATTTTAATCTCACCCAGAGGCTGGTAGGGAAAGGTGTACCTATCGGTAAATGTGCGACTGATGTCGCGTTCTGCCTTCAGGTATTCTTTTCTTGCCAGGAGTTCTCTGAGAGTTTCAAGTTTTTCAGAAGCTATCTTGATAGGCGAGGCCATATTTTGCCCCGCCCAGAATGTGTCTTGATTTAGCTGAATCTTTTCATAACCGAGGCCTCCCCAAAGAGAGAAACCGATATTACCGTTCCCCATGAGGAAGCTCTCCTCCCAGAGAGAGGCCGGATTGGAAAATTGAAGAATACTGGAACCCATATGCTGTATTACCTTCTTATCTCTAACCTTTGAGTCCGCCAGAAGTGAGACCGCTTTTTATATATCTGCTGAATATCAGATATACAACCAGTACGGGTATAGCTAAAAGAACCAGTGAAGCGCTGAAAGCACCAAGATCTTTTGGAGTGACAGTCATAGCTCTATTGAATGAACTGATTAACTGGGTTGTTGTCATAATTTCTTTTTTGGAGATAAAATAGTTTGGCAGCAGGAAATCCTGAAAAGACCAGATGAACTGTAATATAGCCAGGTTAATCGTGGTTCCGATATTCATGGGTAAATAGATCCTGAAGAAAGCCTGATAATAATTGGCTCCGTCAATAGTTGCCGCTTCCAGATAGGCATTATCTATAGCATCAAAAGCATTTCTCATAAGGAGTACGCCAAAAGGTAGTGTAAGAGCCACTTCAGGCAGTGCAACAGCAAGATGGGTATTCATAAGATTTAAACTTTTTATGGTGAAAAACAGAGGTATTAAAATGGTAACCCCCGGAATAGCCAGAAGACACAGGGTCAACAGATAGAACAGTTTGTTCAGTTTAAAATCAATCTTGGAAAAACAGAAACCTGCCAAACTGGAAACGGAAACGGTTAAGAAAACGGCCACAGCTGCGATGATAAACGAATTCAGAATAGCCTGAACAAAATAGATACCATTAATCCTGGTACTAAGAACATAAACATAATTCTGAATTCCCATAAATCTGAATGATCTGTATACAGCGGAAAACACAGGGATCAACCAGCACAGAGCAATGATGATCATAACGCCTTGAAGGACATTTTTTTTCCATCCTGAAAATGAAAGTATTTTTGTATCGCTCATATGGCTTTCCTAATTTTTTTTGGATTTGTAGAGTAGTTTTATCTGAACAACAGATAAACACAGGGCAATAACCAGGATGATCGTAGCAGCAGCAGAGACATATCCCAGGTCCATTCCTCTACGGGTAAATCGGTAAATATACGTCCCGGTTATTTCGGTTGTAAAACCGGGTCCTCCGGATGTGAGCAGAAAAACAACTTCAAACATTCTGAACATAGCCAGAAGAGTTGAAATGACGATTGTTTTATGACTGGCCTTTACCAGAGGAAAAATAATTTTTGTTATCAGAGTGATGAAATTGGCTCCATCCAGCTGAGCAGATTCGTAAATTCCAGAATCGATGGTCGTGAGCTCTGCATTATAATACAAAAGGGGAATACCCAGCATATAAACAAGCACTGTGATAACTGAAAAGTAGGCCATTCCCGGGTCTGTCAGCCAGGTAAGATCCTGAACATTCATCCCCAAATAAGAAAGAACTGTATTCACAGTACCGCTATGATATTCCAGCATTTCTTTGAACACAGTGGCAATCAAAGCTCTGGGAACAATGGAAGGAAGAAATAAGATAGCAAAAAGCAGCCTGTTCCCTTTTATGTTGGTCGATAAAAGTACAGCAAATAGAAACCCTAAAGTAACACCGGCTAAAATTATGACAAGTGAAAAGATCACATTATTGAATATGCTTTTATAAAAAATAGGATCAGTGAGCAACCTTGAATAATTATGCAAACCGACAAACCTGAATTCCCGAAATGATAAATCAAAATCAAAAAAACTGTTTTTGATTACAAAAAAGATACTATAAAAAAGCAGTATCCCAACGATTAACATCAATGGCAATAGAAAAAAAATGGCACTTTTGTTGTTGTTCCTCTGTCTTATTTCAGAAAGGTGTTCTGACACCGATATATCCTCCTATCCAATCCCTTCAAAAAATGTACTGGACATCATTTTTTTTAAATACCGGTTGTCCTCTTAACTAAGACAACCGGCAAAAAAATCACTAATTATTTATTTCAGACCTGATCTTTCAAATTCCTGCTGAATCATCTCTGCAGTTTTTTCAGGAGTAAGCTGGCCTCCAATCATCATCTGAACGATCTGTCCCGCTGTGTTGCTGAATCCAGAAAGGTTGTTTCGGTGAGATGTAGATTCGGCGACCAATTTCTGAACCAATCCCCATCCTTCTCTGCCCTCATCTGAATTGAACAGAGAATCGGGCATTGAGGATGTTTTGTTATTAGGAATTAAAAACATCCCCTGATTCATAATGTCCATACCTTCTCCGGCTGTAAGGAAATGGACAAGCTTCACAGCCGCTTCCTTATTTTTAGAGCTGTTTGAAACTGCATATCCCAACTCGGTATAGGCTCTCAGAGTTGCTTTACCTGAATCTCTCATAACGGGCATAGCCATAGCACCAACATTCTCAAGTTTAATACCATTTTTTTCTCTGAATGTGCTTGAAAGTCTTGCTGTTTCCCAGGTTCCCTGGTAGAGGATAGCAGCTTTTCCAGTATCGAAAAGTTCCAAGGATCTTCCATAACCGATATCTGTCATATTCTCAAAAACACCGTCCTGGAACATCATGTTGAAATCTTTCAAAGCCTGAACAAAACGGGGATCTGTAAAACTTCCACCTTCATAACGGATTTCGTTAAAGAGGTCAGATTCCTGGGCTACAACTGTAAGAAGCATTTCATCTATAAACCATCCGTCTCCGGTAAATACGACTGGTAGAACACCAGGGCGCTGATCTCTGATTGTTGCTGCAACGGCTTTCATATCGTCATAAGTCTCTGGAACGGAAAGTCCCAGTTCTTCAAACATTTTCGCATTATAAAGACCAATTGCTGATCCCAGCCGTCCGGCTGTTACAAATAATAATTCTTCACTCTTGGTCTGTCCTCTGGAAATTTCCATATCCAATGCATTGAATTGATTCTCCCATCCCGCACCGTCTATAGACTCGAAGTAAGCATCAAGTGGTTCCAT
>JAQQAM010000004.1 GCA_028532905.1 Spirochaetales bacterium
TTCCTGAGGATTCCAGACGGGATATGCTGACGGCCTATCTCAGAGACTTTTTCAAGGACAGTGCAGATCATTTTGCCTTCGCCCAATGGATGATGATTGAGCCGGGAATCATAGATCAGCCCGAATCATTCGGAAATTATACGGAACTGAATAAGTGGTTTCGCAACAGTTATAACTACTGGAACGGAGAGTGGAGCAGTGATTCCAGCGACAGTCTGGACTATAATCCCTTTGATCCGGCCAATGATTTCTGGTTCAGAACTCCCTTTGACGATCAGTCCATGATTATCACAGAACCCTATGTCTGGGACTACGGCGGTTCAATGGGTGAGCTTTTTATTACCAGCTTCTGTCAGGTCGTAATGACCGGTGGTACAAGTATCGGTGTGGGCGGATATGACCTGGAACTCAGTTATTTTCAGCAGGAGATTGAAAGCATACAGCCTTTTCCCAGAAGTTATGCGTATATGAATACGGAAATGGGAACTGTTGTAGCCTATCAAAAGGAATACTGGGGTGTTCCTCTTAGTGAAGCTCTTCCCCTGTATGAGACCCATTCCCAGCAGATGGGAGACATACTGGATGTAGACGGTTTTCTCCATATAGCGGTTCCGGTGAGAATTAAATATGTTGAATCACCCTGGGTTCTTACAGTAGCCGTTCCCAAAGCTGAAGTTATGGCTCCCTTTCGTCGTATGCTGTATATGGTCATTCCCATAATTATTGCCTTACTGTCCATTACAATTCTGTTTATTGTTTTTCTGGCCCGCAGTATTGCTCGTCCTATAGAAGAGATCGCCAGTCATGCAGAACAGCTGTCTGAGGGGAATTTACAGCTTTCCATCAGTTTCTCTCATAAAAAGGATGAGATCGGGTTTACCGGTAAATCTCTGGAGAATATGATCGGGAAGCTGGAGAGCATTGTGCGTTCCATTCAGCATTCAACGGATAATGTAAACCATCACAGTCAGCAGATTGCGGAGTTTTCCGGTGTCCTGAGCAGCGGTGCCTCAGAGCAGGCAGCAGCATCCGAGCAGGTTTCTGCATCCATGGAAGAAATGGCTGCCAGTATTCAGAATAATTCTGATAATGCCGCCCAGACTCTTGTTATGGCCAAAAAGAATTTTGAAGATGTAACAGAGGGCGGAGAAGCGGTAAGGCAGACAGTTGAGGCCATGGGGGAAATTGCAAACAAGATCTCAATTATTGACGAAATCAGCCGTCAGACCAACCTTCTGGCTCTGAATGCTGCTATAGAAGCTGCCCGGGCCGGTGATGCGGGAAAGGGATTTGCTGTTGTTGCCAATGAAGTGAGAAAACTGGCTGAACGGAGTCAGGAAGCGGCATCGGAGATTTCCGAACTCAGTAAAAGCAGTACAGAAGTGGCTCATCAGGCCGGTACCAAACTGGAACAGGTTGTTCCTGATATTGCTCAGACCACAGAGCTAATTCAGGAAATAGCCACAAGCAGCCAGGAACAGAATTCCGGAACCAGTCAGATAAACGGCGCTCTCATGCAGCTGGATCAGACTATCCAGAGTAATTCCGCCACTGCCGAGGAGATGAACAGCATTGCCGTTGAACTCAGGCAGCAGGCTGAAGAACTTCTGGAACAGGTCCGATTCTTCAAGTTGAATCAGGTGCGTTCTTTAGAGGGGCAGGAATAACTTGCTTTCCCCATAAGATCAAATTAGAGTTTTCTGTATGAACAGTTTTAAAATGCACATAGAAGGATTCTACAGGGTCATCCCAATGAAAGAGTTTCGGAGAACACCGGGGGTGGAGTTTCATATTCTTGCCAAAGATATGATTCCCCGTGTTGACGGAGTGGACAGGGTTATTCACAAAACCGATGCAGTCTCTCCGGGACCTGTGGGAACTATTGACAGGCCCTGGTATATGCACACCCATCAGGATGATAATCTGATTGTACTTTCCGGAAAACGGACCGTAGATATCTATCATCCCCGCATAGGAGATGTTCTGACATTTGAAGTCACCCCCGATTGTATTTGTACAGACGGAATAACTGTGTATGATGACCCGGCTGTTCTGGTCTGGCCCCGAGGCGTTTTCCATAGAATTGTCAGCGGGAGTGATGGTTCCGCCTCATTGAATCTGGCAACCCGGTATGAAGGATATGACATCAGTACCAACTTCAGTATTTATGATCTGAATACTGAAACAGGAGATTATCAGGTTATCCGGAAAGGGGCGCTTGATCAGCATTAAACAGGATCAGTGTTTTTAAGGACATTCAGAATGAGCCGTTCCCCTTTTTTAAAGATCCAGATCCTCAGGCACGATATCCACATACTGATACTCCAGTTCCGGGTCCAGTTCCAGTGAGAAGGAATAGGTATTGTCTTCAGGATCTATGGCCTGAATATCATATTCCACTTCCGCATTACTGTTAAACAGCAGTACAGAGACGGATTCTCCCGGGGGGAGGGTGGTTTCTGTATCCATAAAGTCAATGCCGTACATCTCAGAGTCTGAAGGGGAAACAAAGAGGTAGTAGAGTTCCACCTCCGTCTCATTATAGATCTCCAGGCTGATGAGTTCCTCGGACAGATAATCTATATCCACACTGTCTGTCCGGGATGCTTTATTGATAACAATCTGTGCTTCATAACCGTCTGTAATGGTCTCTTCATAGATTTCATATACCGTACCGTTCTCATCAATGGCCATAAAATCGAAGTTATTGGATTCCTCCGGGTATGATATGAAAAACTCTACCGTACCTTTCGGCGGGAGGATTCTGGAGTCTCCGAGTACATCCGGCCCCCAGTATTCACTGTCTGCCGGGGAAAAGAAGAGATACAGAATTTCTGCACTTGTATTATTACGGAACTCAATGGTATTGAAATAGGATGACTGCCCCCAGAGGGTGGCAGCTGCCAATATAAGAACTGCAAGGATCAGACTCTTTTTCATATAAAACTCCTCTCATATTATTTTAGATTATTATCAGATTGTATTCTTCACTATCCGGGAAAAAATCAGTTTTTAGATGCATATACAGAAAATCTGTTCCGGCCTTCTTCTTTGGCTGAATAGAGAGCCTGGTCTGCTTTGTGAATAAACTGACGGACTCCGATTTTTTCTTCCCCCTTCATTGAGGCTATACCAATGCTGATTGTAATGCGTCCCAGAGGGGATGAGCTGTTAACGATGTTTCTTTCATAAACAGCCTCCACAATTTTAGATGCGATTTTTTGTACATCATCCGGTGTGACCTGATTCAGAACCAGTACAAATTCTTCTCCCCCGTATCGGGAGAAAACATCCTGCTTTCTGATTGTATGATTGATGATATCTGTCACTTCAATAAGTACTTCATCTCCTTTGATATGACCGTAGGTATCGTTGTAACCTTTGAAGTGATCAATATCCATCATTAACAGACTCACTTCTGAATTATCCTCAGCCCCATTTTCCCACAGCTGTTCAATGTAAAGATTAAAATACCTGCGATTGTAAATCCCTGTCAGGAAGTCGCTTTCATTATCGATTGTCAGAAGCTTGTTTTTGTGTTCCAGCTCTATTTTGATGCGCATAACAAGGTGCAGGAGAGTTATGATGACACTCAGAATCAGTAAATTAAACAGAATGCTTTTTCCGTTTAATCTGATGAAATTGACCAGGTTCTTTTCTTCTATGGCTGCCACAGACAAATACCAGTCGCCGTCTTCAACCTTTCTGATAATCCCTCTTGTTTTCTTCCCTGCGGCTGTATATTCCATTTTTACAACCTGACTGGTATTTTTTACCTCTTCGAAGTATTCAAGAAAACCTTCCATCCTCAGAAAGAATGAATCATACAACCGGGAATCTCTGTATAAATTGGTTCCAACCAGCTCGGGCCGTAAAGTATGGACAATGACAGTTCCTTCCGGATCAATCAGGTAGGTGTACACATCTTCACCACTCATTTTATTTCTGAGCCATTCACTTATGTCGTTCATAAAAACATCAGCAGAAATAATCCCGATGAAGGTCTCATGCAGATATAGGGGAGAACTGATTGTAACGGTTCTATCTCCAGTTTCCCGGTCAATATACACATCAGATATAATTGTATGGTCAGCTTCAAGAGCTTCTTTATACCACACTCTAGTCCGGGGGTCATAATCTTCGGGAGGAACCCACCGGCCTCCCGTGATGAATCCTCCGTCTGCCAGGCCTATATAAATCTGAGAGATATCAGGATCATCATTATTTATATTGAGATAAGGATTAAGAGTGTTCCATTCAATGATCTGCTCATAGGTGAAATTGTCTACAAAGTCTTTGGCCGTGTTCAGAATCTGCTTTTTGTTACTGATCCAGGATGTAAAATCTGTTGTATCTTTGTTCAGGTTATTGATCAGTCTGTTATACTCATTCTCTCCGGTTTTTCTGACCAGTTCATTCACGTTATAAAAAATGAAAAAAAAGATGGACAGAAGTAATAACAGGATTATCAAATTAAATTTTTTCTGCACTGTTTACACCTGATTAAAGTATATTACAGTATATTAAAATTATCTAATATGAAAATGAAAGAGGGAATCCTTATGAGCTTTTGTTTATTGCATCATAGGTTTTCATAAAAGTTTCGGAGTTCCGGGTGAACAGATCCACCAGAGAGGGATCAAAGTGTTTTCCTTTCTGTGATTGAATCAACTCATATGTTTCTTCATAACTGTGACTCTTCTTATAGGGCCTTTCTGATAAAAGAGCGTCAAAAACATCAACGAGACTCACAATCCGGCCGTAAAGTGGGATATTCTCTCCAGATAATCCTTCGGGGTATCCGGTTCCGTCCCATTTTTCATGGTGGGATCGGGCAATGACCGCACCTCTCTGAAGATAAATACTGCGGCTTGCATGGAGCAGCTTATAACCAGTGGTTGTATGGGTTCTGATGACATCAAACTCTTCTTCCGTGAGTTTTCCCGGTTTCAGAAGAATGGAATCGGGCACAGCGATTTTGCCGATATCATGAAGGGGAGCGCTTTTAAGCAGAATTTCCTGTTCTTTTTCAGACAAGCCGAGGAGTTTTCCCATCAGCTCTGAGAGAACGCCAATCCGTTTCAGATGGTTCCCTGTGTTTTCGTCTCTGATGTCTGAAATGCGGCTCAGTAGGAAGAGGGCTTCCCTTTCCTGGTCTTCTGCCGCTTTTCTGGCCTCTCTCTCATTCCGGCTCTTAATTTCAAGTTGTTTGTTACTGTCCTGAAGGGTCTCGAGCATGGCATTGAACTTTTCAGCAAGCTGGCCGGTTTCATCACTGGACTCGATGTTCACCCTTCTGGAAAAGTCTCTGCTTTCAGTTATTTCAATGGCTGTCCGGGATAAGTCTTCTATGTGGCCGACTATCCGGCTCAGAGATAAGGGGGTCAGGATGAGGACCGCCAGAATCGATACAATCAGAATAATGACACTGTTTCTTTCAATGTTCCTGATTTCTGCAAAAAAGGACTCATCCAGATCACTGAATATAATAGACCAGCCGAAGGGCTCAAAATCAAACAGAATCCCCACTCTCTCTTCTTCATCCGATGTAAAGCGAAGCCAACCGGATGATGATAAATCCTTGTCTGTTGATACTTCCGATTCACCGGCAACCAGGTTTTCTGAGAGGCTCATTTCCCAGATGAGATCATTCTGTTCATTGAAAATGAATACTTTTTCCGATTTGTTTCGGAGTAGAGACCGGGAGTAGGAGATTATTGATTCTTTGGCAGCAGCCTGTAATTCTGCGTTATTTTCAAGGCTCAGAGATTTCAGGGTCTCCCATTCACTGTAGGAGAAATCCCTCAATTCTTCAGCTTTAAACGCTATGTGTCTGTTTGCCAGAACCGTCAGAGCCGAGCGGGATTCGTATATACTGAAAACTCCGGTTAGAACGACAATAATGATGACCAGAGGCAGGAGCATCAGGATAAGGGAGTAACGAATGCCTATGAATTTATTCACAGAAGCATGGTACCATATTTTCTAAAAAACTGAAAATGTGTAGATTTTCATCTATATTTAAAAATAAAGGACTTTCCAGGTGTACTTTCAAAAAGCTGGTCGCTCCATACTTTTTTACAATTTAATTATTATCTCATTGGCAGCCGTCATAACTGTGTGGGGGCGGTATGCCTATCAGAATAAAATAGAGGATGCGGCACTCAGAGAGAACAGATTCATAACCACTGAATGGCATCTCCTGCAGATCATAAAGAATCAGGCAGAAGAGGAACTGGAAAAGAAGAATCAGGAAATAAGACGGCTTCAGGCTCAGTATGAATTATTGAAGGCCCGCAGGTTAGGTCCGGATTCGCTGCGGGAAATCGAAGATAAAATTAAAACCATAGAGGATGAACGGGATACTATTCTCGAACAAATGACCCTTTCCCTGTCTGATGATAGGGCTGTAGACACAGGAGCAGGAATAACCCTGCCTTTGCTGACAGCTGGTTTATCGGTTTCTGATAATCTGCAGAGAGAGGAACTGAAGACTTTGCAGGATTATAAGCTGGCTGCGGAGCGGGAGATTGAGGTGCTCAATGAGGCTCTCAGAAACCTGGAGTCAGAAAAACAGACTCTTGAGTTTACATCCGATATGAATCAGCAGGAGTTACAGGAGCAGATCCTGAGCCGGGAGAAGGCTCTGCTGGAATTGGATTCGGGTATTGATGATGTCAGGCAATACCTTATTCAGAATTTAAATCCTGATAATACAGGGAAGACAATGGATATTACCTCTCTGTATAAGTTTGAACTGATCAATATTATTCTTGACCTACCGCAGATTCGCAATGAATATCCCGGCCTCAAGGAAGAGCTGCAGCTGTATATAGACAAAGTCAGTGCCATTGAAAAACTCAGTGCCCAGCAGGATCTTTATGCAGAACTACTTGTGATTATGGAAGAGACCTTCGGGAGTGATTGATAGTTCTTGAACATTATCTAGGGGGCCATATGTACAGTAATTGGATCTGTGGGTAAGGAAACCATGCCATTCGCCGTGGATTGTATAGAGTAGGTAAAGCTTCCGGTTTCACTACCATGTTTATCCTGGTAGTTTCGTGTATCCCTTCCTACATTTATCTTTGACTCTATATTGTCGGAATTCACGCTGGTTATGATAAAACCATCAATCATTTCCTCAAGCTCACTGAAAATCCATTCAATCTCAGCAGTTATACTGTCATATTTTGAACCCGCAAGTGTATGAGGCGCCGGCGGTCTGAGGGTAAGAGCCTTTTTTACAACAAAGGTCCCACTGTCTTCCAGAACTATGTTAACTTTTCCAACAGATTTCCAGGCCGTATAAGTATTGCCTGTGAAGCTTCCCAGGTTTCCACCCGGATCTTTATAAAACAGATCCACTTCTTCTATGGAATAGCTGTAGGGAGGGGTTCCTCCTGCCGGGTACAGTTCAATGGTTTCTGTGAAGTTCACTCTGACTCTTTCAAGCTCCAGGGTCAACTGGGTCAGCGGGGGAGCCTCAGTTTCCTCATCTGTTGCATCATCTTCTGTATTGCTGGTCTCATCAGATTTAAGACGGATTTCATCCAACAGAGTAAACTGCTGACAGGCAGTAAGCAGGAGAGCCAATAATAAAACTAATACAAAAAAGATCTCTTTTTTCATAATTTAAAACTCAGGGAAATGGACGGCTCAATACTTGTTATAACTATTCCCGATTCGAATATGGATTTATATCCCAGGTTAAAATCCAGATAGGAGTTCATCATCTTTATCATTCTGAATTCCACTCCGGCTTCCGCATAAGGACAGCTCTGTATCAGAACGTCCTTCCTGTCATTTACCAGAAAAAGGGGCGCAATTCCTCCTTCTGTATAGACACCAAGATATTGAGACACTCCCAGTCTGTAGGCCCAGAGAAAGCGTCCTCCCGCAGAACTCAGGTACAGAGAGCCGCCTTCGGCATCCCTGCTGTTGAAGCCCCGGGACGCCCATGTTGTGATGCCCAGGGATAATACCTGTTTTCTGTGAAGCCATAATAGTGCAAGACTGGCTCTTCCGTTTAGCCCCCAGGGCATCAAATCGGCGATTTCTCCTATAAATATTTGAGACCCCAAGGCCGCCTTTGCTTCCCAGATCCGTCCGTTTTTGCCCATATATCCCGCAATAGCCGGTGAATAGATGGTTGATTCTTCCAGATCAAGGATCCCTTTAATACTGGCATTTTTCTCAGAAGGTTCAGTGACTTCCAGATCCATGCCATCCATAAGATCCTTAACTGTTGCCGCAATAGCCTTTCTGAAGTTTATATCAACCTCTGATGTCATATGGGCAGATGAAATCGGATTCTTATCATTGACAGGCCGGAACAGTTCCAATGTAAGATCAACACTGTTCTCCTGATGAACATAGGCAATTTCCAGGGCGTAGTCTGATCCTTTTTTCTCTTTGGAACTGGACAGATTATACTCCAGAAGTTCCACTGATATGGCCATGTAAAGAAACTCTTCAAGCTCAGCTTCTGCTTCTCCCGATGATTCATACTGATGGTAAACAAGCTCTGTTGCCGGGGCATAAACCATCCCCCCGAATAAAAAAAGGAGTATCCACAGCAAGGGGTGGGGAAAAGGACATTCAGTCCATATCTTTAAATCTCTTATTGTAATGTTCACAGTTGTATGTACTTAAATTATACTATCAATTTAGCTTCAGTCCAATAATTAGGTTAATCAATATAGGCAATTCCCAATATGGCAACGATAGTTGATGGTGTCTCTCCTGTGAATCCTGAGGTTTCAGCAATTTCCAGGCGTAAATAACGGTAGGTCTGATCGTTGCTAAAGGATATCTCTCTGTATTTTTTATTGTCGGTCCAGATTATTTCATGCCAGTCCAGAAGGATAGTCTCATTGACAAAAACAGGATCGGCAGCTAACGGATCTACCACTTCATTGGTTCCCACAACTCTGATGACACCGGGCATTCTTCCAATCGGGCTGTTGCTGCCCCAGAGCATCAGAGTCCTGATAATCGGTAAATTGGAATCCTGTCCGTAATCCAGGGTTATATGCTGGGCTGATACGTCTTTAACAGAGTCGTAGAGACTATTGTCTATTACTGATTGCCAGGGGCTTGATGTGTAGTGGAAGGCATATCCAGCTAAATCATTTCTTGAAAAATCTGTATTCCAGGAGCTGGCAGTCACAACAGCATCGGAGTAGACAGGATGGATGTTATTGACCCCATCTGCATCCATAAGGGGGGGGACTGCCTCCCAGATGGGATAAAGGGACAGTACAGGATCAGCTTCAAAGGCCTCATCAATAATTATGAGGTCCTCCGGTTGATAGTGTTTTCCCGAGCCGTCATTTTTGGTATTCCATCCTTTGAAGAGATGAAACCTTTTTTCAAGATCATTTCTGTGGGGGATGGTTACGGAATCACCAGAATTGAAATGAATATCAGATGGTAAAGAACCAAAGTGTTCTTCATTGCTGAAAAACACTATTCTATCACTTGTGTAATTGATCACCAGCTGCATATTCTTGTCTACAGTAAAGCTGTAGGTAAAATTTTCTACTTTGTCTGTTCCGTTTATCCAGTAAGTGATGTGGTCTGGCAAGTCAGATTCAAAAGTTAAAATAACCTCCGTTCCCTCAGGATAATAGGGCAGGGAGGGCGAGAGGGAATAGGCCCCAATATTTTGGATTTCCACTCTGAAACATTTATCCAGTTCCATTTCAAGATAGTTGTCTCCCGGGAGGATCTCGGCTGTTGTCTCTCCATAGGATACGGGAGCGCTGTCATCGGGACTAAGCAGGGCAATACTGATATGCAGGGAATCCACAGGTACCAGCTCATTAAGAATGATCTGATTGTTCCCCGGAGTAAGACTGTATTCATATTCCACTGGTGTTTCATCAGGATAAGTCATTGTAATCAGCGCAGTCTCTGCTCCTGAATAGATGTAACGGGATGCCGGCTCATCCAGGTTCAGCTGCAAAGCCAGACTGGTGTTTGCCCTTTTTAAATCGACCAGTCCTTCTCTGCAGGATGATAGTGAGATTATCAGCAGTAGAGTAAAAAGTAGTTTTTTTCTGAAATATTTATAAATAGGTTTACTTTCTGTTTTTTTCATTTTTTTTACCTTTTTGAAATGATGAGTTGCCAGCTGCCTGATGATGACCATCGGTTTCAGCTGATTTTATATCCGGCTATGGCCTCCCGGCTGTTTTTGACCAGTAGGGATGTATGGTTGCCATCCTGCTCCAGAATCTCCATTGTGTTCCGGATATGCGTACTGCCAAGGGTAACATCAGCAATTCTTGTATGCAGAGTGGAGGCCTGTTGTTCCAGATGATCCATTTTCTGCAGAATACCTGAAGCACTCTCTCTGATCTCTCCCGATCCCTGCTTCACTTTTAGATTGATTGTATTGAGACTCTGTAACGCTGTTGTCAGTTCCTGGGATGTCTGCTGGTGTTCAATCATAGACAGGGACATCTCATTCGTGATTCTGCTGACTGTCTCTACTTCATTTTCAATCAGGCGAAACTGCCCGATTCCCAGCCCTGAGCGTTCCACAAGGTCTTCAATTCTATTGTTTACTTCTTTGATATTGTCGGCAATGATTTTTGACTGTTTTGAAGAGGCCTCAGCCAGTTTCCGGATTTCATCAGCCACAACGGCGAAGCCCCGGCCGTATTTCCCCGCATGGGCTGCTTCGATTGCAGCATTCATGGCCAGAAGGTTGGTCTGGGCGGCTACCGAAGCTATCAGAGAGTTGGCCTCCATCAAATCCGATGAACGAACAGCTATATCATTTATTTCCCGGTTGAGAGCTTCAAGGCTCTCTTTCCCCTGAAGAGACGCAGACATCAGGGAGGTCATAGACTGGTCAGAGCGGGTTACCGTTTTCTGAATGGTCACAACATTCCCTACCATCTGCTCCATGGCTGCTGAAGATTCCTCCAGATGACCTGTCTGGTTTTGAATGGAAATATCAAGGATCTCTATGGTTTTGTGAATTTCTCTGGTGGCCTCTGTGGTCCCCAGAACAGCGTTTTCCTGCTCTGCGATACTGTTCTGAGCCAGATCCATGGAGCTTTCAATCGATTCCAGATCAAGGGATGCGGTCTCTATGCTCTTCTTCAGTTTCAGATGACTGTTCTCAAGGCTTGTGTCCGCATCAATCCGTTCCCTCATAAAGTGTTCAAGACTGTCCAGATAATCATTCAGCCGGTCAGCCATAAGCCCCAGCTCATCCCATGTCTGACGCTTGATGCGTTTTGTCAGATCTCCGTCGGTAACTTTCAGAAGATACTGCAGTATATCGTTTAATGGACGTGTCACCAGCAGTTTTAAAATATAGTTACTGACAAGAGCAAATAAAAGGCTCACAACACCCAGCACAATAACCTGGATCAGACCGGATTGAAGAATCAGATTCTCCTGGACAGGCTGCAGCTGTCTGCTCAGCTCCAGTCCAATACTCATAACAAAAAAGCTTATGATCACCATGTAGTTCACCAGTCCGTGGCGCAGTCCCATGGACAGCGGTATCTTCCCCTGTACCGGATAGCGGGAACTGATCCGGTCCCATTCCATGGACATAAGAATACAGGCAGGCAGACCAGCCTGAAAGCCGCTTCCCAGAGCCAGTAAATGGATGGCCGAAGCCGCATCCTGCCGGGAGGGGGGAAGGGCGCGCAGTAAAAGAAAGGCAGATATCTGGTTGTACAGGATATTCAGCAGTACAAGGATCATGATATTCACCAGAAGTCTTTTTCCGCAACGGATCTGGCTCTCGGGTGTATTGACGGATGAGAGCCTGAATAAAGAGCGTGTCAATAAATAAACAACAGCCAGAGAGGGTATCAGTAATAACAGAAACTCTGGAATCAGAATAGGGATAAATCCAATGTCTTTCCAAAGGGGCAGGGGAATGATACCCAGAACTACGATGTAGGTTAATAGTTGTGCCCGTGCCAGAAAGACGCTCAGCACAAATTTGATCAGAAACGGGCGAGATAGAGATTGATTATTTTGAAGCAACTTGGTAATCCTGTGATTTTTAAATTAATGAATAATTTATCAGATAATATAATACTGATCCAGTAGTATATTATCAGGATCACGGACTGAAATCATGGGGATACCTTATTATTTCATCATTTTTTCATAGGAGAGTTTTGCCAGCTTCAAGCGGAATCGGGAAAAGGGATTTCGTACCTTTTTGATCATTATCTCAATGCTTATCAGATTCAGTTTAAGGACACTTTTCTGCACATTGGGTTTCAGGGTTTTAAATTCCTTGCTCCCGGGTGCCTGGCCTGACTGCAGAAATCCGGTTAATGCTTTTCTGTCCGACCCGGAAAAGAGTTTCAGAGTTTTTTTGAGCTGTTTCTCCTGTCTGGCCTGGATTTCCTTTTGTATTTCAGGGCTGATTTTCACCATTATCTCCTTCTAGAGTGATACTTCATTTTCTAAAACGGCATAGTACTACAGATGAGGGGGAAAGGAAAGGATGCGCTTCATCTGATTACAGGAATCACAAATAGAACATTTGTAATCTCTGACCTGTATGCATTAATCTTTAATTAAAAGTTCGCCCCTTTTTTTTCAGGAGGTCCCATGTCACTGATTACAAGATGTAAAGAAAATCCTTTGATCCGGCCGGCAGATATTCTCCCCTCGGCAGAAGGGTATCAGGTCCTCGGTTCCTTTAATCCCGCAGCAACCGAGTTTGAAGGGGAAATCATTCTGCTTCTGAGGGTTGCGGAAAACTGCATCAGGGAAGAGGGATATGTCTCTGTGCCCTATTACCATATCGATGGACCTGAGAGTCATCCGGCCATTTTGAGGCTCCGGGAGAATGATCCGGAAATGGAGTTAAAGGATACCAGGGGTGTTCTGTACCGGGGTGTCGATTATCTGTCCACCATGTCCCATCTTCGTCTGGCCAGAAGCCGGGACGGAATCCATTTTAAGGTTGATGATAAACCTTTTATCTATCCCACCCGGGAAAGTGAAGCCTTTGGCGTGGAAGATGCCCGTATTACGAAAATAAAAGACCGGTACTGGATAAATTATACGGGTGTTTCAAAAGACGGATTCTGTACCATGCTGGCGGTGACCGATGATTTTGTGCATGTGGAGAAGAAGGGGATTATCTTCCCGCCTATGAACAAGGACGTAGCCTTATTCAATGAACCCTGCGGCGGTTATTATTACTGCCTCCACCGTCCCAATAATCAGGGGTTCGGAAAGTCCTCCATCTGGATTGGCCGGTCTCCCGATCTCCTTTATTGGGGAGATCACAAATGCCTGCTCAGGCCGGATGATTCGGTCTGGGAACGGGAGAAGATAGGCGGCGGCGCTCCACCTTACAAAACCGAAGAAGGCTGGCTGACCATATATCATTCCAAGGGCGAGAATCAGCGCTACACATTAAATACACTCCTCCTGGATCTTGAACATCCGGACAAGATTATTGCCAAAGGCAGCACCCCTCTGCTTGAACCAGAAGAAATCTATGAAACAGACGGTTTCTTCGGTAATGTGGTATTCACCAACGGTATGGTTGTCAGAGAAGAGGAGGGAGAACAGGTCGCCTGGATCTACTACGGAGCAAGCGATGATACCGCCTGTCTCTTCAAGGCGAACATAAGTGATCTCATAGCCCATGCCAGGGGATAGGAGTATTGTATGAGAATAGCCGTCATTTCCAGTTACCCGCCTATTGAATGCGGAATAGCCACATATTCGGAGAATCTCTGCAAGGCTCTTCCATCGGAGCAGGATGAAATCGTAGTGATCAGTCCCCATGGAGCCAGGGGGGATAATGTGTTTCCCATATACAATTCGGCAGATGACAACATCGCCGCCGAGATTTTCCATATGCTGGGACAACTGACCCCGGATATTGTGCATATTCAGCATGAATTCGGTTTGTACGGAGAGCTCCACGGCATTCAGATCAATGAGCTGATTCTGCGGCTGCAGATGGCCGGTCTGCCTGTGGTGACAACCCTTCATACCGTCCGGGCTGCCATGCCCCGGAATGACCGGATTATCCTGAAGAATATTGTGCAGGACAGTGCTGTGGTCATCGTCCATGAGGTTCTTCAGAAAAAAATCCTGGAAGACACTTTCGGCAAAACCGGTACTATCCGGGTGATTCCCCACGGAATCAGGAATCTCAAACCCATAGAAAACGCCCGGAGCCTTCTGGGTGTGGAGGGCAGGAAAACGGCCATTCTGGTGGGATATTACAGACCTACCAAGCGCTTTGAACGGGTTGTGGATCTCTGGCCCCGGGTTGTGGAACGCTGCCCGGATGCTCTGCTGATTCTGGCGGGAAAGATGAGGAATATCAGTTTTTCAGATTACCTGTGCATGCTGATGAAGAAGGTGGAGGACTCTTCGGTGAGAGACAATATACTGGTGCTGAACGGACAGTTTCCCCAGTATACCTTTGATACAATGATCTCTGCAGCCGATTGTATGCTTCTTCCCTATGAAGCCGGTGCCCAGAGCGGAATCCTGTCCAACTCGGCAGCCTTCGGAGTTCCTGTGGTCACCTCTGATCTGGAGAGTTTTGACCAGTGGAATAAAGAGAGCGGGGGAGGATTGACGGCCCATTCAGATGATGAGTTTGTAGATCATATTTGCCGTATGCTTCAGGAAGAGGATCTGAGACGGGAAATGAGCAGCAATATCAGGCGGTTTATCAAGCCCATGCTCTGGGAAGCGGTGGCTGATCAGCATCATCAGATCTATGAAGAGGTGAGCCGGAAGCCTATTACCGACTCCCGTTATTTTTACGTTCCCGAACCGGGAAAGTGAATATCAGGGGCGGATGCACCCTGTTCAATCCCGAAGATCTCCTGCTTCTGCAGAACTGCCGCAAAGGACTCAGTTTTTTTTCAGCTCCTTCAGCAGATCCGTCACTTTCACCTTGGCAAAGCTGGAGAAACTGTCGGACATGGCATAAGGAATCACCAGCCAACCGTTGTGAATCACAGAGCCGCAGCTGTACAGAACATTGGGAACATAACCGCTCCGCTCCTCTTCATTGGGAGACATTAGGGGTTTTTTCAGTGTCCCAAGAACCTTTGTGGGGTCTTCCAGATCCAGAAGCATGGCTCCCAGAAAATAACTTCTTACAGGCCCCACTCCGTGGGTCAGCACAAGCCAGCCCTCATCAGTCTTTATGGGAGATCCGCAGTTTCCCAGCTGAATCAGCTCCCAGTCTTCATGAGGAATGGCGATGAGGGAGGGATTTTCCCACATTTTAATATTATCCGAGAAGACCACATAGATATTCTCATTATCCAGACGGGAGAGCATGGCATAACGGCCGCCGATTTTTTCCGGAAAAATGGCCATACCCTTGTTTTTGGCGGCATTCCCGTGGAGGGATGAAACAGTAAAATGGATAAAATCTCTGGTTTCGATGAGCTGGGGAATTATGGCACTGCCGTTGAAGGCTGTATAGGTGGCATAATACATTCTCCGCTGTTCCGAAGCATCCTGGAAGCAGACAAAACGGGCATCTTCCAGGCCTTTCCTCTCACTTTTGGATACAGGGAAGATCACGCGGCTGGATATATCTGTCTGGGAATGGAATTCCATGGAGTAATTTGTGCTGGCCAGAAGATTCATGGTATCAATGATCTTGTTCCGGGAACGCTCTTTGCTGGATACTTCATATTTCTGAATAGCGTCGTCCAGCTCTTTCCTTGAAAAATGGGAAATCAGCTCATCCAGGATGGGCTTTGCCTTCTCTTCCAGATCTGCCTCTTTCAGAGACAGGACAAACTCCTTTTTGCTGTAAAGGGTGGATGTCCGGATATTCGACTGCTCGATCAGACAGTTGTTTTCCCCTATGCTGATGCTGCCGTCTTCATGGATGATTCCCTGCCGGAAAGTGATTGAGGAAATATGGCCTTCGCCCACAGCCCGGAAGCTGACAATGACCCTGAGTTCTCCCTCTTCGGTTCCGCTCTGTACCGGATGGGGGACGATGGAGGGATTGAACAGGGCTGCTGACTCCACACTGTACTCCATGGTGAAGTAGGAACCGATCAGAAGCTTCTGTTTTAAAGAGGTTTCCTGATCCACATAGTGACTGACAATATTGAAGTTGTCTTTGAATATCCTCTCCACATCCCGGTGTCTGTCTTTGAAGCGGTCAAACACTTCCTTCAGCAGTTTATCCACTTCTACGGGACTTTTTGTCAGAAGCCGTTCCACAATTCGTTTTTCCCTGTCGGGGTTGTCGATTGTGAATTTCTTGGCGATGACCCTGCGGTAATCGGGCATCAGTTTTTCATTGGACCGGATAACTTTCATGTCTTAATTATATTGTATTGAAAGGCGTATTTCCTCTTCAAAAAAATCTTTCCCCGGGAGGATCTGCAGAGCGCTGTTAAGAACCGTATTGCCTCCAGGCATTGTGGAATTCCCTGAGAACAGGCCAGGGTGTTTCAATCGCCGTATTACAGCTGGCAGAAAGAATGAACCGGTTTCTGTAAGGCTTCATCCGGTTCAGCAGATTCTCAATGTAACTGTGTATGTCATCCTTTCCCTTCAGGTTTGTTGTTTCTGCTGCGCTGATGCCGCCTGATATAATAAAGTTACTGCCTGTCATATCCATGGCTTCATCCAGAGTCACATCTCCCAGGGGAGGGTAGGCCACTCCTTCCAGACCGTCCACTCCCAGGTCGGATATGAGTTTCAGGTTCGCTTTCTGCTGTCCGCAGGCATGGATAAAGAAGGCTGCATCATTCTCATGGCAGACCGAGGCAGCCCGTTCATAGAAGGAGGCGGAGTAGGCTTCCACATAGTGGGGAGGATGGAACATGGAGTCCAGATTATCCATAGCCATCACCGCCTTCACATCTGAAGCGGTCATCTCCTTCATTAAATCGAGTTGGCTCTCTTCATGAATCTTCATCAGTCTGAGGGCTGTCTCCGGATTATCACTGAGGAGAAATGTGGTTTCAACGGGTCCCAGATACAGGTGGAGCATTTTCAGGGGACTGAAGAACTCTCCGGCAACCGGGAATCCCGAATCCCCGCATCTGTCATCCCATTCCCTGTATTTTGATTCAGAAAACTTCCATGATGTCCGCTCCAGAAGATTTTCCAGAAGAGGCAGTTGAGTTTCATAATCATCTATCAGAAATTTGTCCTGAACCAGAGTGGAATCTTCATGACAGTACCGGAGCCGTTCTTCCAGAACTCCTTCCTTCATTTTATAGCGGATTGTTGTGAGAGTGTTTCCCCCTTCTTGTTCCTCAATTCTCTCTGTTTCAATACCGTCCAGAACCTTTTCTGACAGACCGCCGAACCAGTATTTATAGGGATCGGAATAGATGTTGCGGCTGAATACATCCAGGTTTTCCTGTTGAATCATTTCCAGCTGATTTGTGCACTGCGACAGTTCTTCGGGCATTGAATTATGATTGAAGCGGTGTGTTATCCATTGCCAGTAATTGGGGGCATAGACAAATCTGCCCGGATCTTCCCTGTTCAGTATCATTTCAAGTGCTTTTCTGCTGTTCATTAACAGGCCTCCCTTTTTAAGTCTGAATTATAGGGAGTATATATCAGTGGGGCTCTGCATATATTGCTGATTATTTGACATATATTGCTTTTTATTTCAGCATGGATTCTTTATTCTGAAGCCTGTATTCCCGGGGAGAAAACCTTTCTCTGGATTTGAAACTCCGGCTGAAATGGGACAGACTCTCAAAACCGCAGTCTTCGGCAATTATGGAAACAGATCTGTTTGTGTTTAAAAGCATCTCTTTGGCTTTGTTGATTCGGACACTCAGAACATAATCATAGGCACTCTGCCCAAAATGCTTTTTAAACAGGCGGGTGAAGTGATATTTGCTGATATTGGCAACAGAGGCAAGGCTGTCCAGAGTCAGGGGGGTAAAATAGTTTTCTTCAATGTAAATGAGAACTCTCTGCATAGGTTCCGGGGAATCGGAGTATTGTTGAATATTGCTCTGGACACGCAGCATGAATGTCATAAGAATTTCATGGATGAGAGAGGCGCAGCGGATGGGAGCATCAGGAGCTTTTCCTTTAAGTACCAGAATGATATGTCTCATATTAGCCAGGATCCTATCCCTTTTATTCAGCTGCAGGACTGTTCCTCCGGACTGTTGAATGGCCCGGGTATATTCCCGCGACTGGGGGCCGCTGAAATGAAGAAAACAGAATACCATGGGGTCTGTGTCACAGCTGAACAGTTCATGGTGGTCCCTGCTGTCTATCAGAAAGGTTGAACCGGGAATGAGTTTGTATTGTTTACCGGCATAAACCAGTCTGCCCTGACCCTTCAGAACTGATAACAAAAGCATTCCTTCCAGCTTTTCCCTTATGATGTAGTAATCTTTTTTGGTGTGGATTATGCCTGTGGTCTGTACATGGAGAAACATCTCCTTTACATCGGATGCAGCTGTGAAAGGAATTTTGAATGACATGTGATGTTTGGAAATATTAACCTGCTGTCTGGTTTTCATTCTTATAATGATCGACTGGGATATGCATATTCTGAATGTTTCGGCTGTGCCGGGAGAAAGGTGCTCGGCAAATACACATAAAACCCTTATAAACAGACATTTTTATTAAAAAGGAAACCAATATTTATTTGTAAAGATTATTCCAAAAGAATATAATTTGTTTAATTCTCTGAAACAGGAGTTCTTATGAACATGAAAAAATCTTTAATTATTGTTTTGCTTGTGATACTGGTGTCAGCTGTCAACCTGAGCGCTCAGTCTTCGGTAAAAGGAATGAATGCCGGAGGAATCACCGGAATCGCCGTGGCTCCCTCTGCCCGGATTGGATGGGAGAAATCAGACTTTGGACTGGACTTTTCCTACACAATGCTATACAGAAATGAAGCCTCCCACATACCGGCTGCTACAATCAGCCTGTTTGAGAAAGCGGAAATAGGTTTTGCCTTCGATATGGAGGGTAATGACTGGAACAACATGCTGCTGGGAGCAAAATATCAGCTTTCCAAAGAGGGCAACACTGCCCTGGCTCTGGGAGGAAATTTCGAGTACCAGACCAATGATCTGGTGGAAGACAACAGTGTCAGCAGCGATGTGTATGTTGTGGCAACCTACTCAGGAGAGTTTTTCAATCTTCCGGCCCTGACTTCCATGCTTCTGGGCTGGCAGTTCTGGGAAGCCGGAGATTTCAGTACAAACCTGAAGTATTCCATGGGTTTTGAAATGGGATTTTTCCCCGATACCTTTAACAATTATATTTACTGGATCAGTGACTTCTCCAACTACAGCTATGCCACCTATTCCTTCCGCATGGGAACAGACCGGGGTATCTTCAATACAGGTCTCCGAATTGATCCGGTGAAAAATAACAAATACAAACTGGTCTTCAATATTCTGGGGACTGATCTTCTGGACGATGGTTCCCGGGGACTGATGGTCAATGCCACATTTGGTATGGGATTCTGAGTAAAACCTGATCCAGACAGAACAGAAAATCTTTTGAACCGCCTGCTTTACCGGGCGGTTTTTTATTGATCCTCTACAGCACTCCAGAGCAGGGTCTCCCGGATAATCTCCGGTGGAATCTTTATTCCCAGATGCCTGGCCATGTCCATATTCAGCTGAGTCTTTATTTTCTGATTGACTGTGACAGGTATTTCGTTGACCGGACGGCCATCCAGAATCTCCAAAGCCATGCTTCCGGCCCACCAGCCCTGCTCTTCGGCGACTTTGGACACCGCCGTCAGTGCATATTTAACTTCTCCTCCGACAGTGACTGAGGAGGGTATCCGGGCATGACGGTATATAAACTCCAGAGCCTCTTTTTCATTGAAGCCCTTCAACCCCTCAGGGCTGGAAAGAATCAGCATATCTGATTCATCCTGAACTGACAGGTAGGCTTTCTTCCATTCCTCAAAAGTCTCAACATGATGAACTACATTGTAACTGACTCCTGTCCGATCCTGGGAGAACCAGGCCAGTTTCTTTACGTAATAAGAGTTATTTCCGATGAATGCAACTCTGTCCCCGGCACTGAATCCGGATAAAAAAGCAACCGCTTCATCAAGGGGATCAATTTCAATCATACCGCTTGTATTGCTGAAGGGGAGCCCGTATTCCGCGGCATCCCAGTTTATCCCGCAGAACAGGAATGGGGTCTCTGCATCTTTAAAATAAGGCACAAGAACATAGCGGGTAAAATTATCGTCACTGCCGATGACAACATCCGGCTGCCAGAGCTCAATGAACTCCTTTATCTCCACAGCTTTCTGTAATATATAATCTTCGGAAGTATTGATTTTTGTGTTCATTCGCAGTATTTCAAGATCGATCGTCTGTTCTGTCCGGCTCAGAGCCTTTATGAATCCTTTTACAACATCATCACTCCAGACATACCCTTCATGATAAGAATCAATAAACAGGACTTTCCGGACATCTGTCATTTCATTGCTTATATGGGATATCTCTATAAGTTTCATGGGAAAGCGGATGCCCAGTCTCCCGGCTAGAATCATATTCAGATGGATGGCTTTCTTACGGTTTTGAGCAACAGGGATATGAGATATTTCGGATTCTCCTTTCAGGATGCTCAAAGCGGTTCGACCAGCCCATTCTCCCTGTTCTGACCCCATCCGTTCCAGAGTCACCAGAGCAATTGTGATTAAAGAGTTATCCCAGGCACCTGTCGGTATTTTGGTGTTGGCATTTATAAACCAGCTGAAGGCCTTCGTATTTCCATCCCAGTCCTGAAAGTACTGAGGTGTCTCAATAAGGAGGATATCCGTTTCATTCTGCAGGGCAATGTAGCGTTCTTTCCATTCCTGATAGCTGTTGACATACTCCTGCCGCAGACCGTCTCCCAGCTGCTGACTCACGGATGATCCAATTTTTCTGCCGGACAGATTGTCTCCCGACAGATAACTGATCCTGTTTCCTTGTGCGTAGCCCCTCAGGATGGCAGCCAGTTCCCGGGCATCGTGAATTTCAATCATACCTGTAATATTCTTTGTGGGAAAACCGTATTCTGAAGCATCATGGTTAATACCGCAGAACAGAAAAGGAATGTCTGAATCCATATAATAGGGGGCAATGACATACTTGGCCGCATTGTCGTCACTGCAGATTACAAGATCCGGTTTCCATTCTTCAATTACATCCCTGACCCTGATTCCGGCATTTATCTTGAAGTCCTCAGAGGTGGTAAGCTTCGTATCCATATGGATGGATCTGAAAAGAATCTCCGGATTCTCATAGGTGGCGTTGCCCTCATCATCTGTTCCGACTTTCAGGGTTTCACATATTCCGTCATATATACTCCGGGACCACTGATAATCCAGATTATATGAATCCACATAAAGAACCTTAGGCTTCTCGCTGTATGAGTCGTTTTGTCTGCCTGAGACGGTGATTGTCTGTTCTTCCGGTTTGCAGAATACGAGTCCCAGACAGATCAGCACAAAAAATGTGGATTTTAGAAGGCGCATCATAGTTCAAGTATAAATGAACAGACCTGATTTTTCACTGAATACTATCCGGTCCGGACATAAGCCCTGAAGTTAATATCTAGTCGGGATATTCCTGGAAAATCGTATTTGAGATTTCCATGGATTAATGCTGCCTTTATCGAAGTCATGCGGAAAATACTGAACTGATCTCTATACAAAATTAAATCTTTCCTATAGAAAGAACAGATCGTAAATTCAGGAGATACAAAGAATAGTATGCCCCAAAGCCAAAAAGACGAATCACCATTCAGCCGGTTCTTTCTTTCACCTGCCCTTATCCGGGCAGTGAATACACTGGGATTTGATGCCCCGACACCGGTTCAGAGACAGACCATTCCTCCGGCTCTGGAGAAACGGGATATCCTGGCAACAGCTCAGACCGGAACAGGAAAGACTGTATCCTATCTGCTGCCCCTGCTGGAGATGCTCTCCCGGCAGGGAAAGGTGCGTTCTAATCATATCCGGGCTTTGATACTTGTTCCCACCAGAGAGCTGGCTTCCCAGATTTATGATGTACTGGTTCAGCTCAGCCGCTATTTAAAGCTGACTTCCACAGTGGTTCACGGGGGGGTGAAGATCAATCCCCAGATGATGCGCCTGATCCGGGGCAGAGATATTCTTGTGGCCACTCCGGGCAGACTTCTGGATCTGTACAGTAAAAATGCTGTTCAATTTAATCAGATGGAATACCTTGTTCTGGATGAGGCGGACCGGATGCTCAATCTGGGGTTCCGGGATGAAGTTCAGGAGATCCTCTCGCTTATTCCCCGGGAGAGACAGACCCTCATGTTCACAGCTACTTTCAGTGATGAATTGAGGGATATGGCTTCTGCACTGGTACGTCATCCCGTGGAAATATCCATTGCTCAGCAGGATAGTCCGGCGGAGCTCATTGAACAGAAGGTATATCCGGTCTCCAGAAACAGAAAATCAGCCCTGTTCCTGAAAATGATGCATGACGAGCTCTGGACACAGGTCCTGGTTTTTGCAAAGACTAAAAACCGGGTGGATCATCTGGCCCGGAAGATCGAGAAAACAGGATTTACGGTCGGCGTTATCCACGGGGACAAGAGTCAGGGTGCCAGAATGAAAGCTCTGGCTGAGTTTAAAGCAGGGCGGATCAATGTTCTGGTGGCTACAGACCTGGCGTCCCGCGGCCTGGACATCAACGGCCTTCCTCTGGTTCTCAATTACGATATGCCCCATCTGAAAGAAGATTATATTCACAGAATCGGACGGACCGGCAGGGCAGGGGCCTCGGGAAAAGCCCTTTCCTTCGTGTGTCTGGAAGAGTTTCAGAAACTGAAGGATGTGGAAAGGCTGATCCAGCAAGTCATCCCCCGGGAAGTGGTGGAAGGATTTCAGGAGGATGAAGTACTCCCTCCAACTAAACTGGATCTCAGGCCGTTCAAACCTAAAAAACCGAAGAAGAACAAGAAGAAACAATAGATTCTTCTTGTCAATTCAGGAGAATCCCCCTTACAATTGGTTAGTTTGAAGAAGAAACCAACCAGGGAGGAATCCAGTGTTCAAGACCATCAGATACTTTATTCTGTGTTCAGTTATTCTGTTGCCCGGCTGCGGTCGGAACTCAGTTGTTAATCAGTTCAAAGACCGGATTCAGACCGATCTTCAGCCTCTGTCGGAGCGATACACAGATCATTTTGCTGTTGGGGCTGCTGTTGAAGCATGGCAGCTACAGGAAGGAGAGGGGGCTCTCCTGGCCTACCACTTCAACAGTCTGACTGCTGAAAATGCCATGAAATTCAAAAGCATCCACCCTGAGCCTGATGTGTACAGTTTTGAGGCCGCTGACGAGCTGAGCCGATTTGCCCGGCAGCATAAAATGGAGATGCGGGGGCATACATTTGTCTGGCACCATCCTGCTGAGATTGCTCCCTGGGTATTTTCTGATGACACAGGCCGTCCCCGCACCCGTGAGGAGGTTCTGGATATTCTCCACGATCATATGAGTGCCCTTTTCAAACGTTATGGCAAGCATGTAAAAAGCTGGGATGTTGTGAATGAAGCTATAGATGCCTCAGAAGCGGATAATCTCAGACGAACCGAATGGTATAACAGTATTGGACCGGATTATGTGGAGCAGGCCTTTCTGATGGCTCACGAAATAGATCCTGATGCCAGACTCTTCCTCAATGAATACGATACATTCGAACCGCAGAAAAGGGAAGCTCTGTATCAGTATGTAAAAGGGCTTCTGGAAAGGGATATCCCCATCCATGGAGTCGGGCTTCAGATGCATCTGACTCTGTCCCATCCCGAAGTCGATGAGATACAAATGACTATAGCCCGGTTCCGGGATCTAGGGCTTGAAATCCATATTACAGAGCTGGATATGTCCCTGTACCTGGATGAGTTTGAATCCTTCGATACGGCTCCCGAAGATCATCTGATCCGGCAGGCTCATAGATATAAGGATATTTTCCGTATCTTTGAGGAGAATGCCGATGTCATCGGCAGTGTCACTTTCTGGGGATTCAATGACGGGCATACCTTCCGAACCGGAGAGCCTTATAACAGGAACGACTGGCCCCTGCCTTTTGATTCGGGAATGCAGAAAAAAATCGCTTATGACGGGATCATTCAGTCAGAGAATCTGCCTGAAGATGTTGTGATAAAAAAAGCCAATCCTCAGATGGTATACTCCGCCCCTAAAGGAAGCCCGGTAATTGACGGGGTCATAGAAAACGAGTGGGACAGAGCTCCTGTTGTTCAGACCGCCACTCAGGTGATGAGTTCCCCCGGGGCTGTTGCCGATGTGAGAGTCCTGTGGGATGAGAATTCTGTTTATGTGCTGGCAGAAGTGGCAGATCCCCATGTCAGCAGCAATGCGCAGTATGATTACATGAACGATTCCTTTGAGGTCTTTCTGGATGAACTGAACGATAAATCCGCCTCCCTGGGCGAGGATGATTATCAGTTCCGGATCGGGTATCAGAACAGTCTCGGTTTCGGCGGCTGGGCCCGGCATAGCTTCATTGAATCTGCAGCCAGGCTGACAGACTCAGGATACCTGGTAGAGCTGAAGATTGATCTTCAGCAGGTCAAAGGGGAAGCCGGGCGGATGATGGGCATAGATTTTCAGGTTAATGACAATTACAGCAATGCCTGCCGTGAGGGCATATCTAAATGGAATGATCCTACAAACGAGTCCTGGCGAAATACGGAAGGTTGGGGCAGCCTGCTGATGGTGGAATAGACATCATAGGCAGGCTGATGGGGTAGCCTGCGTCTATCAGGGGGAAACCCAGCCGGATTCCCTGTTGTTAATATTAACAGATGGTATTTGTAATTAGCGACGCTGTGATTACGTATCAATTGACCACAAAAATATGTTACTTTATTATAATTATCCATACTTCGGATACTGTTTCTTCTGGAAAAGGCCCTATATTTAATTATGAAAAAATATAAAGTTATTATTGTTGATGATGATAAGGGAGTATTGCATGCCCTTAAACGTGAAATAAAATCATTCTCTAATTTGACGCATCTTGATTTCTACTTTTTTGAAACTCCTCAGAGTGTTTTTGATTTTTTAAAGTACAATAAAGATATCGCACTTGTTATTACTGATCAGAGAATGCCAGTGATGAGCGGAGAGCAGCTGCTACTCAAAATGAGAAAATCCAATCCCGATTGTTCGGCTATTCTCCTGTCTGCCTATTCCGATATTGATGCCATTTCAAAGTCTGTGGGTGCAGGACTGGTTTCGTTTCTGCAAAAACCCTGGAACAGTACTTATCTCATGAATGAGATAATCAGGGGAGTAGATGTCTTTAAAATGAAACAAATCATGAAACAGTATATACGGGATGTAAACAGGGAGCTTCGCAGTTGCGGTAAATTCCAGAAATCCCTAATGAAGAAAGGTCTACCGAAACATGAGCAACTGGACTTTACTGTACGTTCAATATGTCAGCCCCACCAGTACAGCAGCAGTGATATATATAAAATTATCAAAATTGACAGGAACCGTTTTTTATATTTTCTGGCAGACGGAGATGGCCCCGGATTCAAGGCGGCATCCAAAACCTTTATACTATGGACCTTGCTGAATGAGATCCTTATGGAAACAGATAATCCCGGTACCCTGTCGCCTGGTAATTTACTGAAGATCCTGAACAGTAAAATATATCAGCATATTGGTCATCTGAACAATGAAACAGTTCAATGCTGTGCGTTTATGCTGGATCTCGAGTTTATGACTATAACATCAGCAGGCGGAGGGAGAATTGTTCCATTGATTCTCCGATCCGCAAATGTCTTCAGTATCGAGGTAAGCGGCCCGGCTCTGGGAATCCATGAAGATTTTGATTATGAGGAAAGTATGTCCGGAATACTGCCGGATGACAGGATTGTCATGTATACAGATGGACTATCCGATCTTCAGGAGCAATATGGTGTCGTACACCGTTATATGAGGGAACACTGTATGAAGCAAAGCTTTACAGATGATGTTATGGATGCTCTTAAAAAACTACTGAACAACAAACCTGCTTCCGACGACATGACCCTGATGGCTGTTCAGGTTAAAACTACTGCCTGATACAGGTAATTTTAGTTGTTAATCACTTTCTTCTCATCTGTCATTATTTCTTCCCGGGGCATTCCGATATAATAGCCCTGTGAATAATCAATACCGTAATGATTAACCATATCGAATATCTCCTTGTTCATTACATATTCGGCTATGGTTTTGGCTCCCATCTGCTGTGAGAATGCTATCAGACTCTTTATCAGAATCCTGGCTTTTTCATCATGAATGATATTCTTAATAATTGTTCCATCCAGCTTAATATAATCAAACTTTATTTTAAGAAGCAGATCAAAATTGGAATAACCCGTACCAAAGTCATCAATGGCAATTGAGCAGTTCAGTTTTCTGATATTATCCAGGAAATCGATAACCTCCGAATAGCGCTCGATCTGCTCAGATTCAAGTAATTCGAATGTAACAAGACGCCCTATATTGAATTTTTTCAGTTCGGTGTAAATATGCTGCGTTGTTTCTCTGTCCATAATATCTTCAAGAGAAAGATTTATAGAGAAGGGGATCTCTTTTTTCACAAAGTATTTGAATGATTTGGAGATCATGATCCTGGTTAAAGATGGATAAATTTTGGCCTTTCTGGAGAGCTCCAGAAACACCGACGGTCCTATGATTCTGTCGCTGCTTTTCTGGCGGATCAGACACTCATACTTGTAAATGGACTTGTTTGTATTGCAGTAAATAGGCTGAAAGAAGGGAACTATATTATCTCCTTCAATAGCTTTTTGCAGATTATAAAGATGATTCAGATTCTCTTTATTCAATTGCGGTATTTTCAGGGTATGATCATAGACAATATAGGAGCGCTTCTGTCTTTTGGCCATTTTCAGTGCAATATCACTAGTTATCAGCAGTTTCCCATGAATAGATGATATACCCATAGTGGCTGTTATAATCAGTGAGGAATTGTTAATGATAATATCATTCCTGATAGTCGTATTAATCTGTTCCACCAGTTCTGAAATATGCTCTGATTGTTCAATCCTCGGCAGGAGAAAAGCAAACTCATCGGCTGAAAGTTTATACACTTTGAATAATGGATTTATCTGAGAATAGTTTTTCAACCGATCTGCTGTTTCTTTAAGAACTATATCCCCCCCTCTCACGCCTATCAGGCTGTTCACTCTTTTAAAATCATCAATATTGAACAGAATCAGAGTTTTATTCCTGCTGTTCTCAATATCCTTCATTAGTTTTTTTCTGGAGGGCAGACCGGTTAATTCATCATAGAATAATTGGAAATATATAGTGGAATCTTTTTTTTGTAAGGATGATTGGTAATTGTATACAAGAGAGACAATTATTATATAAATAATCATGGTTTCCAGATATACCGGTGAATAAAAAATCCTCTTCCCGGCAAAAAGGAAAGCCCCTGTTTTTACAAGATTATAGAGGATCAGAAAAGAAATTGAAAATTGAAGACCGGGCTTACATCCCTGTGTATAAAAAACCAGTAACGGCAGAACAAGTATCCACAAAAGGGCTGATATTCTTAAATTAAAAGCGGCTGCAGAGGTAATTATCTGAAATGATATAAACGTCAGATAGTAAAAATAAGCTGTTTTGAAGTTTTTTGAATGCTGAAAATACAGAAAAGTGATCATAATTCCCGTTGAGGTAATAATACAGACAGATCCCATATAATAAGAATTACGAATTGTGAAATTTAAGACTCCTTGAATAACCAGGATAATATTGGTAATAATAAATAGTGCTGATAATCTTCCTGTTTTACTGTTAATGCTCACGATTCACCTGTTATTATTAAATAGTTTTCATTAAATATTATTAAACAGGAAAATTATATCTGAGAAAATCAAATTAGTAATCCATAAAATATTATTCTCTTCAATTTTTACATACAATATTGAAATCGAACCTGATGCGTGGTTACGCTTTGTATTTCTGGCAGTGTTCTCTCAACTCTTTCTAGGGCCTTCAGAGCATAAAAACATTCTTGAATCAGCTGTTCTGATAAATTAAATTTTTTAAGGAAATACAAAGAGGGGTATTACATGAAAATACTGAGTCTGTTTTGTCTTATTTTTTTTATACTAACCGCTTCAGTCTTCGGGAATACTGGTATTTACAGTTTTTTTGTTAAGGATATTGAGGGTAACGTAATCTCTTTAAGTGAATATCAGGGAAAAACCATAATGATTGTCAATGTAGCCAGTAAATGCGGTTTTACTCCCCAATATGAGGGGCTGGAAGCTTTGTACCGGCAATACAAAGACCGGGGTTTTGTGATTCTCGGTTTTCCATCCAACGATTTTTTGTGGCAGGAATCAGGCAGTAATGAAGAGATAAAAGCCTTCTGTACACTGAATTACGGCGTCACCTTTCCCATGTTTTCAAAAATCAGGGTCAAAGGGAAAAATGCAGACCCGCTGTATCAGTATTTGACCGGCACAGATACTAATCCGGAGTTCGGGGGGAAGATAACCTGGAACTTCAATAAGTTTCTGATTGATTCTGAAGGAAATATCGTAAACCGGTTTGAATCATCCACAGAACCTTTGAGCGGAGAGGTCGTATCAGCACTGGAAGGACTTCTGGATTAGGTAGATTTCATACCGTCCATTTGGATGATTACTTTAATATTTCATGAGCACAGGACCAGCCGCTCCACAGGCTCCCGGTGAATCCTCCTCCGGGGTAGGTCCAGGCGGAGGCATAAAAAAGATTTTTCAAACTCGACTTGATTCCCGGCCTGAAAATACCTGACTGAAGAGGTTTCTGAGCCAAACCGTAAACAACCCCTTCCGGATTCTTTGTATAACGCATCATTGTTTTTGGTGTTGCCACCTCAAAGAAATCTATATGGCTGGTTATTCCCGGATACACTTTTTCCAGCCGCTTGAAAATCATTCTGGAAACATCTTCTTTTCTGTCTTTATATTTCTGACCTTCCAGTTGCCTCCAGTTCTTCATCTCATCTGGAATCAACACAACAGCATAGGATATTCCTTTTTCCGTTAATCCTGATTCTATTTGACCGTAATCGGTAAAGACAAAGGGGCGGATGTCATAATCTCCATCAATTTGATCCTGGTAATCCTGCAGGTTCTGTATACTGTGTTCAGTAAAAAAAGTCTGGTAGGTATCAACACCATGATCTTTCAAATTAACAGTAAAGGCTATATTGATCTGGGTGAAGGACATGGATAGACTCTTTTTCTCAGCTTTTTTCTGCTGTTTCAGAGAATTTCTGGAGGAGGGGAGGAGCTTCATCGTATTCTGCCGGGATATATTTGATATGACCAGAGAACTGTACACTGTCTTTGTTTCCCCGTTCTGTTGGTACTCGACTCCTCTTACTTTGCCTGCATCTACAATAATATTACTGACTTCTGCCCGGCAGATGACCTGTCCGCCATGCTCCTGAATTACAGAACATAGGGCATTGGATAACTCTCTGGAACCCTTTTTGATATAGTGGCTGTCTCTGCAATACCCGCCCTGGCCGGCAGAGAAATAGAGTAAACTCAGATCGTTTATCTTATTATGGAAGTAGAACAGATTAGCCAGAAGAATCTGTTTCAGCTGACTATTGGTAATATGCTTCTCAACAAAGGGCCCCAGTCTGGTAAATAAATAACGGGTTACAGTGGGGTACAGAATGGGAAAGAGAGGTAACAGGGCCAATATACGAGCTCTTTTCATGGGAAGCCGGCATAACTCATCCCTCATAGCGGTAATAACTTTATAGAATTTCAGAATACCCCTGGTGTCTTCAGGGTACAGTTCACAAAGTTCTTTTTCCGAAGTCTCTCTCCGGCAGTGAAGTTTTATATTTTTATTATCCAGTACATAGCGCTTCACTCCGGGAAGGCGGATAAAATCAACCCGGGAGAATATATCCAGTTCTGTAAAGATAGTTTTTTTGACATCATACTCATCAAACCCGTCCAGTTCCTGGAGTCCTACTTCGAATGTGATGTTCTTTCTGTTATAACAGGTGGCATATCCTCCGGGAATACGGAACTGTTCCAGGACAAGGACTTTCTTACCGGATTTGGCCAGTTTGGCTCCGGCACATAGGCCTCCCAGGCCGGAACCGACAATAACTGCATCTTGATTCATACTACTCACTATAACACTCGTGTAAGTGAATAATGATACTCTTTTTACTGTTCCTGTTCCATCTAATCAAAATTTCATCACTGTGTCAGACAGGGCAGGCTGTAC
>JAQQAM010000005.1 GCA_028532905.1 Spirochaetales bacterium
GAGGAGATCTGATCTTCCTGGATCAGGCCAATGCCCAGAAGGATGCAAAAAGTCTGCGCATTGAAGACGGCTGGTTCTACTTCATCCACGGATGGACCAGAGTGATCGCCGAGGTATTCCACATAGACATCCCCACAAGCGGTCCGGAGTTTGAAAAACTGTCCGAGCTGGCGGCCTCAACCCGTTAAGTAAATAAGAAACACAGACCTCTGGTCTGAATAAGATTACCCGCCGGCAGTCCGAAGCGGCTCCGGCGGAGACAAGACCGGCCGCAGACAGAGTCTGCTGCCTGCCTGAACAACCATAAAGCTGGTCGCAGACTCCGTCTGCTGCTCGCTTATGCAACCATAGGAGAACAAAAATGGATTTCCCCTCATACGTAAATAAACCCGTAGGATTCGATGCCGTTACCGGTCTGGCCGACAGTCAGCCCGCACTGGCTCGTCACTATTCTGATATGAAAAACATGTACCTGGATGAAGAGGCCAGACAGAAACTGGAAGACAACGGCAATGCCCTTATCTACAATTTCTACGATTTCGGTGTTCCCGAAAAGGACAGCGATCTGGCCTTCGGAACCAGTATTGTCTACCCCGGTAAAGTAGGCGACGAGTACCATATGACCAACGGCCACTTTCACACCATTCTGGATACCGCCGAAATCTACTACTGTCAGGCCGGATACGGCATGATGATGATGGAGAGCCCCGAAGGGGATGTGCTGTATAAAGAGATGCGCCCCGGCCAGTCTGTCTATGTCCCCGGCCGTTATGCCCACAGATCCATCAACCTGTCGGACACAGAAACTCTGATTACCTTCTATGTCTTCCGTGCGGATGCCGGACACGATTACGGCTCCATCAAGGAGAAGGGTTTCAGAAAAATCGTTGTTGAAAAAGACGGTAAGTGGGAAGTTGTAGACAATCCCCGCTGGAAAGCATAAGAGGACCGGAAATGAGTAAAGGTAAAATTCTTGTGACTCCCCGGTCCATGAGCAAGAACGGTCACCCCTTCCTGAAAAATCTGGAAGAGGCAGGGTATGAGGTTCTGACTCCCTTCCCGGGAAAACAGCCCTCCAAAGAAGAACTGCTTTCGGTTCTGCCCGAATGCACGGGATATCTGGCGGGAGTCGAAAAGGTCGATGCCGATGTCATTAACGCCTGTGACAAACTGAAAGTCATCAGCCGGAACGGTGTGGGTATCGACAATGTGGACAGAGCCGTCGCAGAGGCAAAGGACATTACTCTGTGCATCACTCCCGGAGCCAATTCAAGGGGTGTTGCCGAGCTGGCCATCACCCTGATGCTTTCGGCTCTCCGCTCCATTCCCCAGACCAGTGATTCCGTCAAGAATGGAGGCTGGGCCCGCACCAAGGGGCAGGAAGTCTATGGTCGTACCCTGGGTGTAATCGGTACCGGACAGATCGGCCGGCATGTGGCCAAAATGGCCGCCGGACTGGATATGAAAGTTCTGGGATACGACCTGTATCCCAATACAGAGTTTGAACAGCAGATGCATGATTTTTCCTATGCCTCTGTGGAGGATGTTCTGAAGAACAGCGATGTGGTCACCCTTCACTGTCCTGCCGGAGAAAAGCCCCTGATTGACGGGGACGCTCTGAAGAGCATGAAGAAAGGTGTGACTCTGATCAATACGGCCAGAGCGGCTCTTGTGGATCAGGATGCCCTGCTGGAAGCTCTGGAATCGGGTCAGGTCTCCTCCTATGCGGTGGATGCCTTCGAGTCCGAACCTCCCGAGCTGACCCCCCTCCTCCTGCACCCCCGGGTGATCCTCTCCTCCCATATCGGAGGGTTTACCGAGGAGAGTGTGGACCGCGCCACGGCAGCGGCCATACAGAACATTATTGATGAATTGAAGTAATTTCTCTATTACTCCTTTTTTTGTTGCCTGACCCTGCTGTTTCTCTTAACGGCAGGGTCCTTTTTATAAAAAACAAAACCCTGCTGCCGACAGGGTTAAACTTTTATCAGAAGTCTCTGCTTACCACTCGGCCACAGAGCCGTCATTGTGCCGCCAGACCGGGTTTTTCCAGTTCTGACCGGCCTCGGCCTGTTTCCTGACAAAGTCCTCATTCACCTCTACCCCCAGTCCGGGACCTTCGGGAAAGGAGACCCCACCGTCTTTATAGGCAAAGACCTCTTTGTTGGAGATGTAGTCCATCAGGTCATTACCCTGGTTGTAGTGGATTCCCAGACTCTGCTCCTGAATCACCGCATTATGACAGGTCGCATCCACCTGAAGACAGGAGGCCAGGGCCACCGGTCCCAGGGGACAATGGGGTGCCAGAGCCACATCATAGGCTTCGGCCATGGAGGCGATTTTTTTGACTTCTGTAATACCGCCTGCATGTGAAAGATCGGGTTGAATGATATCCACATATCCCTCCTGGAGGATTTCCTTGAAATCCCAGCGGGAAAAGAGCCGTTCCCCTGTGGCGATGGGAATCTGACAGCTCCGGGCCACCTCCCGGAAAGCCTCCTTATTTTCACAGAGGACCGGTTCCTCGATAAACATCAGGTTATAGGGTTCCAGTTTCTTGGCCAGAACCTTGGCCATGGGTTTATGAACCCGTCCGTGAAAATCTACGGCAATCCCGAACCAGGGACCGCAGCTTTTCCGGATGGCCTCCACCCGTTCCAGAACCGCATCGATCTTCTCATAGCTGTCTATATACTGAAGCTCTTCGGTTCCGTTCATTTTAACCGCTGTAAAACCGCCCTTCTTCCTTTCCAGAGCCTGAGAGGCCACATCATCGGGCCGGTCCCCGCCGATCCAGGAATAGACCTTAATGGAATCCCGGCAGCGCCCTCCCATCAGTTCGTAAACGGGGGCAGCCAGAGTTTTCCCTTTGATATCCCAGAGGGCCTGATCAATACCGGCAATGGCACTCATCAGCACAGGGCCGCCCCGGTAGAATCCGCCGCGGTACAGAACATTCCACAGGTCTTCAATCCGGGAGGGATCTTTTCCGATCAGGTATTCGGAAAGCTCTTCTACAGCAGCCGATACAGTATGAGCCCGTCCTTCGATAACCGGTTCGCCCCAGCCCGCAATTCCCTCATCCGTCGATATTTTGACAAAAAGCCAGCGGGGAGCAACAACAAATCCTTCTACGGATATAATTTTCATAGAGTCTCTCCTGAAATTAAATTGTGTAGACCGTTCCGGATTCGGAAAAAAGGACCCGGTGATCCATTCTGTAGCTCTCCACCAGCCGGGCCATCTCACCGGTGTCAGCGGTATTGAAGGCAAACATTCCGAAGTGAGTCCCCATGAGGGGAGCGTCCAGCTGGAGAGCCAGAATCAATGCCTCTTCAAATTTCATATTCCCCACAATGCCTTTGGCTTCAAGTTCGGGAGTCCGGCCATTTACAGGCAGGACAAGCAGATCAAAAGATTTCTCTGCAAGCCAGTCAATAAGCTCGGGATACAGGGTGGTATCTCCGGCAAAAAAGAGGGACTTACCCTTCAAAGTGAGTTGAAAGGAGAGGGCCCAGGTCTTTTCCGGATCAAACTGGGGTTTGGGATGGGCCGCAGGGAACCCTTCAATCTGAAATTGATCTGTGATGTGGTGGATTTCGCCAGGAGGCAGCAGGCGAATCTGTTTCCGGGGAACCTTCAGAGCCTCCATCTGAGCCAGACAGCCGGGAGGGATCAGATAAACCAGATCCGGATTCAGAGCGGGCAGACGGCGGATCAGATCGGGGTCCAGATGATCCTCATGCCCATGGGTGATCAGCACATAATCCAGAACCTTCAGCACCGATTCATCCAGGGGAGAATCCATCATCCTTTCATGGGAAAAGGGAAGCCCCACGGCTTCGGCCTGTTCCACCAGATAATTGCTCAGGTAGGCATCCAGCAGAACCAGAACCCCGTCTACTGAAATCAGAAAACCGGACTGTCCCAGCCACAGGAATTCAACGCCCTCCTTAAACGGAAGGCTGCCGGCATCCATCGGAAGGGTGCAGCTTCGTGCCCCAGGCAGTGCAGCGGTCATATCAGAGTTCTCCGGGTATATAGTCAAAGACAAGGGCGTCTTTAATGACAGGGCCGGCTTTCTCCACAAAGGCTTTATGATGGGGATGGACCAGATAGGTATCTCTGTCTTCCGGTGTGTTGAAATCCAGGACGTAGCACATCTGATACCCTTTCTCCAGATTTTCCGGACTCATATTACTGCCTGCACTGTAGGAGGCGACTTCCGGGATCAGAGAGGGTAGTTTATCAAAGTTGCTGTTCAGCTCCTGCACCTCCCTGCTCTCCAGTGGAAAATTGAATGAAAATAATACCACATGCCGTACCATGATACACTCCTGCTCTTATTATTTGAGCCGCCCCGGAAAGGACGGCTCTTCACAGTTTAATCCTTATTGACTTGAACCACAACTTTCATTGTTGTAGCCGGATCATTCTGGATTTTCAGGTAGGCATCATTGTATTTTTCAAACTCATAGGTGTCGGTGACAAGGGGATTCAGATCCACTTTTCCCGAGGCCACAAGATCTTTGGCTATCTCAAAGTCTTCAATCACATAGCGGGCGGTTCCCACAAGCTTCAGCTCATTCTCATTCACCTTGGCCATATCGATTTCCGCTTTTTTTCCGAATACTCCCACAACAACTATGGGTGTCCCCTTGCGGGCGATATCAACGGCGCTGTCCATGGTGGGATTGATTCCCACACATTCAAAAATCACATCCGCTTTCCGGTCCTTGCCGAATGCCTTGTCCACTTCGGCGGCAAGGTCGGCTTTGGAGGGATCAACCACATACTCCACACCGCAGGCTTTGGCTTTTTCCAGACGGAAGGCATTCAGATCGCTTATCATCACCCTGGAGGCGCCCATTCCTTTGGCCGCCTGGGCCACCAGATTTCCGATGGGCCCGGCACCGAAAACCAGTACCTGTTTGTCTTTGATTCCCCCTTCGGCTTCTGTAAAAGCCTGATTCACGGCACGGACAGCAACGGACAGAGGCTCCATCAGAGCACCGTGGTCATGGTTCATTGCGGGGTCCAGCTTGACCAGTTTGGCAGCGGGGGCAATGTAGTAGTCTGAAGCGGCTCCGGTGGTCTGAAAACCGATAACCTTCAGCTCGTCACAGATATTGTACAATCCGCTTTTACAGGCATAACATTGGCCGCAGCTTACCTGGGGCTCGATGGTCACTTTATCCCCTGCCGCAAATCCGCTGACGCCGGGGCCCACGGATTCAACCTCGCAGGAAACCTCATGCCCCTGAACAACAGGATAGGATGTATAGGGATGAAGCCCGTGATACACATGGACATCACTGCCGCAGACACCGATGCTCATCACCTTTACAAGGACTTCTCCCTCTCCGGGAACCGGTACGTCCACTTCATTAAATTCAATCACCCCGGGGGATGTCATAACTGCTTGTCTCATTATATTCTCCTCAAAGTCCCGAGCCTGCTGCGGCCCGGATATATTTCCTGTCAGATTGTGTTCAGCCAGCCGCCGTCTACAAAGAAGTTGGCTCCCAGTGTGTAGCTGGATTTTTCGGAGCACATAAACAGATAGGTCTCTGCCAGCTCTTCGGGTGTGGCAAAGCGGTCTATGGGGGCAGCATGGGCTACATTGTCCAGGTACTCTTTGGCGGTTATGCCGTCTTTTTCGGCCAGAATTCCTGCCGTTTTCCACCAGTCGGGTGTCAGAATCAGACCGGGACTGATGGTATTCACCCGGATATTGTCTCCCACCAGTTCATTGGCCAGACATTTATCGAACATCACCAGGGCAGCCTTGGTTGTGTTGTAGATCGGTTCATACCACAGGGGCTGGGTGGCGCAGATGGATGAGGTATTGAGGATGCACCCCCCTCCTCTCTTTTTCATATAGGGAACAAAGGCTTTGGCTGTCCTGATGGCGGACATCACATGAAGATCCCAGACGGCATACCATTTGTCATCGGAGGCCTCCATTATTTTCTCTTCAGTACCGGTTCCCGCATTATTGATCAGAATATCGATGCCGCCGAATTCCTTCTCTATTTCCAGACGGCCCTTCTCAATATCTTCAGGCTTTGTCACATCCATGGCAATGCCCAGAGTTTTCACTCCGAACTCATCGGCTATGGCTTTGGCTTCGGCCTCCACCTTCTCTTTTGTTCTGGCGGCGATGGCAACTTCCGCCCCTTCCCGGGCAAAGGCTTTGGCCACAGCCAGACCGATTCCATTACTGCCGCCTGTTATAAAGACCTGTTTTCCTTTTAATCCAAGATCCATTTTATGCTCCTTTGTACAGCAGCCCTGTGAGGACTCCTGTGGTTTATTCACTTGTTTTCTCTATTATTATCCCAGGGTGATCTCCGTGCCGAACTCATGAAAGTTCAGGTCATCTGCTCCGGTTCCGTCTCTGAAGAGAACCAGGAATTCGGATCCCGGTTCCTGAAGAGGATAGGGAATCCAGTGCCACACGGCCTTGTCCATCATAAGAACGGTTCCCTCTTTCACGGCAAAGCAGCGGACATCCTTCTCTTCCGGAGTATCCAGAGAGGCGGAGGCCACACAGATCAGGGAGTCCCCTTTCAAGGCCGCCATAAGCTCGGGAGTCTGCAGGTGCCGCTCCACCTTTTTCAGAATTTTATCTCTGTAACGGCAGTTGAGCTGACCGGTACAGGAGGGAGAGAACATCTCCAGACCTCCGGACATATCCTTCCAGCTGAACTCTTCGGTCGGATCCAGTTCTACAAAGGGATACTCATTGAGAAGTTTACCGAAGGGGGCAAAATTTTCAGTGTTGATGGGTTCTATTTTCATATTATGATTCCTCGCTTTTCCCGGCATCTTTTATGATTCCGGTATTGATTATCACTCAGCCCCGGGGGCTTTTCTGCCGGAACCGCAATGGGGTCCCGTTTTCATTCAGATCCTAGAAATTCACAGTTCTGTGGATCATCTCGTCTTGGGCTACCTTGCCCATCTGAACAAAGTATGCCGAATACCCGGTGACTCTGACACAGAGGGTTTTATACTGATCCGGATTCTGCTGGGCTTTAATAAGCTCATCATGGCCTACAACATTCAGCTGCAGCTGCATTCCGCCTTTTTTCATAAAGGCCCTGAATAAAGATGCCAGCTTTTCCAGCCCTTCTTCATTCTCCACCGTGGAGGGGTGGAGCATCACATTCAGGGGCCCTCCTGTGATCCTGTCAAAGGGGATGGCTGAAGCCGAGTTAAGCAGCGCAGTGATGCCGTTCTGATCGGCTCCGGCAGCAGGAGACTGATTCTCTCCCACAGCTTCACCCGCCAGACGGCCGTCGGCAGAGGCGCCCATTTTACTGCCCTGCATGGTGAAATCCCGGTCTGTGGAGATGGTGGGCATATAGGTATACAAGCCCTTCCTTTCCCGGTTCATCTCTTCCATTACGTCACAGAAAATATCCGTTACCTTAGCGGCAAACTGATCAGCTTCCCTGTCGTCATTCCCGTATTTGGGAAGACTCTTCACATAGCTGTGCAGCTCTTCATATCCTTCATAGTTAGCAGCCATGGCATCCCGGAGCTCTGATAATGTGTAACGTTTATCCACAAAAACGGCCTTGTTGATGGCGGCCAGGGAGTCTACAGCTGTGGAAAACCCGCTGCCCTGCATGATGATTTTATGATACTTCACACCGCCGGTGATCCAGCATTCCGCAGCATCGATGGTTCCGTTGAGAAAAAGGTCTTCAATACGGATTTTACCGCGGCTGCATTTTTTCTCCACCTGGTAGTCCTGTTCCATTCCTTCCCTGTACTGTCTCATCAGAAGGCTGAGATTGGCTCTGTAGAGTTCCAGGAAATCATCCATGCTCTTTATATCAGTGAGGGAAGATTCCACTCCTTTAAAAGGACCGTACATCAGTCCGATCAATCTGTCTTTGAGAGTGAAGTTACCTTCGGGGATATCCTGAGGGTTCATAAACGGCTGTCCCCCGTTGATTGCCAGCTCCACCGGCCAGGGCAGTGTGACCCACATCTGACGGAGCCCCCCCTCTTCACAGGGAATAAGAGGATCGTTACAACCGAAAAAGCCGTATTCGTACACATCTTCTTCTTCCACTTCATACTTGAGCAGGGCGGGAATCATGGTGTCATCGTTGTAGATGGTCACAGAAGAGTTGCTGCGCATGGAATCGGCAACGGCTTTCCAGAACTCATTATCTATACCGTCATGGTAGCGGATAACCAGCCAGGGATTTCTCAGGCCCATTTCATGAGCGGCCTGCACAAAGAGGAAGGACAGATCATTGACCCCGCTGGTCTCCTTGTCCAGCAGCCCCCCCAGAATAATATAGTTGGGGTCATCATAAGTCACTTCCAGGTTGTTGATGACCTTGTCATCCTCCTGAGACATATGATCGCCTGGATCCATAATATCGTTGTTTTTGTTATAGAAATCCTCTATGAGATAAAGAGCTTCCTCTCTGGTCAGTTTTCCGTCTGCCAGATCTTTTTCGTAGAAGGGCAGGAGATACTGATCCATCCGTGAAAAACAGAACACACCGCAGCCGGCCACTTTCTGGGAGGCCAGGGTAATAAACCAGATCAACTGAAGGGCTTCCCGGAGCGATCCGGCAGGGCCGAGGGTGATCCGTTCACACAGAGCGGCAATTTCCGTCAGCCGGGCCTTCTCTTCCGGAAGAGTGGCCTCTCCTGCCAGCCGGGCGGCTTCTTCGGCATAACGGGCGATAAAGCGGCTGATTCCCTCATAACCGGCAACAGCTCCTTCCAGGAAACTGATCCGGTCTTCATCTTCTTTGTAGGTACCCGCATCGAGAATGCCCTGAGCTTTCCCGATATACCAGCCCAGCCCTTTTTCAATAAGCGTATCCCAGTTGAATGCCAGGTGGCCGAAGGTGAAGAAGTCGGGATGGCGCCGTTTGATCCATCCGGGTGAATAATAGAAGGAGATCCATTCCTGCTTCTGCTCTTCTGTAGCCGTCCCCCAGCGCTCTTCCACCAGGTTTTCTGCAAAGGCTCTCTGCTCCTTGCTGGGGATGATCTCTTTTACGGCTCCCACCAGAAGTTCCTCATCCCTGATGACAACGGACATATTGTTCAGCATATGAGAGAGAACCTTCCCGTAACGGCGGGCATAGCTTTCGCTGCCGAACAGCTTCCAGCCTTCCTGAAACAGATCTATTCTCTCATAAAATGTGGCCCGGGGATTCTTTTCGAACCAGGCTTTCATTGATTTCTGAATATAATTTGGAATCATATAATACTCCTTCCTCCTGCTTCAGCCCCTTAAGGGCCGAAGCTTTTTTTCTTATCCCATCCCAGGGGCATCCTGCTGCTTATGCCCGTTTAGGGTTTAAGCATTTTCTTTCATCCCGTCCCGGGGGCCTTATTCTATTGTCACCCATGATTCAGCAGCTGTAATCAGGATATTTTTTCCTGTTTTTACAGTTTCTTTCCCGCAGGCCCGTTTTTCTGCAGCAGGAAAGGGATTACCTGAATCTGGATAGCTTAATGCTTTGCCACCGGCAGCTCAGCTGCTGTCAGCTTTAAAAAAAACTCATCCATAATCTCCCTGTCCGGAGCTTCCAGAAGTTCCTGTTCACCGCCTGCCACCAGCTGTGCCGATTTATCCACTCCCAGACTGTGATACGACAGAAGCTCCACCCTTTTCAGAGCCTTCCATCCCCTTAATAACTTAATCATCTCCGGTATTAGCGCCGGGTCATCATTTAAGCCCTTTACCAGGGGAATCCTGACATGAACCTCGGGACTCTCTGCCAGAGTCTTCATCCTGCCGATGTTTTCCCGGATCAGCTGCGGTTCCACTCCGATATTCTTCAGGTGAGCCTCTGTATCCATCCCTTTCACATCGATGAGAAACAGATCCGTTACAGGAAGAACTTTCTCGATCAGGGGCCATTCCACAGACAAGGCTGTATCTACGGCCGTATGAATCCCTGCGTCTTTCAGCAGACTGAGGCATTCAAAGAGAAATTCATTCTGAAGCAGGGCCTCTCCGCCGGAAAATGTAACCCCGCCGCCGGAATCACCGTAGTATTCCCTGTCCTTTAAAAGCTCATCCGTCAGCTGCCGGGGGGTATAGTCCTCTCCCCAGAGACCCAGAGCATCATGAGGACAGGCCTGAACACAGTCTCCGCAGAAGATACAGCTGTGTTCTTCCCAGTGCCAGCTTGTCTCATCCACAACAAGACAATTCTGGGGACAGGCAGAGGCACAGGCGCCGCAGTGGACACAGGCCGATTCAATATATTTCAGCTCTTTATGGCCATTGATGGATTCCGGGTTATGACACCACAGACAGTTCAGATTACAGCCTTTCAAAAAGGCTGTTGACCGGATTCCCGGACCGTCTTTCGTACTAAAGCGCTGCAGGTTGAATATCAGTCCGTTCATGATAGTTCCTTTTAAACAGATAAATTGAGAGAACCCCGCAGAGACTGAAAGGGATCAGAAGGAGATACGCCCTGTCCAGTCCGGCCTGTCTGGCAAAAGCTCCGATCAGCCAGGGACCCGCCAGTCCTCCCAGTCCGCCTATGGAAAAAAAGGCTCCCAAAATTCTGATATTACCAGTTTTCAGCACCTTGGATAAAAGAGCCACGGTCGACGGAAAGGCGGTGGCCAGAAAGAATCCGGAACAGGGGATAAGAATGGCCGCCTGCCTGAAAAGGGTCCCTATGATCAGACACCCCATGGCAGCAGCCATATTCAGAAGCAATGTGTTATCCAGACCGATCCTGTCCGCATAAAAACTGGAGACAAGACGACCGGCAGTGATCAAAATAAAAAAGAGGGACAGGGAAAACAGAGACAGAGCTTCACTCTCCATAAGGACGGTTCTGTAATACTCGACAATCCACCCGGCAATTCCGGCTTCCATAGTCATATAGAAAAACAGAAGAAAACCCAGATAGATTAAAGATTTATCCTTATAATTGATTCTGTCCCGCTCTGCTTCCCTTATTTTAACGGGGTAGGAGGTAAAAATACTGATTGTAATATACAC
>JAQQAM010000006.1 GCA_028532905.1 Spirochaetales bacterium
GAGGAGATCTACAGGACCGACCTGGCAGAAGTGGTGCTCCGGATGGCGGAGTTGGGCATAAGCGATTTTCAGAGCTTTGACTTTATCTCCCCTCCCGGACGCAAAGGGATTCTGGGGGCTATAGAAACCCTGAAACTTCTGGATGCCCTGGACGGGAACAACAAACTCACCTCCATCGGCAAGATGATGACCCCCTTTCCCCTGATGCCCCGGCATGCCCGGATGATTGTGGAAGCCATTATGAACTACCCCGAGGTGCTGCGGGAAACCCTGATCGCCGCCTCTTTCTTAAGTACCAACAGCCCCTACCTCCTGCCCCAGGGAGAGGAGATGGAAGCCAGACGGGCCCATCACCAGTTCCGGGACAGCCGGGGGGACTTTGTGGCCTACCTGAGGCTTTTCAACAACTTTATTAACAACAGCGACCAGGCGGGATTCTGCAAGCGCTATTACCTGGAAGAGCGGACCATGCACGAGCTGGTCAATATTCAGGGACAGCTGGAGGATATTGTTCGCGGTATGGGCATTCCCGTCTCCGAAGGGGGCAGCCTGGACGACTACCTGTGTGCCTGTGCCCGGGGTCTGATCCAGTTTGTCTGTGTGCGGGCCGGACGGGGAAGCTATAAGAGCCTTACCACCGACCGCATTCTGATCCATCCGGGGTCCACCATGTTCCGGGAGAATCCGGGATTCCTGGTGGCCGGAGAGATTGTGAGGACCAGTCAGACCTATGCCCGCTCCGTCAGCCCCCTGACCCGACAGCTGATCAGCCGCACCAGCAAGGACCTGGCTCTGCAGCTGGAACCCCAGGGCATCGTGAAGGATAAAAAGAAGAAGCGCGACACCTCCCAGGAAATCACCATCGGCCGGACCTCCTTCCCCGTGGTACAGCCCAAAAAAGGAAAGAAAAAAATGGCTCTGGTGGACTGGAGCGCCGCATGGAAAGAACTCAAAAAAATGCCCCCCGAACAGTGGCCTGATTACAAGGGGATGAAGGGAATCCTCAGCTGGGACGGCCGGGAGATTCTTTCAGGAATCAGGCTGAATATGATGTTCAAGGTAATCACCAGTCTGAACCCCAAAAAAGATATTCTGTCGGGGATTCCCGGTAAAAACTACAACTCCGAAAATGCCCAGCATATGAAGGAGCTGGCGGAGAACATGCATATGCTTCTGAAGATCTCGGAAAGCGGAAAGCGGAAGAAGTCCAGCTACGGCATCATCACCCTCCAGACCGACGGTGAGGGGCATTACTGGTTCCGCTCGGTGGGCAATTTTACCTCGGCTGTAAATGAGTCTCTCGCCTCTTTGGAGGTACTGGCAGACCAGGTTTCTGAAGAGATGAGCAGCGAGCAGTGGGGCAAGGTGAACAAGGCGTATCGGCGGGTGGACGGGTTCATTTCGTACTGATATTTCTTGGGAATGTTGGTTCCGGGGCCGCCGGCTTGAAGGCCGGACGAGCTCTTCTGGCAGCATAGCCGAGCAATTCGCTGAAAGCGAATGACCAGACCCGCTATACCGGCTTAAAAATGAAAGCGGCAGCTTAATATTTCGATGGAATGATCTCTGACTCTGTAGACGATTCTGTGCTCTTTACTGATCCGTCTGGACCAGCAGCCCTGCAGCTCATGCTTGAGCTGTTCCGGTTTACCCGGTCTGTGGAATGGATCTCTTTGTATGACTTTAATCAATTCATTGAGTTTCTTGAGCATTTTTCTGTCATTCTGCTGCCAGTAGAGATACTCTTCCCAGGAATTGTCAAAAAAAGAAATGATCATTCTTCTATAAGCTCTTTTTCAAACCCTTTCCCTTCATCAAATGCCTTAATTGCATTCAGCAAATGCTCTCTATTGGCCTTTGTGGATAGGAGATACTCTGTCTCAATCATGCTGTTGTAGTCTTCCATGGAGAGAATTACAACATTCTTATTATCTTTCCTGGTGACAATCAGGGGTTCATGATCTTCACAGACCTGATCCATATGATTTTTAAGGTTTTTTCTCAGTTCTGTGTAGTTTACTGCGTTCATTTCCTGCCCCTTAAGTACTGTATACTGTACAGGATCTGGTACGTGCAATCCATAAATTCAAAAATCCAATACTTTATACAGATATCAGGAAACACTCTTTTCAACCAATTGACCTGTAACATACTTATGAAGAACCATGGACACCAGGGTCTGATAGGGAAGCCCCTCTTCCAGAGCCTTTACTTTTAGATTGATCAGATCACGCTCAGCAATCCTTATATTCATTCTCTTGTCTTTTTTAAGTGTAGAAGCAGCATATTGTTTAGCCTGGGCTTTTAGTTCTTCAAGTTTATCAGAGGATTTCCACTCATCCTTTCCGATTGATTCCAGCAGATCCTGTTCTTCCCCATCCATAGGGACAAAATCATTTGACATGGTTCCCTCCTGTATTCAAATATTTTTTAGTGTAGCCTCTACTTGGAAATATTGTTTTCAGGAAAATCTCCTCTTTTTCAGCATTAACTACAAAAGGCACAACATATATGTAATTCTCCAGATTAATCAGATAAAGATACTGATCGGGATATTTCTCCTTATTCGGATGCTCCAGAATATCGACCAGATTGTCCTCTGAAATCAGGATGATGATTTCTTCAAAAGAAATACCCCTTTCTTTTTTCAGGAGATCATTTTTCTGATCGTTCCAGTTATATGTCATACTATAATTGTAAACCATGTGTGCCGATTGTCAATACATTCAGAATCCAGAACCTGAATTTGAAAGACAAATCCTCCTTTCAGCTGATAGCTTTAACAACTGTCTAATTCGATTAACTGATTCAAGGATGAGGAGTTTTTTATGTCGGCAGCTTATTTCTTGAGAATCTCCAGCACGAAGTCGGGCTCCAGAAACTCAATGCGGATGTCTTGTGGCCCGGCAGGGATGATGTAACGCAGGCGGCCGCCCTTTTTCTTCTTGTCCATCTGCATGGCCTGAAGCATGGCATCGGGGGATTCATCGGCGTCCAGTGTATAGCCGAAGTCCCGGAACAGAGCTTTCACTTCTTCCGCCCAGGGGGCATCGGCCAGTCCCAGAGCCACAGAAGCATCCAGGGCTTTCCCCATGCCCCAGACCACAGCCAGACCGTGAGCCCAGTGGAACTCACTGACCGCTTCCAGGGCATGGCCGAAGGTATGTCCCAGGTTAAGATAGGCCCGTCTGCCCTTCTCCCTTAAGTCTTCCTCCACCAGATTCCCTTTGACCAGGATGCAGCGACGGATCAGCTCTTTCAGGATTTCAGGATCTCTGGCTTTGACAGCCTCTTTGTTATTCCGGATCAAGTCCATCATCTCCCAGTCTCCCAGAATAGCGGTTTTCAGAACCTCTCCCATACCGGCCCAATACTCCTGCTCGGGCAGGGATTGCAGGATTTCGGGACAGATCCTTACTTCTTCAGCCGGGTAGAAAGAACCAATCATGTTTTTATAGACTCCAGCGTCGATGCCCGTTTTCCCTCCCAGGGCGGCATCCACCATGGCCAGAAGGGATGTGGGAATAAGAATAACCCGGCAGCCCCGCATATACAGGCTTCCGGCAAAGGCGGTCATATCGGTGACAACACCGCCACCGGCACCGCAGATCACAGAGTCCCGGGCCAGTCCCTTATTCATGGCCAGCTGCAAGATACGGTCTATGGCAGACCACTGTTTATGGGCTTCTCCGGGAGTCAGGATAATCTCAGGGGCGTCTCCCGAACGGGTGATCAGGGATGCGGTGTTCCCGTCTGCCACAAACAGGGCCGTGTCAGAGGGGAATAGTTCTTCTTTGTTGTAGAATGCGGCACGGCAGGGGAATCCTCCGAAAATAAAATCCTTGATCAGTTCCATATAATCTATCCTTTTAAGCTGTTGGTAACAGTATAAACAGTCAGGATGTCCGGGTAAAGGCAGTACTTTGAAAAGGCATCCCGGTCCCCGGGAAAAGCTTGAGAAAGAGCAGGAGCTGTGCTACTGTGATCTCATGAAAAGACTTATTATGATTTCAATTTCCTTACTGATGATGACAACAGGGCTTTTTGCACAGGAAGCTCAGGATCAAATGGATGATAAGGGCGTCTATATTTTAGCCGCCTATGAATTCGATATAGACGGCTCCACCAGGGAAAGCGCCCTGATCCGGGAAATGGATCTGAAAGCCGGTACAGAGTTTGAAACTCTGGAAGATCTGGAACAGGCGGTCAGCCGGCAGCAGCAGGATCTGATCAACCTGAGGGTCTTTAATGAAGTGAGCCTCACCCTGCTGGAAGGAGAATCCAAAGGAGATGATACAGTCTACCGTGCACTGGTGAAAGCCGAAGACAGCTGGACGATCTACCCCATCCCCTATCCGAAATACAGCTCTGATGACGGTTTCCGACTGGGATTGAAAACCTTTTACGATAACGCCTTCGGCACACTGAACGATCTGTACCTGGGTCTGAATATTACCTTCCGGGACGATGAGTACTATGATCAGTGGAAAGTGACCCAGTGGACCTTCAATCCCCAGCTTAACGGAGTGAAGATGGGGGGTCTGCAGTACGACTTTTCCTTTATGCAGGAATATGCCATTGATGAGAAAAAAGAAGATGGTGAGTATGTTGAGCGCTATAACTACCACAGTACCTCAGTCAGTGTCGGAACCAGACTCAATTTCGGCCTGGAAAATAAGTTCTACTACCGCATCCAGCCCAGCATCGGTGCCAATTATGCCTATAGCGGCCTGGGATATGAAGGGAATGAAGAACCTCTCTTTCTAGGTTTCAACCACAGTGCGGGATACAGCAAGGTGGACTGGATGGGCAACTTCCGACAGGGATTCAGTACGTCTGTTGGAAACAGTTTGCGCTATGTCCACTCGTCTCATAAAAAGGATGAGTTTAAAACCTCCATCGACGGGAATGTAAACTACTACCACATCCTCAATCCCCGGATGAACTACACCACCCGCCTGTATGGAATCATGAGCCTGAATGATGAGCTCACCGGTCTGGGAAGCAACCTCCGGGGTGTGGAAGGAAGCACTATGTTCGGACGGGGCGGATTATTTTACTCCAACGATATGAACTTTGCTGTTATCAAATGGAAAGGAGTGGGAGAAGCTCAGTTCCAGCCCTTCTTTGACATCGGATTTGCCATTGAGGAAGGAAGTTCCATGGACTGGGGAGAGGATCTGCGCTACAGCACAGGGGCTGATTTCATCCTCTATCTGGATAAGCTGAAAGGACTTCATGCCAGAGCCAGTATCGGTGTGGATCTGTCCAGTGACCTGCCCTTTAATGATATAAACAAGTACGGAATCGAGATTACCAGTTCTCTGGCGTACTGAGAAAGATCAGTTTTATGCAATTTCAATATTAAATATTGAAATTGCATAGCGGGTATTATTTTACCCGCTATCTTATTTATAATGACTCAGGGATAGGTCTGGTTGGAAAACCAGGTCTGAAGGGAACTCATTCTGTGATCGAAGGACTGGTTCAGCCGGATATTCACTCCGAAGGTTTCCCCCAGTTTGAAGGCAGCCACTCCGTAGAAGTAAAGATTTTCTTCTCCCGGTAGAATAACCATCTCGATTCTGAGCCTCTCTTTGCGCATAACCGGGAAGCCCTTGTACCGGATGGTGGTGGCATTCAGCATGGAGAGTCTTATGGCATCCTCTTCCACCTTGTAGGTCACATCATACCAGGCTTTGCCGAAGGTTGTATCTTCCTGATAAATCACAATAGATTCCCCTTTGGCAGGGAGTGATGTAAAAACAGGATCGGCCTGTTTCTTGCTGCTCCGTTTCTTGTCCACCACGTAGGCTTCTGACAGGTAAGGATACATCTGCTGCCGGCTGCCCGACCAGTATTCGATTCCTTTCAGGGTACTGATCCGGGAGAGACTCTGAAGAATATGAAGCATCATATCCTCATCGGCCACATCGGGAAGGGGCATGGTGTACAGAAGTTCCACAATACCGTTGGGATCTACCGATTTGAGATCCTCTTTCAAGGACTCTTTTCCCTTAAAATCGGGAAGCTGAACCGGTTCGGATGTATCGGTTACATAGGTCAATTCCCGGTGCAGGAAGTTGATTCCCTCTTTTTCAGGAGGTTCTGCAGCCAGGGGGGCTGCCGCACTGAGCAGGAGCAGAGCTCCGATTAAAGCAGTATTCAGTCTGTTCATGGCCTCAATATATAAAAAGATTTCCTTATGGACAAGGTTTGGAGCATTAAGGTATTATAAGTTGTTAGAAATAAATGTTCTTTAGGATTCAGGTTATTTAATGGATTTACGTAGTATTCTTCTCGCTTTAATTGCCATGAGCTTTGCTTTTCTATTCAACCTGGTTCTAATACCCAAGTTAATTGAGCTTTCTCACAAAAAAAACTGGTTTGATGATGAAAAAGACAAAAGAAAAATACATACTGGAAAGATTTCTCGTCTGGGTGGAATAGGAATTGTCACATCAGCAGTGGTTGTCACTTTAAGTGCTGCCATTCTCAACTGGGGCCTTGTTCAGCTCCCTATTCTGAAGAAAGCAAAAGACTTTCATTCCCCTCTCCTTATCTTTATTGGTGTTATTATTATATTCATTGTTGGTTTATTAGATGATTTTGCTAATCTTAAAGCCAGAATCAAATTAATCGGACAGATCATCGCATCAATTATAGCAATTGCCGGCGGAGTACAGATTCGCCAGGTATTTTTACCTTTTGTGGATGTCAGCCTTGATTTAAACTGGATTGGGCCTATCATTACTCTTCTATGGATAGTAGGAATTACCAATGCAATAAATATGATTGACGGCATTGATGGACTTTCTTCCACTATAACCATAATGGCATCTCTGTTTTATGGAATTGTCTTCTACATAAATGGAGATTTTACACTGGCAGTTCTTAGTCTTATAGTTATGGGTACAACCGGTGGATATCTGATCTACAATTTTCCTCCAGCTAAGATTTTCATGGGAGACTCAGGAAGTCTAACTTTGGGGTACCTGCTGGCGATATTCCCCTTAATGGCAAATCCAATAGAAGGGGATTCAATAATCCTTCCAGCTTTAATGTTATTTATCCCAATTTTCGATGTCCTGGCAGCTATCATAAGGCGGACGAGAGAGGGAAAACACTTTTTTACTCCAGATAAAGAACATATACACCATAAACTACTCTCTCATAATCTGAAGGAAGAGCAAATACTTGGCATTATATCAATAGCATCACTGCTGTCTGGATTATCTTATCTGGTATATATGCTAACAGAAGGAAATCAGAGATATATTCCTATCCTAATAATATCGTGTCTTATGATATCATTGTTTATATACCTGCATTATAATAAAAAAGATCATAAAAGGATTGGTAGATGAAACGAATCATAACATATGGAACATACGACCTACTCCATTACGGGCATATACAGATGCTCAAAAGAGCAAGAGATCTGGGAGATTACCTAATTGTCGCTTTATCTACTGATGAGTTCAATCGAATCAAAGGAAAGAAAGCTTACCACTCCTACGAGACAAGAAAAAAGATGTTAGAAGCCATCCGTTATGTTGATCTTGTAATTCCGGAAAATAACTGGGAACAGAAAAAAGATGATGTCAGAAAGTATGAAGCCGATATTTTTGTAATTGGAGATGACTGGGCCGGGAAGTTTGATTTCCTTATGGACAGTTGTGAAGTTATCTATCTTGCCCGAACAGAAGGAATCTCGACATCCCAAATAAAAGACGAGTTAAGATTAGATCAACCAATAGAAGGGATGGATCAGTATCCTGAACCTCACTGATTATGTTATTAACCAAGCAGTTATCAATCATAGCAATATTATGTTGCCTAATATTCTTAGTTTCATGTCATTCTATCTATAATAATAAGAATCCCAATTACACTGTATTTAATGAAATATCTCATAAAGGTCCAAGAATACCATACTTGAATAATGGTGCAGTCCCACAAGGACTTGCTTACCTGGAGAGCAGTAATATCATTCTAATTTCCAATTACACAACAAATGGTAAAAACAGCACTATTACATTTTTGCCTTTAGACTCTAAGGAGAATACTTTCTATAGAAAAATTTATGAACAGAATAACTCAATCCATACAGGACATGTTGGCGGACTAACTGTTGGAAAGGATCATTTATGGATCAGCTCCAAGAGGGGAATATACTACTGCGAACTGTCTCAGGTAATGAATCTACCCCATCTAAATGTAAGTTCCTTCCCCTTAAAAATGCGAGCATCCTTCTCGACTTTCCATAATAGTACATTATGGATAGGAGAATTTGGAAGAAGTGAAGGAAAATATAAAACCGACGAATCAAAAAAGAGGTTAACATCATCAGGTGTTTATAATAATGCTTGGGCATTAGGTTACAGAATAAATGATATAAACAATTTTAAAAGCGATGAACCTGATTTCATATTATCAATCCCTGATATTATGCAAGGATTGGCTTTCAATGATGATTACTTAATAACAAGCCACTCACAGGGAACTAAAAATCCAAGTATCCTGAGATTATATTCAAATCCACTAAACTATCCAAAAGACGAAGTTAATGAAGGTACAGATCTTTGGATATTGGATGACAGATATCTATTGAAGGAAATTATATGTCCACCAATGATGGAAGGAATAACAATTATCAATAAATCACTCTATATTATATTTGAATCTGCTTCGAAAAAATACATTAATTCAGCCATTGATATATCAAAAAATCTTTATATTATACCTTTAGAAAATATCATCGATAAAAACTAATTATTTTGTAAGCGCCAGGTTTCCAAATCGTTCTAGTCATTGAGTTGCATTAGCCAAAAGTCAGTGATTATCATCACTGTACAAAGAGTATTAACTTATTAAAAGATTATTATTCATTTCTATATATTCAATTATACTAATACCAGATATAATAAAATTGGGATCATTTAGTATTATTTTTCGAATATTAATTTCTTTGTTTGGTGATTTATTTTTAAACGTTCCAATGAATATACAATGCATATATGGGAATAACTTAACAATAAGTCGTTGATTATTTTGATAAATATAGTATTTTTTATCAAAAAAAACAGGCTTCCTGAACATTGTTCGAAAATAGTAAAATAGTAAACTACTAATTTTTGATGTAGTTCGAGAGTAATATAGCTGTAATAGTATT
>JAQQAM010000007.1 GCA_028532905.1 Spirochaetales bacterium
GAGGAGACGGCCAGTCCCTTTTCGTCCAGAAGGCCTTTGACCCGGGCCCGGTAGAAATCCCTGTACCGGTTGTAAAGTTCCGCCTGGGCAGGAAGCATTTCGCTGTAATGGACAAGGATCTCCTTGGGGGGAAGATCGTCCAGAACATCCTCTTTCCGGCGGCGGAGCATAAAAGGAGACACCGTATCCCGCAGAACCGTCAGAGCCTCTTCATCCTTCTTTTTTTCGATGGGCTGGGCAAATCGGTTCATAAAGTCCCGGCTTGATCCCAGAAGGCCGGGGTTCAGAAAGTTGAACTGGGACCAGAGCTCCATGGAGTTGTTTTCCAGGGGAGTTCCTGTCAGGGACAGGCGGTGAGCGCTTTTCAGTGACCGGACCGCCTTGAAAATACGGGAGCCCGCATTCTTTATGTAATGAGCCTCATCCAGGATGATGTAGTCAAAATCAAATTCCAGAAACAGATCCACATCATTTCTCAGGGTATGGTAGCTGACAATGATAAGGTCATAGCTTCTGAACTCTTCGGAATCAGTCAGTCTGTCCGTCCCGGCATGTCTGTAATTCTTCAGGCCGGGAGTGAATTTCTCCATCTCCTTCTCCCAGTTGGCCAGGGTGACCACCGGGGCCACCAGGAGACTGGTTGTCAGTTCACCAGAAGATTTGAGGTGCTGCAGGAGGCTCAGGGTCTGCAGGGTTTTCCCCAGGCCCATGTCGTCGGCCAGACAGCCGTGACAGCTGTTCTGATGGAGCTTCAGCAGCCAGTTGAAACCGGCTTTCTGATAGGGGCGGAGAGCGGCGTTCAGCCCCAGGGGCTGGTGAAAATCCTCTGAATGAGAGGCGTCCCGGATGGCCCGGGCCTGCTGGAGGATGTCATCGGCAGGGGTCTCCTCCCGGGAGGCGATCTGTTCATAGATATGATCGATCACCGAAAAATTGCGGACCGATGTTTCCAGGCGCCCTGCATCATCCATCCCCTGGCGGCGGAGAAACTCCAGCTGTCTGAGGTCGGCATCACTGAGGCGGACATAGCTGTCTCCCGTACTGATCAGTCCCAGAGTCTGAAAATGGTCATCAATAAAGAGTTTCTTCAGTTCTTCCGTATCCGGATCTTCCACCATGGCATCCACTTCCAGCCAGTCTGTGGTATTTCCCACATTGAAGGAGAGGGAGGCTTTGGGGGCGATTTTTCTGTCCTCCAGCTGCAGTTCCACCCCCAGGGCATTCAGTCTCTTGCTGTAGTAGGTTAGAAATTCCTCCAAGGAGATATCCAGGCGCAGATCCCCTTCGGTACTACCCACAAGCATACCGGCATAATACCCCTTTTCAAAGTTCAGGTGATCGCTTATGGCCTGCACCATATCCTTTACAAGTTCCGCCTCCCGGTCTTTGTCTCTTTTGAGGATCACCAGTACCGGGGCTTCCGCCCGGTCACCGGCGGATGCGGCAGCGGCGGTATCAGGGGGAATCCAGGTTAAAGGCGACTGATAGGGCACATCCCGGTGTCCGTAACGGAAGAAAAAGAAGGTTTCCGTCTTCTCCTGACGGCTCCGCAGCTTCAGGACAGGAGCGGGAGAGGATGTCCGGACAGAGACGGGAGAATAGTTCTCGTCCAGCCGGATGGCATGATTGCTCATTTTTTCGGTGAGCCGGAGAATCCCCTGAATATCAGCGGGAAGAAAGCCCTGGCTTTTCGAGAGGAGAAGGTTTACAAAAAAGGATGTGTTTGAGTCTTCCGGCAGAAAGGCGAGTACCCCCTCATCTTCATTCAGGCAGAACACCCTTTTACTTCTGAGTATGATACAGGACCGTTTCAGTTCTCTGTGCAGGAGATTTCCGTCTGAATCGATAAATCTGTATTCCGGACTGTAAAGAGGCCGGTCGTCATGGAGGAGCTCCTGAAAGTGGAAGCCCGTTTCCAGGCCCGCAGCCCTGTGAACTGTGACAGGGATCCGTCCGGCAGTAAAGGATTCCTCCAGTGCCAGAAACTCTTCCAGACAGTCCTCCAGAGAGAGAGAGGCCCCTTCCTCGTCTGCGCGGTCTTTGAAAATGCGGTCCAGAAGTCTTTTCTGTGCTGCCGTGAGAGCGGAAACCGGTCGGGATGATTTATACCGGAGGATTCCGCCGCTCCTCATCCCTTCCCTCAGGCGGATCAGAGCCGGCCTGACCCGGAGTCCTGCCTCGCTGTTTCCGGTGACCGTAAACGTCAGATCATAACGGGGCGCTTCGCTCTGAATATGAAACTCTTCTTCTGACAGTCCCTGAAACAGGGGAATATCGTCCACAGGGGGCATGTCCCGGGAAGATGCTTCGGGCATAGAGGATTCAGAGCCTGAGAGGACCTTGTTATTGCGGCTCTCAGAGGAAGTTTTCTTTCGGGCCACAGGATCTGATGATTTGTTCTCACCGGCAGGGGGCGATGCAAAGAGGTCACCCTGTAGAGAATCTCCGGGAGCAGGAGGGCTGTATGAACTCTCTTCCTCGGGAACCGGCAGACTGCGGAACCAGTGATCCGCTGCCAGACCTTCAGAAGCTGCCTTCAACAGCAGGGCAGCCAGATGGACACAGGGGTCGCTGCTGCCGCACTCACAGCTCCAGAAAAACTGATCGTCTCTGTGGAGGATCTCTGTCTCAAAGGGCATGGGCTGATCACCCAGGACAAACACCCTGAGTCGATGGCCTTCGGCCTTGAGGTTATAGACCCGGTTTTCCCTCTTCAGCCCCCTGGCTTCGGGGAGGAGTTCCGGATGAAACAGTTCTGTACAGTCGGGAGACAGTATTTTCAAGAAGATCCTCTAATCACATTCACCTGTTACAGGGCCTTGAGAGCATACACCCAGCGGCCGCTTCTGAAACGGTAAATTCCTATAATGGTTATCATCAGATTGGACACAGCCATGGCATACCAGACACCCTTGGGTCCCATACCCAGAGCATAGGCAGCCAGCCAGGCCAGAGGCAGACGGAGAACCCACAGCCGTCCCAGATGCATGTACATCAGAGACCGTGTATCCCCGGCCCCCTGAAAGGCACCGGCCAGAATCATGAACACAGCGAACACTATAACAGATGCCGAGTTAATGCGGAAGAGGCTGGCCCCTTCGGCAACCACTGCCGGATCATCTATAAAGAAACGGATAAACAGGGAACCGTAGAAAAAGCAGAACACCATTCCCGGGATGATATAAATCAGAGACATATGGACAGCCGTCCGGACAACTGAACCGGTCCTGTCGTTCTCTCCTGCTCCCAGAGACTGCCCCACAAGGGTTGTTGTCCCCCGGGCCAGCCCCTGTACGGGCATATAAAAGAGGGCCTGGATTCTGTTTACCACACCAAAGGCGGCAATAACGGTGGTGCCGAATGAGTTGATGATGCTGTGGAGAACAGCAAACCCCAGGGAGGAGCCCATCTGGGAGAGGGATGAAGGCACAGCCACTCTGATAAGGAGCCCCATGGTCTCTCTGTGGTACCTCGTATTTTTCAGCCTCAGTCTGATTCCCTGGCGCCCTTTCAGCAGAATAATAATCCCCAGAACCGCCGCAATCATTCTGGAGATCACCGTGGCCAGAGCAGCCCCTTCTACCCCCAGTGCAGGAACCGGGCCTATGCCGAATATGAGAAAGCCGTCCAGTGGAATGTTCACAGCCGTAGCCAGAAGCTGAATTCTCAAGGCGGCCATGGTGTTTCCCGTCCCTTCCATGGCGCTCTGCATGATAAAAAAACCGTACATAAAAGGGACTCCTGCACAGATGATCCTCATGTAGGAGGCGGTCATGGCAAACAGCTCATCCGGAGTCTGAAGGACTTTGAGGAAGGGGACAGTGAGAAACCAGCCCAGAACCGCCAGAACCACTGCGGAGCTGACAAGAAGCCCTGCCACCTGTCCCAGGAAGAACTCGGCCTTTTCCCGGTTTTTCTGCCCCACAGCCCGTGAAATAAGGGTTGTTCCCGCGGCGGCGATTCCCTGTCCCGCCAGGATGATAAGCATTATAAAGTTGAATGCAATGGAGGGTGCCGACAGCTCCGCCGGCCCCAGACGTCCCAGAAACCAGCTGTCCGTCAGGTTGTAGACTGTTTCGGCTCCATTGGCCAGCATAACGGGAACGGCCACCTTTAACAGGGGGCGGAGAGTCTTATTCTGACCTGGAAGGGGGAGTTTCAGTCCGGACATGAGAGGCATTCTATCGGGAAGAAAATGTTTTGTCATGAAAAAAGAGGCTCCTGCGGAATTGACGGTTTTGCCTTGCCGGCATTATACTATACATATGAATAGTATATCAAATTTCAGAGAACGGGAGAGCTTCCTGCCGGGGGAACCGGAAAAATGGAGAGCCCCGGAGCACTGTGCCGAAGGTATACCCTGTTACGGGGATCTGATCAAGGCCGGTTTTCCCTCCCCTGCTGCGGATTACAGGGAGGATGTACTGGACTTCAACAGCTATCTGATCCGGAATGCCGCCGCCAGTTTTACCGTCCGTGTGGAGGGAGACTCCATGGTGGACGAGGGAATTCACAGCGGAGACCTTCTGATTGTGGACAGGAGCATACCGCCCCGGAACAATATGGTGGTGGTGGCTGTTCTCTACGGCGAGTTTACGGTCAAACGGCTTGTGCAGAAGGAGGGACGCCTCTGGCTCTGCCCCGGGAACCCCGCCTACGACCCTGTCCGCATTGAACTGGAGATGGAATTTCAGGTATGGGGGGTTGTCACCCATGTGATTCACAGTTTTCTCCCCGGCAGCGCGGCGGCAGGGGGATGAACAAAAAGAATATGACCGCCCTGGTGGACTGCAACAGCTTTTATGCCTCCTGCGAGAGAGTGTTCCGTCCCGACCTTGCCCACAGGCCTGTGGTGGTGCTCTCCAACAACGACGGATGCATCGTGGCCATGAGCCGGGAGGCCAAAGAGATGAATATCCCCCGGGGCGCCCCCCTGTTCAAGGTGGAGAAGCAGCTGATGCAGGCGGGAGCGGCTATTTTCTCCTCCAACTACACCCTTTATGACGACCTCTCCCGGCGGGTGATGGAGATCCTTGAGAGCTTTACCCCCCAGCTGGAGGTCTATTCCATCGACGAGGCCTTTCTCATACTCCAGGGAAACAGGGAGACCCTTCTGGATCAGGCCCGGCAGATCCGGGAGCGGGTTCTGACCTGGACGGGAATTCCCGTATCTGTGGGCATAGGGGCCAGCAAGACTCTGGCAAAGATTGCCGGAAAGCGGGCCAAGGATGCTCCTGACGGGGTCTGCCTGCCGGCGGATGAGGAGTGGGCGGCCATTCTGGAAGCTACGGATGTG
>JAQQAM010000008.1 GCA_028532905.1 Spirochaetales bacterium
GGGTGCAGGGGAAAGGGAAAGCTTCACTCTGGAGGAAATGCTGCAATACGCCCTGGAAGATGAGCATATGGCACTGGCGGAGTACAGGGCTTTGATGGATCATTTTCATGTGACCCGTCCTTATGCCAATATCGCCCGGTCGGAAGAAGTTCATATTTCCTATTTAGAGGAAATCTACAGGGATTATGGGTTAGAGCAGCCTGAAATCTCCACAGAAAACAGAGTTGTCATTCCCGAAACTCTGCTTGAAGCTGCGCAAATAGGCGTTCAGGCAGAAATTGATAATATTGAAATGTATCAGAAATTTCTGAGAGCCGGTGTTCCTGAAGATGTTCAAGATTTATTTGAAGCTCTCATCAGAGGTTCGGAAAATCATTTAGCCTCCTTCGAGAGACAGGTGGACAAGTATTCATCCGGAAATACAGGGCAGGGGCGTAATAGAAGCTGAGTTGTACAAATACAAGCCGGCTGCAGGTGTTCTGCAGCCGGTTTCTTTTTGTGAATAATAAGCCATCCTGTCGATTTCTTTGAAACCACTTGTTACAGCAATTATATTTTTATATATGAAATCTCTGGACAGAAAAATCAGAATAGATAAAGAGATCCTGCTGAACAGCGATATCAGATATCAGCTTTTCAGAATATATATTATTATCTCCGGGCTTTTGAGTTTTGTTTTTTTTGTGGTTCATCTGATTAACCGGAGACCTCCCGTTAATATCATTACCAGTGCTGTTGCCTTTTTTTTGTGTGTCATCTGGTACATTCTCTCTTCTGATGAGAAAAAGTATAACGTCTCGAGAATCAGTTTCCTGGCTGTTTTTTCTCTTCTCTGGCTGCCTTTCGGATACTTTACATCCCCGGGTTCTTTCAGTGCCATGCCCTATCTGGTCATACTGGTTGCCTTTATACTGGCGGTTATTGTGCGCAATGCCTGGGAGTACGTATTTCCCGGACTGATGATATTTCAAATGCCCCTTTTGTTCAGGGCTGAAATACTGTTTCCCGAAATGTTTATGAAATATGATGATGCCTTATACAGAATCAATGATTTGACTGTCAATTTTACTGTGGTCATCTGTGCCATTACTTTTTCGGTTGTATTTATGATGTACAGATACAATCAGATCAATCTTATGCTCTATAATCTCAGTGTCCTTGATGATCTGACCGGACTGTATAATAAACGTTATCTTGTTAAGTTTTTAGAGAAAGAATACAACAGAACCCAGAGGCATGGGAGAGAATTTACCCTTGTATTTATTGATTTGGACAACTTCAAAAAAATAAATGATTCAATGGGACATCTGGCCGGAGACAGGGTACTGAAGAGTATTTCGGAAATCATTCTAGATAATATCCGAAACTATGATATCGCTGCCCGCTATGGAGGGGATGAGTTTGTTATCATCTTTCCCGAAACCAGTCTGAATGAAGCAGAATTGAGGATGAAGGGACTGCAGGAGCTGTTTGAAAAGTTTGCAGAGCAATACCGGGATCAGGAATTCTCTGTGAGCTGGGGTCTCTCAGAAAGCAGCAATAGGACTGTCAGCCAGATTCTCAATAATGCAGACAGCAATTTATATAAAAAGAAAAGCAGGCATAGTTAATATCAGCCTGAAGGATACACGGAAGGAAGGAAATTATGAATATGTCCATTTTTGCAGTTAACTGGCTGGGATTGGCAGGCGGAATTATCTGGTCTGTTGTGCTGGGTATGATCTGGTACAGTCCCAGGGTCTTTTTTCCTATGTGGCAGAAAGCAGAGGGAATTACCGATGAAGACATGAAGAATGCCAACCCGGCAAAATCTATGATTTTTGGTCTGATCGCCAATTCATTCTCTGTGTATGTAATGGGTATCGTTCTTAATCTGACAGGCGTTTCTTCAGTGCTGGGAGGACTGGCTGTCTCATCTCTAGTCAGTCTGGGGCTGATCACTGCTGCCGAAATAAACAACGGTGCTTTCAGAATGACTAAAGCTGTTGTCTTTCTGATAGACGGCGGGTACAGACTGCTTATGATGGCCGGCGCCGGGATTCTGCTGTCTGTTTGAGATGCGTACACTATCCCCATACAATCCGGGATATATGAAAAACCACTAAAGCATTGTATCCTTTGCTGACGCCCGAAGAGGTTATCAGCAAAGGGAGATTGGGAATTGATGGTAGAGAAACAGCATAAAGGGGAAATAACTTTCGGAGCCCTGGCTTTGGGAACCTGGACTTTCGCGGGAGATGATATCTGGTCTTCTTCAGAAGAAAGTGATTGTATCCGGGTTATACACAGTGCCTTGGACCAGGGAATCAAGCTTTTTGATACTTCTCCCAACTATGGTAACGGACGCAGTGAAGTTCTTCTGGGCAAAGCCCTGCAGGGGCGTTTGGATGCACTGGTTGCCGATAAACTGAAAATTGACGGTCTTGGCCCCGATGAGATCCGCCTGCAGGTGGAACGGAGCCTTACCATACTGGGAAGGGAACAGATTGACCTGATGCAGATTCACTGGCCCTCAATGGAGCCCGGGGAAAACCTGGCTGCTCTGGAGCTGTTTTCCAGAATGCAGGAGGAAGGAAAAATCCGGGCTTTGGGAGTCTGTAATTTCGGAGTGTATGATCTTGAAGAGTGCCGTGATATTAATCTGATCAGTAATCAGCTCGCCTACAATCTGGCCTGGCGTCCAGTGGAAGAGCATATCGTACCTGCCTGCCGGAAAAGAGATATGAAGATCTGGGCTTATTCTCCCCTTCAGCAGGGGCTTCTAACCGGGCAGTATGAACATTTGACAGATTTCCCTGCAGGACGGCAGCGGACCCGGCACTACAAGGACTTGCAGAACGCCGTCCAGGAGATGTTATCAGCCTTTATAGATTTCTGCCGCCGGCAGGACTTAAACCCGACGGCCACAGCACTTCGATATATCTGGTCCGGCTCTCAGGCAGATACTGTTCTGGCAGGGGCCCGCAATACGGAACAGCTGAGTCAGTTGATAGAGATCTCACAGGAGTCAGATTTACCGGAAGATATTATGGAAGAGCTGAACAGACTCTCTGAGCCTCTCCGACTGGAAACGGGCGGGAATCCTGATATGTATCAGTCCCGGGTGCGGTATTGACTTATCGGGTTGATGTGTAGAAATTAGTACTTACAAACAGCGTCAGTAACTTATATACCAACATAAAACTTCTTCTCCAAATCTATTCTGAAACAATATAATAATCAGTATAGGGTAATAAACATTCATCCAAATATGATATATTCTTAAGTTATGAGGATAATATGAGTGCCATTAAAGAGCAAATGATAAAAATAATATCTGAGCAGCCTGAAGATTCCAGCTTTAAAGAGATATTACAAGAATTAAGTTTCACTGCCATGGTTAATAAAGGTTTAAAAGATTCTTTAAGGAATAAAGCAATATCCACATCTCAGCTTAAAGAAGAAATGAAAAATTGGTAGAATTATTCTGGACTGATGAAGCTAAATCATGGTTAAAGGAAATTCATGACTATATTGCAGCTGATAGTCTAGATAATGCTCAATAAGTAGTTAGCAGCATTATTGAGAGAGCAAAATCTCTTAAAGAATTTCCATCCATAGGGCAAAGGCTTCTTGATTGGCCAGATTATGAGATCAGGATGATACTCTTTGGACATTATAGAATTGTCTATCTAATTAAATCGGAAAAGCGTATAGATATCCTCGGAGTTTATCATGGCGCTTTGGATCTAGTCCGACATCTGAAGATTCAATAATATCCTGTAGGTTTTTCTCATTCTTCGCATAGATTAGGTTTATGTTTTTTACATCTGAAAATAGAAACTTTTCCACATTCAAACTGGTGCCGATTGAAGTGGGCTGAAGCCCTGGAAATAATAGGAATCCGCAAAACTGTCAAATAGAATATCCGGCTGAAAGTTGCCAGTGATTCCGGACGAAAGTTGCCACCCCACGCTGTATAATTAGAAGTGTCTGATTAACTGTTACACTATGCGGTAGACTGGACTTGCTGTCCAATCGCAAGCATCGTGCTTGCTCATTCTCAGCCCTCTTCCAGTCCTAAAACGGCATCCCTACCGTTTTGCCATTCCAGGTATTCATGGCCGGACTTCCAGTTCAAGTCCAGTGATTTTATTCTGCTTATAAATAAAAAACCCGGTTACCGAGGTATTTGGTAACCGGGTCTTAATACTTAGTGCGGTAGACTGGACTTGCTGTACAATCGCAAGCTTCCTGCTTGCTCATTACCAGCCCTCCTGCGTTCCTAAACCGGCGTCCTGCCGGTTTGCGCTCCACGTATTCGCGCCGTCACTCCGGTTCAAGTCCAGTGATATTATCTGATTATAAATAAAAAAACTCAGAGAGCGAGGTATTTGCTCTCTGAGTTTAAATTAAGTGCGGTAGACTGGACTTGAACCAGCACAGCCTTGCGACCACTAGCCCCTCAAGCTAGCGTGTCTACCAATTCCACCACTACCGCAATTGGTGATGTGATAATACCTAAGCTGGTATTTTTCGTCAACCCATTTCATCTCTTTTTTTGCGTTAAGTTATCAGGCGGTTTTAATAGTGATTTAACACTTCTTTTTCATTAAACCAGAGTTCTGCAAAAAATACCGGCAGCAATGTAAAAAAACTAACCCAATCCTAACAAAGGTCTAACCAAAAACAATAGTTCCGGACAGATGATTATGTGAAATAAAGCCTGAGAGCCGCTGTCGTATATGCCGCTCTCTGCATCTGAAATAAAAGGACTATTTATCTAATGGCTAGAATATTGATTATTGAAGATGAATCGGATATCAGAGAGCTGATTTCCTTTAATCTGGAGATGAGCGGTTTTGAAGTGTTTACCGCCAGGGACGGAGAAGAGGGCATTGAACTGCTGAATGATAATCCGGTTGATTTGATTATACTGGATCTTATGCTTCCCGGAATTGACGGTTTTCAGGTCTGCAAATATCTGAAGAAAGATCCTGATACCCGGAATATACCTGTGATTATGCTTACTGCCCGCTCTGAAGATGATGATATTGTCTACGGGCTGGAAATCGGGGCGGATGATTATATTACCAAACCCTTCAGTCCCAGAATCCTGATTGCTCGGGTTCAGACGGCACTCAGAAAGAGCAGCAGCGATGAAGGAAGCAAAAAGGCAAGCCGGATTGTTCTGCATAATCTGATGATTGATCCTGGCAGACACGAAACTCTTCTGGATGGAGATGTGGTTGATCTTTCGGCCACTGAGTTTTCAATTCTGAAATTCCTGGCTGAAAACCCGGGATGGGTGTTTTCAAGAAATCAGATTATTGACTCCGTAAAAGGGGAGGATTATCCTGTAACAGCACGGTCTGTTGATGTTCAGATTCTGGGTATCAGAAGAAAACTGGGTGATTCGGGCAGTATGATTGAAACAGTCCGCGGCATAGGCTACAGGATGAAAGGTGAGTAATGTTTAATAAGAGTTTTTTTCAGCAGCTTTTTTATACGATTTTTATCCTGCTTGTCATTACGGTGGCTCTGTATTTCACCGTGACCATTGCGGTTGTGAAAAGGGGGATGTACAGAGATGCCCTGCAGCGTCAGATGTCCATCACCAGAATGGCAGTGAATCTTATGCCACAAGACAGAATTGAAGCCGGAGATAATGCCCAGCAATTTGCCGAGCTGCTCTCATTAGGGACAGAGGTGCGGGTTACAATTATTGACCGGGACGGGCTGGTGCTGGCGGATAACAAAGAGAATCCTGCGGCCATGGACAATCATGCGTACCGGCCGGAAATCCGTAAAGCCTTTATGGAGGGCACAGGCAGCTCTTCCCGTTACAGTAATACTCTGTCTCAGATGATGCTGTACACCGCGGTGCATGACCGGAATCAGGATGTGGTGGTCCGTCTGTCTGAATCCATTGAGGAGATTCAGGAGGATGTAGACCGGATCTATGAGCAGATCCTTCTGATTTTTGCTCTGGTTCTGGTTCTGGGGAGTCTGGCCACCATCTTTATCGCCCGCAGGCTCAGTTCCACCTTAAATGCGGTTCAGGATGTCGCCGGTGAGTTCGCCCGGGGTAATTTTGATATTGAGCTGGATGTAACAGGTTCCCGGGAAGCAATTTCCCTGACCCGATCCATCAACACCATGGGGCGCCAGCTCCAGGATAAAATCAGCACCATTACCTATCAGAAGAACGAGCTCCAGGGAATGCTCAACAGCATGAGGGAGCCTGTAATTCTTCTGAACCACAGACTGGAAGTTAAGGAAATGAACCCTTCGGCTCTGGCTATGCTGGAGCCCGGTGACGGTCTCACCTACCTGGGGAAAGGTCTGCTGCAGGTTATGAGATCTGTTGAGGTCTGTGAGCTTGTGGAAAAGACTCTGGCCGATGAAAAAGGCATCGAGTCCATCGTATATTACGGTGACAAGGATCTCTATCTGCAGGTTTACACAAACTTTCTGTACAGGGATGAAGAAACCCCTCCTACGGTGCTCCTTGTTATGAATGATATTACCCAGATCAAGAAACTGGAGGAGATGCGCAAGGACTTTGTGGCCAATGTGTCCCACGAACTGAAAACCCCTGTCACGTCCATAATGGGTTATGTGGAAACACTGAGAGCCGGAGCCCTGAAGTATCCTGATAAAGCCGAAGAGTTCCTTGAGATCATGTTCCGGCAGACCAGGAATCTGAATGCCCTGATTGATGATCTACTGACCCTTTCCAGGGTGGAAGACGGACGCAGACGCTTTCATAAAGAGACCTTTCCTCTGATTGATCTTCTTTCCAGTGCTGTCTCTGTGAGTCAGCTCAAAGCCAAAGAGAAACACTCAACCATAGAGGTGGACTGCAGTACAACCTGTCAGCTTTCCGCACATCCGGTTCTCATGGAACAGGCGGTAAGCAATCTGGTGGAGAATGCAGTGAAATACTGCCCGGAACACACCCGCATCACAGTCAGAGGGTATTGTGATGAGTCTGAAATCCATATTGAGGTTCAGGATGAAGGGTATGGCATTCCCCAGGAGGATCTGCCCAGAATCTTTGAACGTTTCTACCGTGTGGATAAGGCCAGAAGCCGGGATATGGGCGGTACCGGACTGGGGCTGGCTATTGTGAAGCATATTTCCCAGATTCACGGCGGTTCTGTTTCTGTTAAAAGTCCCGAAGGGGAGGGCTGTACCTTTACCATTACCATGCCGAAAAGTTCTGATTTGAATACAGCCGGCTGAAATAAAAAAGCAGCCGGAAAATGTCGGCTGCTTTCTGTCCTTTAGTTTGTTATATTATCTGTACCCCTGACGGATCAGACATGTATGGAAATCAGAGCGACATCATCATGAAAGTCAGTAATATCACGGACAAGTTTTGAATCTTTTATTACAGATTCATTAAAATTGCTGCGTTTGCTTGCCTGTATAAAAAAGCGTTCAATGACTTCTTCTCTGATTTTGGTATGATCTATTTCAGATTCCAGAAGGCCGTCAGTATAAAGAGTTACAATATCTCCCTTGTTAAGAGGAACGACTTTTTCTTCATAGACAATATCCGTTGAAAAGCCCATAGCCGGACTGGGAATAGGATAAGTTGTACAGCGGTCTTTGTTGACAATGGAAACCGGCATATGACCGGCATTGGCAATGGTCATTTCCATTTTTTCAGTATCTATCATAAGACTGGTGAAGGTTACAAGGATATCCTTTGAATTCTTCATCAGTTTACAGATTTCTGAGTTCAGCAGAGTCAGAAGTTTTTTGGGAGAAAATACTTCTTTGATGTTTTTTCTGTTTACAGACAGAGATAGAACTTTCAGCATTGCTGTAACAAAGGCAGGCCGGACACCATGGCCGACAACATCTCCCATATTTACGACAAACTTGCTGTCTGAAAGTTTAATAATATCGTAATAATCTCCGCCCACTTTCAGTTTCGGATAAGGTATATAGGTATGTTCAATACGGGCATTCCTGATATCCGGCAGACTGGTGCTCATAAGGCCTTTCTGGAAATCTCCTGCTGCTTCAAGCTGATTTTCAATCATTCCCATGTATTTACTGTTGTCTTTTATCAGTGAATAAAGCCTTCTTCCTTTTTCAATCTCTCTCAGAAGCAGGTCCGGATCCCAGGGTTTTATCACAAGAGCCCCGATTTTGGCAGTAATAGCTTTCTGAATGTCCGGTATATCATGATAGGCCGTAAGAAGAATCAGCTGAATATCCGGGAAGTTTTCACTGACCGACAGGAAAAAATCACTCCCTTTGATTTCAGGCATGCGGAGATCTGAAATAATCACAGATATATCCTTGCCGATTAGAGGCAGCTCCTGCATACAGTCATTTGCAGATGTATAGGTTTTTAAAACTATGTTGTTCTCTTTGACAAAATCCGAAAGTTCTCTGACAAGAGCTTTAATAACCTGATATTCATCATCGATTATGCAAATATATTCTTTATTCTTCTTGTTCATACAGGTATAATATAACACCATTCAATTTTGAAGGTCAATGTTTCTATGGAATACATCGTTTTTCTGATACTGGCTCCCATCTCATTTGCTATAACCTATGTGACAATACTGGTTACCTGGAAATACAGAAAAGAGCTGTTGGGTAGAATCCTGATTATTTACTTCTTGTCCATACAGTTACATCTGGTTTCAAATGTACTTGAACTGATTTCAAAACAGGAGCAGATGATGCTGTTCTGGACCAAGGTACAGATCTCTGTTTACGGATTAATTCCGGTTTACTGGCTGGCCTTTGCCCTGGTGTTTTCCAACAACCGGAAAACCGCCAAAGATTTGTTATCTCTTTGGAAAGTCCTGCTGATCCCTGTAGCTTCAGCTGTACTGGTTTTTTTATATCCTTTGACAGATGTGTTTTATACCGGTCACAGGGTTCTGAACAATATTGGATTATCAACTCTGCGGACAGAGTATAATTATTTTTTCTGGGTATACGGAGCCCATTGTTATATTCTTTTTATTGCAGGATCATTTCTGACATTGAGACATCTGATTTCAACCGGAATTCTGTTTCAGAAACTATCGTTTTTTATAATGGTGGGTAGTCTTTTTCCTTTGATTGCCAATCTTATGTATATACTTCCTTTACCTGTTTTTGTGCAGAAAGACTTTACTCCCATAGCCCTTGCTCTATCGGGCCTGTTTTTCTTTATCGGTATTTACTGGCACAGATTCCTGGATATCATTCCCATCGCCAGAAATATCATTGTGGAAGAGATGGATCAGGGTATTATTATTCTTGATA
>JAQQAM010000009.1 GCA_028532905.1 Spirochaetales bacterium
AACAGCCCCTTCAGAGTCCATGATACTCAGGTGATAGCGTCCGCTGAAATCAGATCCCAGAAAGAGCTGAAGTCCCGCATCGGTGGGTCCCAGATATTCATAAACCCCATCCAGGGTCTGGCCGTTGATTTCTACATTCAGACTGCCTATGTCAAACCAGGAGGTGTAATTCTCTTCTTTCAGATCCAGTGTATACAGACGGCTCACAGATTTGAGGTCCACCGAGTCCATAAGGGGAAAGTAATCCATTTTTATATAGAGTTTATGCTCGTTTATGTCGGGTTTGATACTCTCGGGGATTCCCGGACGCCAGCCTTCTTCCTCCATGGCGGGAAGCTGCTCCTGATTCAGAATGACCTTGTAAAGTAGATTGCCCTCTTTGGAGAACCAGAACACCTGCTGATCGGTCCCCTGTTTGGTAAAAACAACGATTTCACCGCCGGCAGTGACTTCCATATCCTGAATATAGGCAAAGGGAGAGCTCTGGCTTCCCTCTCGTCCGATATAGTCTACAAATTCCCCTTTCCGGTCGAATCTCAGAATAATTCTGTTATGGAGGACTCTGTCAACCAGTTCACTCTGGCTCTCCTCCACCCGGTCCACAACAAGGATATAATCTTCTGTGACAGCCAGATGCTCTATACCCCGGAAATTCCATTTTTTAACAACCACAGGATTTTCCCTGTCGTCACTCATATACTGTACAGGTTCGGGATTGATAGTGGGATTGTAGTAGAATCCCAGAAGATCTCCGTAAGAGTTGAATTCCATAATTTTCCCGGCATTGCTGCTGCTCAGAAAAACACGTCCTTCATAAATAGCCAGATCGCTGGAACCGGGAAGCTGAGAATCGGGCTTGATAAAATAATTCAGTTCATCTGCCATATATCCCATGGGAAGGATGAACAGATCCTCCTGCTCCAGGATCTTGTTTTCAGAACGACAGGAGAATAAAAAGAGTGCTGAAAGAGTCAGGAATAAACAAAGATATGTTCTTTTCAAAAGGTATACTCCTTGATCTCTAGCATCCTACAATTGACACTTTATAATGTCAATCTTGGGTCATTTGAGAGTCAAACTTGACGACTCTCTCCAAAACCCGTACATTTGATCCATGGCGAATAAGATATTATCTCTTATCCTGGGTTCCAAACAGGATAAAGACCTGAAACAACTGCTACCTTTACTGCATCAGATCAATGAAAAAGAACAGTGGGCAATTGCTCTCCCTCCGGAAGCTTTTAAGGCAAAAACGGTGGAATTCAAAGAGCGGCTGTCTTCCGGAGAGAGTCTGGACGGCATCCTCCCTGAAGCTTTTGCTATTGCACGAGAAGCAGCAAGAAGAACCCTGGGTGAACGCCCCTATGATGTCCAGCTCCTGGGAGGTATTGTCCTTCACCAGGGAAAGATAATGGAAATGAAAACCGGTGAGGGAAAAACCCTTTCCAGTGTGGCACCGGCCTATCTGAATGCTCTGGCCGGCAAGGGTGTCCATATTATAACAGTCAACGACTATCTGGCGTCCCGTGACGCAGCCTGGATGAAGCCTGTTTACGATTATCTGGGAATTACTGTGGGAGTCATTCTTTCCGAAATGGACCCCGAAACCAGACAGGTAGAGTACAGCAGAGACATCACCTTCGGTACCAATAATGAATTCGGTTTTGACTACCTCAGGGATAATATGCGCTGGAGCCTCGATAAAAAGGCCCAGAAAAACCACCCCTTCTGTATCATCGATGAAATTGACTCCATCCTGATTGATGAAGCCCGTACGCCTCTGATTATCTCCGGACCTGTTCAGGAGGATACTTCCAAATTCTCGGCAGTCAATCAGCTGGTCAAATTTCTCACAGAATGTGAAAAAGATCCCTCTACAGGAGACTATCCGGTGGAAGACCCCATTACAGGCGTTCAGCCCAAGGGTGACTACAAACTGGATGAAAAAAGCAAAAAGGTTGTCTTTACAGACGAAGGTATGAACCGGATTGAAGAACTTCTGATGAGCCGGAAACTGATCAGTTCCTCCCTTTTTGATGAAGAAAACTTTGAATATATACATTACTTCACACAGGCTCTGAAAGCCCATATGCTCTTCCATAATGATGTGGACTATGTCATTCAGGAAGGACAGGTTCAGATTGTTGATGAGTTTACCGGACGTATCCTCTCCGGACGCCGTTATTCTGACGGACTGCATCAGGCAATCGAAGCCAAGGAAGGCATTAAAATTGCCAGAAAAAACAGAACCCTGGCCAGTATCACCTTTCAGAACTTCTTCAGAATGTATGAAAAGATCTCCGGTATGACCGGTACAGCCGATACGGAAGCCCGGGAATTCGGCAAGATCTACGGACTGGAAGTTGTGGTCATCCCCACAAACCGTCCTGTGAACAGAGTGGATGAAGATGATGTCATCTACCTGAATGAAGATTATAAATTTAATGCCATCTGTGACGATATCAGCCGGATTCATAAAACCGGCCAGCCCATCCTTGTGGGTACCGTATCGGTTGAAAAATCTGAAAAGCTGGCCACCTATCTGAAGAAAAAGGGAATCAAATTCGAGATTCTCAATGCCAAGAACCACCACAGAGAAGCTTTGATCATTGCCGAGGCGGGAGCCAAAGGGTCTGTCACCATCGCCAACAATATGTCCGGTCTTGGTACGGACATCAAACTGGGAGGAAATCCCGAGTTCAGAGCCAGAAGAGCCGCCGGTACCGATGCTACAGCAGAAGAGCTGGATATGCATATGAAAACCGAGTACAAAAAGTGGCGGGAACAGAACGAAGAAGTCCGTCAGCTGGGCGGCCTGTACGTTATCGGTTCCGAGCGTCATGAATCAAGGCGTATCGATAATCAGCTGCGTGGACGTTCCGGCCGTCAGGGTGACCCCGGTTTCTCCCAGTTCTACATCTCCCTGGACGATGACCTGATGCGTCTGTTCGGCGGGGAGAATTTCAAGCGGACCATGGGACGCCTGGGCATGGAGGGAGATGAACCCCTGCACCATAAACTGCTGAACAATTCACTGGAACGGGCCCAGAAACGGGTGGAAGACAGAAACTACGAAATCAGAAAACACCTTCTGGACTACGATGATGTACTGAGCATGCAGAGATCCTCCATCTATGGCCAGAGAGACGAAATACTCTCTCAGGAAGACCTGAGCCTCAAGATTCTGGGAACCGGAGAAGAGATTGTCCGCATCCTTCTGGAAGACTATAAGGAAGACCAGAAAAGCGATACCACAGAAGCTCTTGCCCGTCTGATGAACCGGCTGAAGGAGAATTTCAATTACAGTCCCGATGATGCTTCCGACTGGCCTTCCCTCTCACTGGAAGAAGCCGAGAAGAAACTCATCGAGTATCTGAACAATGATATTTCAGAAAAGAAAAACCTTGTAGGCGACAAGGAATTCAACCAGTTTATCCGCTATGAATACCTGCGGAACCTGGACAACCGCTGGCAGGAGCATCTGGAAGCCCTGGAGGCTCTCAGAGAAGCGGTATACCTGCGCTCCTATGCCCAGAAGAATCCCCTTGTGGAATATAAGAACGAAGGGTTTGAGATGTTTGACAGCCTGATGGACGATATGCACATCGCCCTGGCCAGAAAGATTTTCAGAGTCATCGTCCGCAAAGCACCGGAACGCTCCTACCCGGGGGCCAACCAGGGCAATATAAAAGCCTCCCACAGCGCCATCAACAGCTTTAATGCCGGCAAGTCGGAGGAACGTTCAGAAGCAAACTCTCAGAACATGCAGGTTCGCCGGACAACTCCCAAGGTGGGACGGAATGATCCTTGTCCCTGCGGCTCGGGGAAAAAATACAAAAACTGCCACGGAGCATAATACAACCGGATCTAACAACACTACCGGAGTGCTAAAGAGCACTCCGGCGTCAAAACTGTGAGGCCTAAGGGTGTCACGGAGCATAGTAGTACTGTAAGAAACAGTCCCGGATCGGGGCTGTTTTTTTTAAGGTGATTATATGAGCAGATATATTGTAAACAAAAATTATGATGATGCTCCTGACGATCCGGTCCGGGTCCTGTGCGGAGAGACACTGGAACTAGTTGAGACATCAGATCCTCAGGGGGACTGGCCCCACTGGGTTTACTGTAAAACGGAATCTAAAGAAGGATGGATACCGGAACAGATCCTTGAGATTGATAAGAAGAAGATTATGGTCCTCGAGGACTACGTGCTAAAGAGCATTCACTGACAATGGGTGAAGTTCTTGTTTCCAGGAAAGAGCTTAACGGATGGATCTGGTGCAGTAAAGAGAAAGACCCTGACAACTTTGCCTGGGCTCCACTGAATCATCTGAGACGGCTATAGAGTATCAGGACTCGACAGCCTCATCGAGGGTCTGAAGGGACTCCATCGGAATATTCTCGGTATTGTAAGTGGCAAACGCTCTGATAAGGTTGAATAAGGCCATCAGGGCAATAATGAAAAAGACAAGTTTTCTCATGTTGTCAAGAACCTCCGAAAGTGGATAACCTGTGGACAAGTTGTTAATCTAATCTTGTTCATACTAATGCAGATAGTCCAAAGGATCAACACTTTTCTTTCCTTTAAACAATGAAAAATGGAGATGGGCACTGGGGGCAAATCCACTTTTCCCGACTTCAGCTATAATCTCACCCTGTAAGACTTTATCATTTCTCCTTACAGAGATGGAATTCAAATGAGCATAGAGGGTTTTATATCCGTTTCTGTGATCCAGAACAATGAAATTCCCATAGGAATTATTAAACCCTGCCGAGATGACTGTCCCGTCCAGAGCCGCAGCAACCGGATCTCCTGTATTTCCTTTGATATCAATACCGTTATGAAAGGATTCAATCTGTGTAACGCTGTCTGTAATGGTACCGTAGGATGTCAGAATCCTGCCCTGCACAGGGAAAATATACCTCTGTCCCGTCTTCTCTCTCAACTCCTCTTCGCTGAGTGAAACCCCGGGTAGAAAGAGTTCCTGTCCCGGCTGCAAGGCCGGTTCCTCCCCGTCTCTGATGATATGAGGGTTGTACAGAAGAATCTCGTTTTTGGCCAGACCGAATTTAAACAGTACGGACTCCAGAGTACCGCCTTTTGGAATTTCATAAAGAATACCCTCAACAGAGGGAATCATCAGAATATCATCAGCTTTCAGGGAGCTGATGCTCTCAAGACTGTTAAAGCTGATCAGGGTGCTCAGGGATCTGCCGTACCGGAGGCTGACCGAAGAGAGGCGCTCTCCGCTTTTCATTCTGTACCGCTCCGCAGGGACATCCCAGAGCTTTTGTCTCAGTGCCGGTTCCTTAGGCGTCAGAACAACAGCCGTTCCGGCACGGAGGGTTTTGATCTCCACTTGTTCCAGTGCCATCTCTCCGGGCATGGTCAGATTTTTTAGACGGTTCACCGGCATTATCTGTTTATAGGGAATCTCTGTTCCCAGGAGTGTGAAAAAAAGACACAGAGCCAGAAGGTACCCTGTGAGGAAGGGACAGACCTGTTTCCGGGGGCGGGGCGTGCTCATAGGACGGGGAGATAGTTTTTTCTTCTTTTTCAGAGACCCGTCGATCTCCTGGCGGTTGTTTGGGACAATCATAATTCTCTACTCGAATATATCGACAAAACACAAGGTGTATATTAATATTACTTGAGATATGATTCGCAAAACCCTTGTTCACTATGGTGGAATAGCAGGAGCTGTTCTGACAGCAGCAGCCCTCTTGTTCTTCAGCTTTGATATATTACAGGTCCGTGAAGTATCAATGGTACCTGAGCTCATACCCGGGCAAACCATTATAGTGAATAAAATTGCCTACAGACTTCCTGTTTTCCAGAAGCAAATTCCCTCATTGGATGACATCGTTGTATTCAAGAGTCCCTATGATCATCAGCTGGTAGTCAAGCGCTGTAAACTCTTACCCGGAGATCCTGTCATTATTGATCCCGCCGGATGGCTGATCGTCGGCAATGACCGATATTTCCTTACATCCAGACAAAAGGATATGCTGTCGGGAGTGGACAGGGTTCCCGATAATACGGTGCTTGTTCTGGGTGACAACCCTTTTCATTCTGTAGATTCCAGAGATTACGGTTTTATTTCAATAGAAAGGATCAGAGGCAAAGTGATTCAGCATGCGGGAGTCTTTCATTGAGTAAAGCAGAAAAGCGCTTCAGGATTTTTTTCATATTCCTCATATCTGTCACTCTTCTCCTGCTGCTTCAGTATGCCAGGATTATGCTTTTTACTCCTTCTGCCAATCCGCTGGATACGCCCAGTTTCCCCAAACTGCAGAGGGGAGCCATTTACGACAGAAACGGCAAACTCATGGCCATACAGACCCGTCTTGATTCTGTCACAGCCTGGGTGCCTGAGATTAAAGACAGGGAACGCAGTGCCGCCCTGCTGGCTGATGCTCTTAATTTGAACAAGGAAGATCTGCTCAGCCGTTTTGAAGATCCTGCCCGACAGGGGTTTCAGTATGTAAAAAGGCAGATCAGTCCCACAGAAACCCAGATTGTCAATGAGATGATTCAGTCCGGTTCCCTGCCGGGTATCAGACTGGAGCCTGAAATGGGAAGGAACTATCCCGAAAAGGAGCTGGCATCCCATATTATCGGTTATGTGGGAACCGACAACATCGGACTGGACGGTATTGAATATACATTCAATCAGGTCCTGGCTCCCCCGGAGATATCCACCAGGGGCGGAGAAATACTCTACGGCAACGATGTGTTTCTGACCATAGACCTGAATACCCAGTACATAACGGAACAGATCGCCCGGAAAGCCATGGAAGAGCACAATCCGGAAGGATTGATGATCATGGTTATGGGTGCGGATACGGGAGAACTCTACAGCATGGTGTCCCTCCCCTCTTTCAATCCCAATGTGTTTTCCAGATATTCCGCCGCCCAGAGGAACAACCTGCCTGTGACCCTCACCTATGAGCCGGGATCGGTTATGAAGATATTCTCCATTGCCAGTTTCATGGAGCTGGGAGGCATCAAGCCCAAGGATGAGTTTGATACAACAGGAGGGTACAACCCCGAACTGTTCCAGAAATACAAGATTCCCCCCATCACCGACCTGGGAGCCTACGGCGTTCTGGACACCACAGGAGTTCTGATTCATTCCAGCAATGTAGGTACTGCCCTGGCATCGGATACGGTCAGTCAGAAAGATTATTACAATATGCTGAAAAACTTCGGATTCGGAAGTAAAACAGGCATTCCCCTGCCGGGAGAATCCAACGGCATACTCAACAGACCAGAACGGTGGTCGGCACGATCCAAGCCCACCATAGCCATCGGCCAGGAGATTGGCGTTTCCGCCATGCAGATGATCACCGCAGCCACCGTATTTGCCAACAGCGGTGAACTTCTGAAACCGAGAATTGTGAGCAAAGTAGTGGCTCCCGACGGCACGATTGTCAAAGAGTACAAGAGGGAGGCTGTCAGAGAGGTTCTCTCTCCCGAGGTGGCAGAATCTGTGCTTCTCATGATGGAACAGGTTGTTGCCTCTCCTGCGGGTACAGTCAGACGGGCCCGGGTTCCCGGGCTGCGGATCTCTGGAAAATCAGGAACAGCCCAGAAGATAGACCCTGAGACCGGAACCTATTCGGCCAGTGATTTCATGTCGTCTGTACTGGCCCTTTTTCCCACGGAAAATCCCAAACTGATTGTGTATGTCATCCTCCAGGTGCCCACGGGACAAAGCATTTACGGGGGCCGGATCGCCTCTCCCATAGTCAAGGAACTTGCTGAAAGCCTGAGCCCCTATTACGGGATTCCCATAGCAGGCAATACTGTGATTGAGCATGACGGTACAATCAAACTCTCTGCTCCCAAAGAGATACAGGTGGGTGCGGAACTTCCGGACTTTACGGGACTGTCCAAAAGAGAAGTGATGGCGGCACTGGAAGGCAGCACCATACCGGTCACCATGAAAGGGGAAGGCTGGGTCGTCTTTCAGTTTCCTCCTCCGGGAGAGCTTGTGGATGATGAGACCTCAATGTTTCTGGAATTCAAATGAGTTTTTACGAACAAAACCTGTCTGTTCTGTGTCAGCGGTTCCCCGGAATCGGCGAAAAGCTTGAGAACGCCCCCTCTCCCGTACCGGAAGAGTTTGAAACAACCGAAAGCCGGGACGGCTCCCTGACCCTCCGCTACAAAGAGAGCTGGCTTCACTCCCGGCACGCCCCTTTAAGGGAGGCCGAAAGACTGATTGCCGGGAGTATACCCGATGACTGCCCCTACTGCCTGTTCTACGGATTCGGACTGGCCTACCATCTGGATGAGTTTGTCCGCAGACACCCCGGTACCCCTTTTGCAGTGGTGGAGCCGGATGTGACCCTTTTCAGATACATTCTGAATCTCAGGGATTTTACTCCTTTATTCATAAACCCCGACTTTTCCTTTGCCCTGGGGGCTCCGGCAGAAGCCATGCCTGCACTCATAGAGAATGCTCCCGGAGGAGATATTCAGATCTGCATGCTCAGACCGGCTGTGAACCTGAACCGGGAATACTATGAGAAAGCAGGTCAGGTTATACGGGAGTTTCTGGCCCGCAAAGAGATCAATGCCCACACTCTGAACAGATTCAGCCGGCTGTGGGTCAGCAATATCTGCCGGAATCTTCCTTTAAGCATCAGCTGTCCCGGCATCAGAGGCCTGAAGGACTGTTTCCGGGGGAAACCGGCTCTTCTTCTGGCGGCCGGCCCCACTCTGACACAGATTCTCCCGGCTCTGCCGGACATACGAAAACGGGTGGTCCTTGTCTGTGTGGATACCGCCCTGAAAGCCTGTCTGCGGGCGGGAGTGGAACCTGACTTTCTGATTCTCACCGATCCCCAGTACTGGAATTCCAGGCATCTTGACCGGTGCAGCATACCCGGGAGCATTCTGATTTCCGATGTGTCCACCTACCCGCCGGGATTACGGATTCCTGCGGCAAAGACCCTTTTCTGCTCCACCCCCTTTCCGCTGGGCCAGTACTACGAGTCCAGAACGGGGATCAAAGGCAAACTAAAATCCGGCGGATCTGTTGCAACGGCGGCCTGGGATTTTATAAGACACTGCGGGATAGATGAAATTTACTGCAGCGGTCTGGACCTCTCCTTTCCCGAAGGAGAAACCCATTACAGAGGCAGCACATTTGAAGAACGCCTTCACAGCTTCAGCACCAGAACAGCCGGAATCGAAACATCCAGCTGGCTGGCCCTGCAGGGCGGAAATCCCTATACGGGAGAAGACCAGAAGGGAGAGCCTGTCCTCAGCGATCAGAGGATGAAGATTTACATCCACTGGTTTGAAGAACAAATGCGGCTGTTCCCGGATGTGAAAACCAGCCGTCTTTCGGACAGGGGAATCAGGATTGCAGGAATGGATGTGACCGACAGCAGGGATCTGCTTAATCTGCCTGAATGCAGAACCGCCATAGACAGCATAATTGGACAGATACTGCTGGTGGAAAGCGAAACTGATCCGGAAGAGCTCAAGGCGGCGCAAAGGGATCTTCTTCTGGAACTGGATGATCTGATCAGCCTTTCCGGTAAAGGGGAAGAGATCAGCACAAAACTGCTGCAGGCTCAGGAGAATCCGGAAACGCCGGACAGGCTGCAGAATATGCTCAATGAACTGAATGCCATTGATGCGGCCATTTTAAACAGGGAAAGCCGTGAAATGGCCGGGTTTATTCTGGCCCCTGTTCTGGAAGAGCATATTCAAAGCAAAGCCTCAGACCCCTCTGCCGTTCTGGAAAACTCCAGAAGTCTCTATGCCAGCCTAAAGGCAAGCCTCGGCTTTCACAAATCACAGATTGAGAGAGTCCGACTCTAGTTATTTAAAAACTTTGAAGCGGCAGGCACGATACACCCCTGTATAAACAGTATGAGTACAACCGCCCCCAGCCGAAGAATAATCTGCCACAGTCAGGCTCTATGCGGCCCCATCTCAGGGTCAGTCTTAATGGCCGCCTCTCTTTTCCTGTTATCCTGCACCTACTCCCCTTCCGAAGAGGCCTGGACGGCCTATGGCTCTGCCGTGAAGAGCTATATGAGCGGAAATACCGGGGCAGTGCACCTTTTTGAGGAACTCTGCCGGGATTACCCCCGTTTCACAGAGGCATCGGCTTTTTACGGAAGGGTATTGTTCTATGAGGGGGAGTATTCCCAGGCCGCTTCTATTCTGGAATCCATCCCTGAAAAGACGAGGGACCTGTACAGTACCAGACTCCTTATCCGCAGCCGGCTCCGATGCAGTGAGACTGAAAAAGCGGAGCAGATACTGGACAGGCTGATACTCTCTGACCGGGAAGATCCGGAGCTCCTGTATCTAAAAGCCAGGTGCCGCCTGAGTGCAAAGTCCCCGGAAGAGGCCCTCACCCTTCTGCGGACAGCCTGCACGTTGATGGAGAAACAGATTGAGATCCCACTGGAACTGGCCTCTCTTTACAGTTCCTATGGCCTGTACAGCGACGCTGAAGCCCTCCTGAGCCGTTTTATTCATATTCTTGACTATGATCACCCTTTACGCCCTGCGGTGGAAGAGCTGACAGCTGAAACAGGTCAAAAAAAAGACCCGCCTCCGGAGAAACAGGTCTCTGCAGAGGATTCCGCAGGAAGCCTCTGATCCGCCGGAGCATCACATTTCATGATGCCGGCTCTTCATCCCGGAAAACCGGGTGACGTATTATTTTACAACAAAGCGGAAGAATCGTTTCTTACCGGCTTTCAGAATAACTTCTTTTTCTCCGTCCTCTTCCACGACAAAAGAAGTACCGATCACAGCATCCACATCGCTTACCTTGTCGCCGTTGACGGCTGCACCGTTCTGACTGACCAGTCTTCTGGCTTCACTCTTGGAACTGCACAGACCGGATTTGACAAAGAGGTCCATAATATTGATGCCGGCTTCCAGCTCGGAGGCCGCTATATCGGCAGCAGGCATACCGGACTTGTCCTGTGTCGCACCGCCGGCGCTGAAGGCTGCCCTGGCCGCTTCTCTGGCCTTGTCCGCCTCTTCCTTGCCGTGGATAATCTTTGTCTGCTCGTAAGCCAGGATCTCCTTGGCTTCATTGATTGCCTGATCTTTCAGGGCTCCCAGACGCTTACACTCATCCACAGGGAGGAATGTGTACATCAGCAGGAACTTCTCCACATCCGCATCCGCCACGTTTCTCCAGTACTGGAAAAAGTCGTAGACAGAAGTCATATTGGGATCCAGGAAAACAGCGCCTTTTTCGGTTTTACCCATCTTCTTACCGTCAGAACGGGTCACCAGAGGGAATGTGAGTCCCATGGCTTCTCCGCTTTCCACGCGGCGGATCAGTTCCATACCGGCCACAATGTTCCCCCACTGGTCGTCTCCGCCGATCTGCAGGACACAGTCCTCACGGCGGTAGAGTTCCAGGAAGTCGTAGGACTGAAGGAGCTGGTAGTTGAACTCGATAAAAGAGAGTCCCTTTTCCAGTCTCATCTTGTAGGCTTCGAAGGTGAGCATTCTGTTTACAGAGAAGTGGCGTCCGATATCCCGGAGGAATTCAATGTAGTTCAGAGGGGCCAGCCAGTCGGCGTTGTCCACCAGTTTGGCACCGCCGGATTCAAAGCTGATAAACCGGGAAATCTGGGCTTTCAGCTTTTCCGCATTAACCTTGATCTCATCAACGGTCTGCATTTTACGCATGTCAGATTTACCTGAGGGATCTCCGATCCTTGCGGTACCGCCCCCCACCAGGATGATGGGCAGGTGTCCGGCTTCCTGCAGGTGATGCATGGCAAACAGGGGGACCATATGACCGATATGCATAGAGGGTCCGGTGGGGTCCACACCCACATAGATCCGGATGGGTCCCTCATCCATTTTTTTATTCAGCATCTCTTCATCTGTACATTGTTTGAAAAAGCCCCTCTCCTTGAGAGTGGCAAGTGCGTCATTCATTATTTAATCTCCCGGGCTTCCGGCAGCCGGCGATCCGGTAGACCGCCTGCGGCAGGATTAAACCCTTTTGTATTTCTTGATCTCGTCTTTCAGTCTGGCAGCCAGACCTTCACGGGGAACACGAATCTGTTCCATGGAATCGCGGAAACGGATGGTCACGTCATTATTCTCTTTACTGTCGTAGTCAACGGTAATACAGAAAGGAGTTCCGATCTCATCCTGACGGCGATAGCGGCGGCCGATCGCACCTGACTGATCGTAGAAAGTGTTAAAGTCTTCAGACAGTTCTTTCTGGATGTCCTTGGCAAGATCGGCGAGTCCGTCCTTTTTCACAAGAGGGAGTACGGCAGCCTTTACAGGCGCCACATTGGGATGCAGGTGAAGAACGGTTCTGACATCGGGATTACCCTTCTTGTCTTCGCCGATGGTCTCTTCATGGTAGGCATCCATCAGACAAACCAGTACAGATCTGGTCAGTCCGGCTGAGGTTTCAATTACATAGGGAACGTAGCGTTCATTGGTCTGGGGATCGAGGTAGTTGATCTCCTTGCCGCAGTATTCACCGTGGCGGCCCAGGTCAAAGTCAGTACGGTTGTGGATTCCTTCCTGCTCTTCCCAGCCGAAGGGATACTGGTATTCCACATCATAGGCATCCTTGGCGTAGTGGGCCAGCTCATCGGGTCCGTGCTGGTGAAAGTGGAGGTTTTCGGGAAGAACACCCAGCTGCTCGGTGTAGTATTTCATTCTCTGCTCTTTCCAGTACTCAAACCACTGGTCATCGGTACCGGGTTTTACAAAGAACTGCATCTCCATCTGTTCGAACTCACAGGTTCTGAAGATGAAGTTTTTGGTTGTGATCTCATTCCGGAAGGCTTTACCCACCTGGGCGATTCCGAAGGGAATCTGAACACGGCTGGTATCCACAACGTTTTTGAAGTTGACAAAAATACCCTGTGCTGTTTCGGGGCGGAGGTACACGATGGAACCGGAGTCCGCAACGGGTCCCAGGTGTGTGCTGAACATCAGGTTGAACTGTCTGGGATCGGTCAGTTCGCCGCCGCACTCGGGACATTTTTTGCTTTCAATGACTTCGGGTGCCAGTTTGTCTTCCCGGAATCTTGTTTTACACTGTTTACAGTCCACCAGAGGATCAGAGAAGTTCTCAACGTGACCGGAGGCTTCCCAGGTACGGGGATGCATCATAATAGCCGCATCCAGACCCACAATATTGTCCTGAAGTCTGGTCATTTCGCGCCACCAGATTTCCTGTATATTCTTTTTCAGTTCCACACCCAGGGGACCGTAATCCCAGGTTGCGGAGAGGCCGCCGTAAATCTCGCTGGAAGGGTAAACGAATCCCCTTCTTTTGGCGAGGGAGACAATTTTCTCCATGGAGGCACCGAATTTGTTTGTGATTTGATTAGCTTTTTTTTCCTTGGCCATGATTTTTCCTTTCCTGCTTTAACCTGCCCCGCCGGATACGGGGCCCGGCGTTATTTTACTGATCAGACCCAAGGGTCTTGATTATCTGCTCTTTAAGAGTCTCAATCCGCTGAACCGCTTTATCCAGTCCCAGAAGGGCAATCGATTCAAACAGAGGGGGTGACATTTTGGTTCCGGTGACCGCAACGCGCACCGGCTGCATGATCTGTCCCATTTTAAGGCCCATCTCCTGGGAACGGTCGTAGAAAACCTGCTCATTCTCTTCCTGAGTTCTTTTGTCGAAATCCCCGAGGATTTCAACTGCCGCATCCAGAATCCCGGGGATCTGGGAGAGCTCCATCTTTTTGGGCAGAGCATCTTCAACGGTATAGCTTTCAATATCCTTATAGAGGAAGCGGATGGTCTCGGACACATCGGTTGTAAACTTCAGTCTCTCCTGAACAAGGGGAAAAGCACCGTCAAGAATGGCGGTCTCTTCCTCTGTCATGGGATCAGAGACGACGCCGTCCTTCTGAAGTATGGGGATCAGCAGTTCCAGAAGAGACTCTTTGCTTCTCATGCGGATGTACTGTCCGTTGAACCACTCCAGTTTCTTATAGTCGAACACCGCCGGGGCTTTATTGATCTTCTCCATGGAAAACAGTTTTTCCAGGTCTTCCTTGCTGAAGAACTCCCTGGAATCATCAAATGACCATCCCAGAAGAGAGATGTAGTTGATAATGGCTTCCGGCAGGTAACCGGCCTTTCTGAAATCAACCAGAGAGGTGGAACCGTGCCGTTTGGAGAGCTTGGAACCGTCTTTTCCCATTACCAGGGGAAGGTGGCAGTATTTGGGAGGAGTCCAGCCGAAGGCTTCATACAAAAGGACATGAAGGGGACCCGAGGGAATCCACTCCTGGGCTCTCATGATATGGGTAATCTCCATCATATGATCATCTATGACATTGGCCAGATGATAGGTGGGGAAACCGTCTGTTTTAACAATGACGGGATCGGGGCTGACATCGGCGTTTTTCCGTGTGATATCCCCCATCACCTCATCGTGAAAAGTGGTCTTCCCCTCCATGGGAACCTTGAGACGGATGACACAGGATTCACCGGCTTCTTTTCGTTTCAGAGCTTCAGCCGGATCTATGTCGCGGCAGTGCCGGTCGTATCCCTGATTCTTGGATTTATTCTTTTTCTGCTCTTCCCTCACCTCTTCCAGGCGTTCTGCAGAGCAGAAACAGTAGTAGGCCTTGCCATCATCCAGAAGTTTCTGAGCGTATTCCTGGTACAGGTCAAAGCGCTCAGACTGCTGATAGGGACCGAAATCTCCTTTGCCGGGACCTTCATCCCAGGGAATGCCCAGCCATTGGAGAGTATCGTACAGATCCTGAAGGGATTCATCGTTATACCGTTCCCTGTCTGTATCTTCAATTCTGAGTATAAATGAGCCGCCGTTGGCTTTGGCGTAAAAATAGTTAAATAAAGCCGTTCTGACACCACCGATATGCTGAAGCCCGGTGGGAGACGGTGCATAGCGAACACGCACTGACATTTTCATTGCTTCCTTAGGCTGAGATTGAAAGAATTATATAGGGATTCCACATCAATGACCAGAGGGAAAAAGGCCTAAAAAAACCCGCCGCATTATATACGGCAGGCTCATTATTCAACAAATGAAGAAACTGTGCTTATTCAGCAGCGCTGGGTGCAGGATTCTGATTCAACAGAGAGTCAACTTCGCTCTGGAGTCCCTGTGATTTGTTAATGGCTTCGTCCATCCCCTGCCCTTCTGTCTGGGTAAAGGCGATGCTGGCGTTCAGGTGGGCAATTCTTCTGTTATTCTTCTTGGTCTGAATGATATTTCTGTTGATCCAGCGGATATTCTTTTCGATGGCAAAATTGTGCTCTTCGATCATACCATTGAGTTCAGCAGTTTTCTGCTCAAGGGCATATCTCTGAGCTCTGTTGGTGGAAATCTGGGCATTCAGTCTGGACTTCATTTCGGCATCATTAACAGTCTGCATGATGGCATAGAGCTCACCGGCCTGGCTGCTGATCTTTCCCTGGGTCACAGAGATGTCTCTTTTCAGAGCTTCCATGGCCTCCACTTCATTCTGAAGGGTGCTGTTTGTCTGTTCATACTCTTCATTTTCCTGAACCATCTGTTCGTTCTGAGCATTCAGTTCATCAATCTCAGCCTGAGCTGTGGGGATATCTACCGCTTCAGGGGCTTTCTGGGCAAACACAACGGTGCTGAGCAGAATCATCAGCACAAGAATCATACTTGTTTTCTTCATTATTTTTATCTCCTGGAAATTGTTTAGGACTACTTTTTTTAATCAGTGAGAAAGTATAATCCAGAGTCTCTGGTCTTACAAGATTAAAATGGCCGGTTCAAGCCTGTTTATAACCGGAAAAAAAGCTTTCCAGCCTTTTGCCCACAAGAGACAGAACTTCCTGATCCGGCAGAAAGACCATTCTGAAATGATCCGGCCTGTCCCAGTTGAATCCCGTCCCCTGAACCAGAAGGGTTCTGGTCTCGGTCAGAATATCGTAAATCAGCTTTTCATCATCCCTGATATTGAATTTCTTGATATCCACTTTGGGAAACATATACAAAGCGCCCCTGGGTTTGACACAGCTGATTCCGGGAATGGAGACCAGCTTGTCATAGAAGATGTCCCGCTGGGTTCTGAGTCTGCCGCCGGGAGCCACCAGATCTTTGATACTCTGATACCCGCCTAAAGCGGTTTGTATGCCCAGCTGGGCGGGGACATTGCTGCAAAGCCTCATATTGGACAGAATATCCAGCCCCTCAATATAGTCGGAGGCGCCTTTTCTGTTTCCGCTTAATATCATCCATCCCGCACGGAACCCCGCAGCTCTGTAGGATTTGCTCAAACCGTTGAATGTGACAATCAGAATATCATCGGCCAGGGAGGCCATGGGAACATGCCGGGCATCATCGTAAAGGATTTTATCGTAAATCTCATCGGAGAAGACAATCAGATCATGCTCTCTGGCAATATCAATAATCTGCTGTAGAACCTCCCGGGGATAAACAGAGCCTGTGGGATTATTGGGGTTGATCACCACAATCCCTTTTGTTTTACTGCTGATTTTCGATTTTATATCTTCCAGATCAGGATACCAGTCTGCCTGTTCGTCACAGCGGTAATGAACAGCATTCCCCCCGGCCAGAACCGAAGCGGCGGTCCACAGGGGATAATCGGGCATGGGGATCAGTATTTCGTCTCCATTATTCAGAAGGCCCTGCATGGACATGGTAATCAGTTCACTGACGCCGTTTCCAAGATAGATATCCTCTGTATCGACCCCTTCTATCCCCAGTCTCTGACACTCATGCATCACCGCCTTGCGGGCGGAAAACACACCTTTTGAATCGGAATACCCCTGGGCCTCCAGCAGATTCAGAATTATATCATGCCGGATTTCATCGGGAGCATCAAAACCGAAGGCTCCGGGATTACCGGTATTGAGTTTAAGGATTCTGTACCCTTCCTCTTCCAGGCGGACAGCCTCTTTGAGTACAGGGCCGCGGATATCGTAACAGACGTTATCCAGTTTCTGTGATTTTTTAATGGGCATGAGTGTTCTCCTGGAAGTGAAGCCGGATGATCAGTTATAGATCCAGTTCTGACTGTCATCCAGTATACTGGAGAGCAGCAGAACCACGACATTGTCGCTTTTACTCCGGGCAATATATTTTTCAAGACTTTTTCTGTCAGGATAATTTCCCAAAAAGGCAGATTTAACCTCTTCCAGCTCGTCATCCCCTTCTTTCACAGCAGAAGAGAGAAGATAGAGGGAGAGGAGCCGCAGAACAGGATCGCCTGTTGTACGGGACAGATCCTTCAGATGAGGTACGGCTTCATCCATATCCTGGGCGGACAGGAGGAGGAATGAGTGGCACCACCTCAGCCAGGGCAGATTCTTTTTGGAAGCTGTGTTGATGCATCTCTGGTAGAACTCCCGGCCTTCCTCCTTTTTCTGGTTCAGGAGGTAAGGAATCCCCAGCTGCAGACCATTTGATCCCAGGAGTGCCGGTTTTTTTTCAGAAACCTCTTTTTCAAGACGGCTGATTTTATCAAGATTGGATACAGTCAGAGAGGTGTTGACCATCATCTTTATATTACGGGATGTGATTCTCCCTTTTTCATAGACTTCATTTTCAAGCCAGGCGGTCAATCCGGGCCAGTCTTCTTTCTCAAGAAGAGAAAACATCTTCCAGTTTATAATGAAATAGGCATCAAGAACCGATATAAAGACAAGGAATATAAGAGCAAGAAACCAGTTTTCCTCCCAGAAGATTCTGGTATAGTCGCCTCCCAGTACAAAAAGGGGCATCAGGGCAATGAAAAGGAATGAAAAAAGGATGATTCCGTTGAACAGGAAAAAAATGGTTTTAAATTTCATCAATGTTGCTCCTATAATAAAAAATAGTGTAAATTATATCCATAGCGGGGTCAACTGAGTTGGAAAACGAACAAGAAATGAACAACATTGAGAGTAAAAGCCTCAAACAGGGAATGTACTTTGAATCCACTGTTTATCTGGATGATGATTTTGTTCTGTTGACTCCCGAAACTCCCGTGACAGAAGAACTTATAAAGAATCTGGGAAAATGGGGTTTTAAAATTCTCAAGACAGCAGGCTCCCCCATCGGAAGAGAGACCCCTTCCCAGGGAGCATCCAGTACTGTCCAGACAGCCACCCTGAACCAGAATATCAAAGAACAGGAAGGGCTGCAGAGAGCCAGAAAATTCTACAGTGAAATGCTTGATTTCACCACAAAGGTGCTTAACCGCTTCAAGGATGATAATATCCTGAATCTCAATATTCTGACCGAAGAAGTCAAAAAAGCCATTGCCATGATCAGGGAGGACGATAAGTACGTTCTCCGTTTTCAGGAAATCCTCCCTCCTGAAGGGAGCGATTACATGTACAATCACTCGGTCAAGACAACCATACTGGCCCTGTCCATCGGGGACAGACTGAAAATGCCCAATCACAAACTGATCGAACTGGGTATCGCCAGCCTGATCCATGAAGTGGGCATGCTGCAGATTCCCAGTAAGATTTACGAAAAAGAGGGCGCTCTGTCTGAAGCGGAAAAGAAAGTCATCAATGCCCACACCCTTCTGGGTTTCCGGTCTCTCAGGGATTTCTCCCTGCCCCGGGATATCCTTCTGGGAGTTCTTGAACACCATGAACGGAACGACGGCTCCGGGTACCCCCAGGGTCTGAACAATACCAGAATATCCCAGTTCGGGAAGATCATAGCCGTAGCCTGTTCCTATGTGGCACAGATATCCAACAGACCCTTCCGTTCCGGCAGAGACGGCCACACCAGCCTGACAGGCATGCTCAGAGAAATGCGCTCTCATTACGATGAGGATGTGATGAAGGCTCTGCTGACCCTCCTTTCCATCTATCCTCTGGGAAGCTATGTAACCCTTGAAAACGGATACACCGGAATCGTAACAGAGACCAATGATAAAGACTTCAGGTACCCCACCGTAAAAATCCTCCTGGACAAGAATAAGAATGCCCTGCAGGATCAGCCGGTTGTACAAACCAGTGAGGGCGGTGAAATGAAGATTGTCTCTGTTCTGAACAATACGGAAATCAACCAGATCAAGGAAGTGTTGCAGACTCTGGGCTGAAACATCTTGACAGATCCATCCCAGCCCATTATTTTTTTGAACTCCGGTAATAAAGAACCCGAGATTATCTTCCAAGCGAGTGAGATATGTCCCGTAAGAATAAGCTAGACAAACATATAATCAAACTGCTGAACCAGTACTTCCTTTCAGGAGATACTCAGCAGGAAAAAGCCAGACTTGCCGAAGAACTGGCCGCCATACTCTACTCCCCCGCTCTCATACTGGGCTGTGATTTTATCCCTTCTGAAAGCAGACTGATGAAAGAAGCCGTGGCTCTTTCTGATGCCTTTGAATCGCTGACCAACGGCATGCCCGATGAAAGCGCTTTTGCCGCTATTGATGGCATCAAAGAGGATTCTCTTTTATTTCCCTGGTACGGTTTTGTAAAGGGGGTACAGTCTTTTTACGAAGGGGATCATGACAGCTGCCTGTCCCATATGGCCCGGGTTCCCCGGAACACGGCTCCCTCCCGGTTCGGAGCCTTCTTTCAGATTATCCTGACAGGCGGATCGGATGGGGAAGATAAACCCGAATGGTCTCAGCTCTCAAAGAATGTACTGGAAAGCAAAGGGGTTATCCGGGATTCTCTGGAACTGATTATGGAATCTGCCGAAATGGAGGATCTGCTGCTGGAGAGTGCAGGCCTGCTGATCCGCGATATAGTCCGGGACGACAGAGACAGTGCCGCGGCTATTCTGATGTGGTGCTTTGAACAGCTGCAGCTGAAAGACATCCTTTCAGACAAGGCGGTTCTGAAGGGCAGGCAGCTTTTCGGCGAGCAGGAGGGATACCGACTGTCAGCTCTGGCCACCCTCTCTTTTGATCCTGACCGTTCTCTTGTCTTCTGGCTCCATTCGGCCCTCGCCTGCCTGAATGAATCAGAGACAACACAGGCAACTGTCAGGGCGTACCTGAAGATTCTCAAAGATGTATCGGAAACGGTGCAAAGCGAATTTGACCTGAGCGAAGAATATATCCGTCTTATAGGCAGCCTGGTATCGGAACTGGCTGAACAGATTCAGCACATTTATCCTTCCTTCCCCGGTACGGACTCAGAGGATGACGACCCCTTTTCGATGATCGCCGGCCTGAGCGGTGAAAAACAGCAGAAACAGCGCAAAACCAGAGAGATCAGGCAATCTGCAGCGGTGCAGCTGGAGCTGTTTGCATTTTAACAAAGTAAAAGGTGCCAATAATGAATATTATGGATATAATTGACAGCAGAATCGATCCCTGGGAGGTGCTGGATATCCCCCGGGACGCTGAAGACCACGAGATAAAGGAAGCCTGGAAGGCCAGAACGGTTTCGGGCCGGAAAAGGGACAGACTGCATCTGGCCTATAAGATGATTGCAACCGCCGAGGACAGGGAGCTCTACAGACTCCTCTCTCCGGGAACACCCGAAACCCTGGAGGGATTTGAACAGCAGCTCCCTCTGCGTTCACGGTACTCCGGACCTGGCATATGGTATAACAGCCTGAAGAAGATTCTCGAGACAGAAACCGGAGAAGAACAGACCACTGAGTAAGGGAGAAATGTGATGGATTACAGCAAATGGCTCACCCGGGAAGAAATCGATGTACTGAAAGCAAAGGGAGTCGATCTTGAGCTGTCCATCACCAATCTGGAAGATTTCAACAGAGGCGCCGCCGGCAACACCCCCCCTGTGATTCCCGAAGGTGTTCCCGATATTGACGGCGACACCGTTCTGGATCTGCGGGGATCAACCGCCTTCTCCATCACTGCAGAGGAAAGAGAAAATTTCGCTCAGAAATTTCCCCATGCCGCCGGGTATCTTGTCTCGCCTCCCGGGACCGATGTATCAAGAGTTGAACTGGAACAGGCGGGAACAGCCCTTCTCCCCTACTTCTCCTACGGCTTTCTGAACGGAGGCTCCGCCACATCATACGGAGACAGAAAGAAGAATAAAGGCTTTAACGAAGACCTCTTTGCTCTCTATGAAAAAGAGTTCACCCGACTGGCCGACGCATCCCGGGGCAAACCCAAGGGCGTTACCCCCGGGTTTCTCCAGCCCGACGGAGACGCCGGCCCCTCCTATATGGAACTGAAACTCCGGTCCCTCCTGATGCTGATGAAAAAATACACTGCCCTCACCGGAAAAGAGGCGCACAACATCCCCTTTTTCCAGATGACCTCGGTAGGCAACAATAATGAGGTTCAGGATGCCCTGTCTTCCTACAGAGACAGTCCCTGGCTGAAGCCTCTTGCCGCCTCCATGGGTCTGTCCCCCTGGGAAGGATTCAGTGCCGTTCAGCCTCTGGTGACAGCCTATACCCACAGCAGCAAAGGGGATAAAAAGGATATTTTCAGGCCTTTTATCACCATCCCCGGAGGACACGGCCAGTGTTTCCGGGTTCTCAAAGAGACCTGGCAGAATCTCTATGACAGGGGAATCCGCTTTATCTCCTTAGGAAACATCGACAATATCGGCTATACCCTGGACCCTGTGGAGCTGGCTCTTCTGGCCCTGAAGGGGGCAGCCGCCGGATTTGATGAATCCTACAAAACGGCTGTTGATATCAAAGGGGGAATCCTGGTCATAGATGATGCAGACAGAATGAACTGCGTGGACCTGGGAGTGGGCATATCCTTTGAAGAGGCAGCTGCTCTGGAGGCATCGGGAAAAAAGATTCTGTTCAACTGTGGTTCCGGCCTGTTCAGCCTGGAATGGCTGCTGGACAACATTGACCGGATTATTCAGGATCTGCCCCTCCGCTTCAGCGATCAGAATAAAGATGCCGGCCTGTATTCTCAGGCAGAACAGGTAACCTGGGAAGTCATCGGCATGATCAACAAGCCTCTGATCTTCGCCGTAGACAAGTACGACCGCTTTCTGGCGGCCAAGATTCTCCTTGAAAATATGATGACCTCCGGCTGTAAGCTCGATGATCCCGCCTTCCCTGCGGACCGGGCGAAAGGAGGCATCCGCCACACAGCAGAAAATCTCCACAGGGGATTGAAAGACATACTCATAAGAAAGTATGGTTTGAAACTTCAGAACAACAGATGGATTCCTGTGGAATCCGAAGGACAATAGAAAATGAGCGACTGCCCCCTGGATTTTGAAAAAAGCGGCGGACTGATTCCGGTCATAGCCCAGGATTATGAAACAAAAGAGATTCTGATGCAGGCCTATATCAACAGGGAAGCCTGGGATGAATCGGTTAAGACCGGCAGAGGTGTCTACTTTTCCCGAAGCCGTCAGAAGCTCTGGCGGAAGGGGGAATCTTCCGGAAATGTTCAGATTCTGAAAGAAGTCCGGGTGGATTGCGACAATGATTCGGTGATCTTTCTGGTTGAGCAGATTGGCGGAGCCGCCTGTCATACGGGTCACAAGAGCTGTTATTACAGGGTATGGGAAAACAATACTCTGGTTGAAACCGACAAACCCCTCTTTGATCCGGAAGAGGTCTATGGCAAAACCCACTGAAAAAACCTGCCGGGAATACAGGGATCTGCTGGATCTGGCTGCAGGTAAAGTCAAGGAAAACCGGGGGTATTTCAAAAAGCTGAAAAAGCAGAAACCCGGCCTGGTGGATCCTCTGATGCAGAGACTCCACGAAGAAGTGTTTCAGCAGATAGACTGTCTGCTGTGCAGCAACTGCTGCCGGGGAACAGGTCCTCTTGTAAGAGACAGGGATATTACGAGACTGTCAAAAAATCTGAAAATGAAGCCCGGAAGCTTTACAGAGAACTATCTGAAAATCGATGAGGACGGAGATTATGTTTTTAACACAATGCCCTGTCCCTTTATTCTGGAAGACAACATCTGCATGGTGTACGAAGGAAGGCCCAAAGCCTGCCGGGACTATCCCCATACAGACTGTATCTCCTTCCGGAAATACAGCCCTCAGATGTTGGAAAATACAAAGATCTGCCCGGCGGTCTATCTCATATTTGAACGGATGAAAGAAGAACTGCCCCTTTAAGGCCGTAAAAAGCGCCTAAAGGGCATCAGCTGATGATGATTCCCCGGCGGACCGTCTCAGCAACGGAAGGTGTCAGCCGGCCGACGCTATCAGCGGCCGACTGTATCAGCTGCCGAGAGAGTATTCTTCATCCTTTCTATAGGGATTTACCTTGTCGAAATTGCCCAGAGGACCGCTCTCTCCGCCCCGGGGATGATAAATTCTGACTTCAAAATGAAGATGAGGCCCGGTGGAACGGCCGGAGGAGCCGATTTTACCGAAGCTCTCCCCTTTTTCAACCGTCATACCTTCGCTTAAAAAATCGGCTGATTCCATATGGGCGTAGAATGTGGTCCAGAACCGGGCTGTGGGAAACTTTTCAGCCACAGAGGGCAGCAGAGGATGCTGTACTTCGGCGTTCCAGCCGTAGACCCAGTCAAAACCGGCAGAGGCAATAACGCCGTCATAAACAGCCTGTACATCACCGGCTCTGGTCTGATCCCTGACAATTTCATTGTCTTCAGTAATGCGGACAATATTATCCAGATTGATAAGGTCCACCGCATGATGGGGCCTGACCCCTCCGTATCCCAGAGGTGAAAGCCGTCTCTCGATATAGCCGCTGGAGATCATAAAGGCTTCTGTACCTTCAGTGCCGTCCTCAGACCGGACGGGAAGGATCATCTCAGGAAAAACAGGAGAGAAATACTTCATGGACATGGGATTATCCCTGTCGGTGGCCATTATAGTTTCTGCCTGTTCGTTGTTCTCCGGCAGACGGCTCAGCTGGTACACAACCTCCCCGTAACTCTGAGCCTGATCAATCTTGTCGGCAATGTACAAATAGGCATTGGTACGGGAATAACTGGATCGGGGAAACTTAGAAGCCAGCCAGCGCAGATTCATGCTGGTCTGTTTCTTGTTGAAGACAAAAGCCTCCTGTTCCTGAATCACATCCTGCTTCAGTCCGGAAACTTCGGTATTAATACGGCTCACTTCTTTGCTCAGAGCCTTGATACTGCCGCTGGTTTCCGAGGAACTCTCGGAAATGGTATCGCTGAGAATCAAAACAGTTTTGAGCATGCGGCCGTACTGCATGGTGGTTATAAAGACCGTCAGAAACAGACCGGACATAACGAGAGCCGCCGCGGCCAAGGTAAATACCCGGGAAGATCTGTTTTTCAGATTTTCAGAAAGACCTGTGCTGCCGCTGCCGGTAAACAGGGGCGAGGGTACGTCCAGGGGCGGCAGACTTCCGTTTCTAAGACCTTCCAAACGCTCAAAGAGGTCGAACAGCTCAAGGTGCAGCAGTTCCGTGTGTAGATCTTCTGAATTACGGCGGGCGCTTTTAAGTGCCCATCCCGCCGGTTCCCTGCTGCCGGCCGGTTCAGAACCGGGTTGTTCTGTATCGGACAGCTCCGGGGCAGAGGGCTGTGAACCGGAAAGAGTCAGCACCCAGTGATAATGGCTGAGGCTCTGGTTGTTACCGGAGCGAATCTGTTCATCCAGAACCAGAACGGCTTCATCGATTAAAGACACAGAGAGCAGATAAGACGATGACTCTCCATTAATCAGCACCTGGTTGTCCAGCCTGATAAGACGGCTTTCCTTCTCCTGAAGCAGGATTCTGGCCGTCTGGCAGATTTTTGAGATGACCTGCGTCCCTCCTCCTCCGGAGGGTGCAGCTGTGGGGTTGTTAGAAATTACTGTACTCATAATTGCGGAGAAAAGAATAGAATTTCTTTAATTTTCCATCAAGAAGCAGTTCCCCCGAATTTGAAATAATTCTTTACAAATCAGGGAACTGCTGCTGAGAATGGGTTTAGTTTTTCACAAACTAGCGAACACTGAGAATCTTATAGGCTGAATAAAGGAGCTCTGAAGTACTCTCAAAGGAGATACAGGCATCGGTTATTGAGACACCATAGGCCAGTTTGCTTTTATCTTCGGGAATAGCCTGATTCCCTTCATGGAGGTTGCTTTCCAGCATGAATCCCACAATGGAATTCCGGCCTCTGCGGCGCTGATCCATAATGGAATTCATGACCCGTTCCTGTCTGAAGTATTTCTTACCGGAGTTTTCATGGCTGCAGTCAATAATCAGTGACGGCTGCAGTCCCTCTTTCATCAGGATCTCTTCGGTATCTTCAATGATTTCCTCATAGTAGTTGGGACCGTTCTTTCCTCCCCGGAGAATGGGGTGTCCTGTTTTATTTCCCAGAGTACTGAGAACACAGGTCTGCCCCATACGGTCTATTCCGATAAAACTGTGGGGATGCTGTGCCGACTTGATTCCGTTTATGGCCACATCCATACTGCCGTCGGTACCGTTTTTGAACCCCACCGGCATGGAAAGACCGCTGGTCAGTTCTCTGTGGGTCTGGGATTCGGTTGTTCTGGCGCCGATGGCCGCCCAGCTGATAAGGTCTGAAATATACTGGGGGACGATGGGGTCCAGGATTTCCGATCCGCAGGGAAGCCCCATGGTATTGATATCCAGCAGCAGCTTCCGGGCCTTCTGCAGACCTTCTTCCAGTTTATAGGAACCGTCCAGTTCCGGGTCCAGGATCAGTCCTCTCCAGCCCAGTGCGGTCCGTGGTTTTTCAAAATAAACTCTCATAATAATACAGAGACTGTCTTTGTATCTCTCCCGGAGCTCCAGGAGGCGTTTGGCATATTCCATGGCGGCTTTGGGATCATGTATGGAACAGGGACCGACAATAGCCAGCATTCTATTATCTTTTTTCTCAAGGATATCCCTTACTTCCTTTCTATAGGATATAATCTGTTCCTTGAGAGTATCGTCAACCGGATACTGCTCCTTCAGAATCTGGGGGGTTACAAGAGGGTTGATAGAAGATATATTGGCATCGTTCAGTTTTTCCATTATGGGCTCCGTATTGTTTTCCCTAAAGAGGGAAAGTGTTTCTTTTAACAGAAACTATATGGTAGTAAAAACTAAAATGATCTAAATTATCAAAAATAGCAATAGAGAAACGGGGTTTTCCTTGAAAGGGTATTTTGTTTTTATCAGTTTTTTAATCATACTTCTTACATCCTGCCGCAGTACCGCAGAAAAACCGGGTGATCTGAAAGATACGGACAGAAGGCAGATTCCATCAGAAAATACAGCCCTCACACCCGAACCTGTCCTCACACTGGAACAGTACCGGACAGACGATACAGAGTTCACCAGTCTCAGCCCCGCAGGCCAGAATAAGCTGATCCGCTCTGTGATAAATCAGATGAGTATGGATGAAAAAATCGGCCAGATCTTTATGCTTGCCGTCAGACACAGCGCCTGGGGACAGCCTGCCCTGGAAGCAGATGACTATATAAAAGAGTTTATGGACAGGTATAAACCGGGGGGAATCATTTTCTTTTCCCTGAATTTTGAAAGCCCCGGACAGACCAGACAGATGATTCAGGATCTTCAGGATCACAGCGCATACCCTCTTTTTATAACCACCGATGAAGAGGGAGGCAAGGTCAGCCGCCTGGGCAAGGCTGAGAATATGAATGTCATCTCTCTCCCACCGGCAGCAGAACTGGGAACAATAAACTCACCGGAACTCACCGAATACGCTGCATCCGTTCTGGCGGCGGACATGAGAGATCTCGGTTTTAATATGAACATGGCTCCCGTTGCCGACCTCAGGGCGCCTCTGGGTCAGACAGATATTATGAGGACCCGCTCCTTCAGCCGGGACCCGGCTGTGAATGCGGACATGACCGCCGCCTTTGTAAAGGGACTGCAGGACAAGGGAATCTCTTCGGTATTAAAGCATTTTCCGGGGCACGGCAATGTGGATGAAGACAGTCATCATGGAGCCTCTGCCTCTGATAGCAGCAGGACAGAGTTCAGAGAAAGGGAGTTTGCGTCCTTCCGTTCAGGAATCGAAGCCGGTGCCCATTTTGTTCTGACGGCCCATATTGCCGCCCCAGCCTTAAGCGG
>JAQQAM010000010.1 GCA_028532905.1 Spirochaetales bacterium
GGGTCTCCAGATGCCAGTAGGTTCCAGTTTCCCAGAGACCTTTCGGATGTTCTCCCAGAAAGCGGGCATGAAAATGGGCCAGCCAGCTGAGACAGGCCTGCAGTTCGGCATCTGTAACAGAGCTCCTCCGTCCGGGAAAACCCGATGCATCCAGATCTTCCAGCACCATAATCACATCATCTTCTGAGCTTTCCAGTCCAAAACAGACGGGAACCCGGCACTCACTGGAACACCGGGCACTCCAGTCCCTGTACCAGGCAGTCTCCACCTGATAGGAATGAAGTTTTCTCCTGTGGGAAAGATCCGTATCCCAACCCCTGGGATGATCACCGCCCTCCCGGAACCGCACATGCTTGACAATAACGGTTCCCGCCGGTCCGGCCATATCCTGCCCGGCTGTGTTCTGTCCGAAGAGCTGATAACGGATAATGCTGCCGTAACCGCTCCACAGACTCTGAATGGTTTCCAATTCCCTGATTCTCTGGGCTCCTGTACATTTCTGTACGATCTCTTCAACACTCATATAAAAATCCGGATAAAACTGCCGGGGGAGCATAGCAGAATTCCGGTATACCTCACATAACTTCAAATATGAACAGGATCATATCATATTCCCTATGATTTTCTACAGTCCCTCCTCTGTCTCTGGATTTCCAAAGCTCCCTGAACAGGAGCGCCTCTTTAAAAAACTAAAAGAAAACTATTGTAGGCGTAATGCTAATTACCATATATTTAATTCTATGAGACAGAAAATGATTAAATCCCGGATCTATGCCGGAACCATACTGATGACGGTGGTCATGGTGCTTTCCTGCAATAATCCCTATGCGGGGATTGGAGAAAAACTGGACAGTTCCAGCTGGATCGATATTAACGGGGATGGAGGCATTCCCTTTATCCGCTCCTTTGACGATGGAGAGGCGGTTGAACTCCTTATTATGGAAGGAGAGGTTCTGGAAGGGGCTGATTTTGGAACCCTTTCCATGATACGGGTAACTAATGCCGATCTTTCAGAAGAATTTGAGCCCCGTCAGGATATTCAGATTCTGCAGGGAGCCTATACCATAACAGGGTCGGCAATTGGTTTCGACTTGAAGAAAATGTATTCCCTCTCTTTTCAGAGTGCCGGAGGCAGTCTGATCACCAGCAGTTCCCAGAAAGAAGAAGATCTGGATGAAACCCTCAGCTTTACCGGTCTGACTCTGGATAATGGGGCTGCCGAAAAGACGATTACCTTTACCGATGGAGATGGTACTGACTTTACCTATAAGAGAATGGATCTTGTCATTGACGCTCTTATGGCAGATACAGATGCATCTGTAAGGGCAGCCAATATTCATAAACTGTATCAGATAACGGCTGTATTTGCTCCCCAGTGCCGGGTACCGGGTTTCGGAGGAACAGATATGCTGAAATATACAACAAAAACCGATTTCAGCAGCCTTATGAACACCGAAGCTGTTGAACATTATATGTCCATACAGATGAGACAGACATTGAAAGCCACCACAACCTTCAGCTTTACCGAAGCCTGCGATCTGAAACCCTTCCGTGTGAACGGCGAGTATGTGAGCGTTGCCAATTTCTACGGCAGCGGCCCTCTGACAGGAGTGATCGATTTCACAGTTCAGGGCAGCACGGAAATGTGGAACTGCCGTCTGGATTATAACGAGCTGTATGTTGAGTATACCGTAGCCGCCTCGGGAGAGTACCTTCTTTCTGTTGACCAGGGGGACTGGGTCCCTGTCCCCTTTGACAATACGAATCCCGGCGTTCTTAATTTTTCAACAATCCCCGATATTCCTGCAAACTAGTGAGGTCCGAATGATAAAAATACGAAATCTTATGCCATCCGCCCGGATGCTGATGTTTATGATATCAGTCCTGTCTCTTATTCCTCTACATAAGGGAAGAGCCTCTGATCAGTTCTCCATCAGCCCTGTCTATCTTCAGGATTATTTTAAAAACAATGAGGACAGATACTACAGATTCCACGGTCCGGCATTAAATGTCTCATTTTACAGAGACGGTGCATTGCCTCTCCTCTTCTCACTGAGTGCCGGCACCCCCATAGGTCTTGTGGAAGACGGCAGTAAACACACATCCTATGAATACTACAGTTCCCCTGCCTCTCTTAATCTGCTGGCAGGCCCTGTGTGGTCATTTCCGTTGGGTGATGTCATGGTATTTGAACCATCCCTGGGACTTCAGGCCGGTTTTATCAATCTGAAGGGGACCGGTTACACGACTGTCCGCTTTGCCCCCCTGGGACTGGGAACAGATCTGAACCTGAAAGCCAGGGTGAATCCGGAAGTGATTCTGGGGATTCATACAGGAGTCAGCTGGCATATTATCGATTTACAGCATTATTCCGAACATTCCACTGGATACAGCGTCAAGGCCGGAATCAGTATAGGATTTGCCTTTGATGCGGGAAGATCAGAACGGAAGAAGGGGAACAGAGAATGATGAAGGCCCCCATAAAGTATATTGCATTAACAGTTTTTCTGCTTATCACCCAGGCTCTCACAGCCATGGAATCACCCTTTGATTTCAAAGTTAAATTCAGCGATACCGTAAAGTTCAAAGACTGGCAGCTGGATCAGAATATAATTGATACATTCGAGTTTGAAGGATGGGTACATTGGACCGAGAATACAGAGCTCTACGCACGGTTGAAACTGGACAATTTCTCAGAATCCTTCGGAGGAATTCTATTCGGTTCCACTCTGGACCAGCGCTACGGAATGTCCAACGACCAGTTACTGGATAAAAGCTATGTCCGCACCAATCTCCTGAAAGAAACGGGAAGGGAGTCTGCTCCTGATCTACTGCTTCTGGCCGGATATAATGCAGGAGGAGTTCTTCATGAAGAGTGGACGGCATTTGATTTTGAAAACTATCGTCTGGGGGGCATACAGGGAGTCGTCCTGCAGGGTGACTATCAAATCTGGCAACAGCTCTATATAACAGGAGCTTTCAATCCGGCACTGGGCAGTTCTAACCTGGTCTGGACAGGAATCAACGATGCCAAAAGCTCTTACCCCGACATTTTGACTGCCTTTTCCTGGCGTACAGAAGCAGGATGGGCCGAGCTCTACTGGGACAGTTATGCCAACAGTAATGCCAGTTTTCAGGGATCTGATCTTCAGGTACTGGGGGGAGCATCCTACTATGAACTGGATTTTCCCGGTTCAGTACAGATCAGAATCAGTGACAGGCTGGAATACGGATTCAACAGATCCGCAAGCAGAAAAGATCATATGCGGCTGGCCATGGCAGGCGGGGTACAACTGCCACTTCTGTACGGACTGAGCAGCAATCTCTCTTTCAACGGATTTTATCTGGACAGACATGAGATGAATCTGGGAATGGACAATGAACTGATGGTCACAGAAACCCTTGGAACATTTCTGGCTTTGGGAGGGATCAGGCTGGGTGATGACCCGGACTTTGTCTACGAAGCCGGGCTTTCAGGTCATTTTAATTTTCTAAGCCTGTACATCGGTTACTCTGATCATAAGGGAGGGAATGAAGGATGGTTCTCCGGAGCATTTGACACGACCCGGGAATCAGAAGCCAGTTTCTTCTTCAGGCTGGATGTGGAATACTAAAGCTCCTTAAAGAAGTCCGGATACCTTTTCCAGAATCTCCAGCCGGGTAAAAGGTTTGTTGAGCACAGCATCAACAACTCTGCTTTTTCCCTTGTCATGAAGCTGATCGGTTGAGCCGGAACAGAGAATGACCGGAAGATCCGGATTAATCTCCTTGACCAGCTCAGCCAGTTTGTCCCCTTTTAATTCGGGCATGGTCATATCAAAAACAGCGAGACTGTAACTGTCAGGATCGCTGCTGAATGCCTCAAGAGCCTCCCGGGCACTGCTGAAACCGCTCACAGTATATCCTTCTTTTTCCAGAGAAACTTTCAGTAGTTTCAAAATCATGGGCTCATCATCCACGACCAGCAGTTTTGAAGGTTTCGAACTGATTTCAGGGGGTTCCGTCTGTGCCTCGAGCTGAATTTCATAATCGAGTATGGGAAGATAGAGAAACACATCAGTACCCTTTCCGGGACTGCTCTCAATAGAAATCCTTCCGCCCCACTGCTGAACCAGTCCATGGACAACAGCCAGGCCCATGCCGCTGCCTTCACCGGTTTTTCTGGTGGTAAAATAGGGATCAAAAGCCCTCATTTTCACTTCATCACTCATGCCGGCTCCCGTATCATGCACCAGAACCTCCATGCAGCGGCGTCCGTCAAAACCGGAGAGCTTACGCTGGATAACACTCTCATCCAGCTCCCTGACAGAGAGTCTCAGTTCTCCCCCGTCGGGCATAGCCATCCGGGCATTTGTACACAGATTCATAATCACCCGGTGTACCTGCCCTTCATCGGCCATAATAAAGGAATTATTCTCAATATTCGGAACGACTTTGACCGTATCGGACAGAGAGGCTTCCATAAGAGCGGCGACTTCTCTGATGATAGACGAGACCTGAACCGGTTTACTGCCGGCAATCTTGTTCATGGAAAAATCAAGAATCTGCTCTGTCAGATGGGCTCCTCTGATGGACGCCTGATTGATTGTATCAAAAAGGGAAACAGTATCTTCATCCAGATTGTCTTTAGTTTTTCCCATCTCAGAGAATCCCTTGATAATGGCCAGAATATTATTGAAATCATGTGCAATGCCGCCGGCCAGAACACCCAGGGATGAGAGTTTCTGTTTCTGTGCCAGCCGCTCTTTCATCCTCTTCTGTTCTGTGACATCCCTGAAATTACCCCTTATTCCGAGGCTTCTGGAATCAGTATCCAGAATACGCCGGCACTGCTGATGAATCCAGACAACAGAGCCGTCCTTTTTAATCAACCGCAGTTCCAGTTCCTTTTCTCCGGTACTGTCCTGAAGGGAACAGCTACTGAAGTTCTTTTCCCAAACGCCCCTGTCATCGGGATGAATGATCCTGCCCAGGAGAGTGCTGTCCTGTTGAAACTCATCCGGGGTATAGCCGGAAATCCGCTCACAGGATGGAGAATTGTAAATAAACTCCCCTTCGTCGTTGATCCAGAATTCCCAGTCATAATTGTAATCTGCAATTGTACTGTATTTCTGCTCGATAGCAGACAGAGCCGAATTGAGCTGCTCTCTTTCACTCAAGTCCCGGGACATGGAAAGGATATATCTGTTGCCCTTCTGTTCAAAGATCCGGCTGGAAACCTGAATGGGCAGAGTGCCTCCCTGTTTAAGGGGTATTTCCGTTTCAACAAGGGAGATTTCCTCATCATCAAGGAGATCCTTTCCGTTCTGAAATGCTTTTTTATATTCACTGCTGATAAACTCTTCCACATCCATTTTGAGAAGCTCTTCTGCAGAAAACCCTGTTTTTTCACAGAATGCATGATTCACATCCATAAATCTCCAGGTCTTATCATCCGAGTAACCTATGACGGAGATAAGATCGGGTGCAGCATGAAAAAGACGTTTGTACCCTGCTTCACTTTCCTGAAGCCGGGCACTGATCTGTTTTATTTTGTATTGGAGAATCAAAAGAAAAAGAGACACAACAAAAATGATCAGACCGGCAGAGACCAGTGCAGGAATCAGCCAGAAGGGTACGACTTCAACAGCTTCATTTCCGGCCAGTATCCTCAGTTCTCCGGCATATACAGATGCATCGTCCTGTTTCATTTCCTTAAGAGCCTTGTCAATGGAATCCAGAAGATGGACAGGGCCCCCTTTGCGGACAGCAATATAAGACTGAGTCGGACTGAACATGATACTCGAAGCCTTAAGCCTCTCCTCCGACAGAGCATGATTGCTGAAGGAGACCATTCCTGCCACTTCGCCGGCAAGAACAGCCTCTGCCATCACATCAAAATTCCTGAAATAAACAGCCTGAAAAGGAATGTCAAAGCTGTTCATCAACTGGACAAAGTTTTTACCATTCTGCCCGCCCTCCATGAGGGCTATTTTTCTGTTCTTAAGATCCAGAATATTTTCCACTGAATGATCGGGATGAATAAAGAGCAGACTCCAGCTCACAAGGAAAACTTCCTCATTGAACTCAAAAAGCTCCTGTCTTTCCGGAGTTCTAATGAGAGCCGGCATTAAATCAATTTCACCGGTAAGAACCCTCTGGTAGGCTTCTTTGAAAGAGAGCCCTGATACAAAACGGACGGACTCCCCCTGCTGCCGGAAGATTTCCTCCAGAACACGGAGATAGATTCCCGCCGGATTCCCGTCCTCATCCATATAGGCGACGGGAGCTGCTCCTTCAAAAACAGCGACACTGACATCCGCTGTCAGACTGAAAGAGGCAAAAAGCCACAGTATCAGGGACAGGAAGAGAGTTTTTGACCTGTACTTAACACAGAGGGAAAACACAATTCCAATTCTAGCACAGGTTCCTGCCGGAAGAAGGGATTTCATCCGGTAAAACCCGGTGTAACGGTTACATCTAAAGTGAAACTTTAAAAACAGTCATTCATTTTATACAATCGGAAAAATCAGAAATCAAACTTCATCCGGAGGTTCTATATGGCAAGAAAAATGAAAGTCCGTACACAGCTGATTGGCAGTTTTACTCTATTGATACTCTTTACTGTCATAGTCGGTTTCATGGGGATTCGTGGCATAAATCAGATTAATTATCAGAACAGGATCAGTGCTCTGGCAAGCAGATGCCTTATAGATGCACAGGATGCTCAGGCAGCATCCCTCCGGTTTATAATCTATAAGGATTCATCCTATATGGATACAGCCAAAGAAGAGGCAGACAATGTAATCAGTCAGGCGCAGCAGGCCGAAAACCTGATGCTCAGTGAAGAAAATAAGCTTCATACTCAGGAACTGATTCAATCCATGGAAGCCTATGAACAGTTGAATCAGGACTATTACGCTGTCCAGAAAAGAATTGACAATGCCGGAGAGGTACGGGCTGCCGCCGCAGGGCAGGTTCTGGACAATGTGAAACAGATCATCAGCTTTGCAGAAGACAATCTCCGTAAAAAACAGATTTCGGGAATGGTACCGGCCTCTGATGTGGAGGGAATCTGGACTCTGCAGGAAATCAGAAATGCCACTAACCGTTTCAGAATCAATGCACAGAAGTATCAGCTTGCCGTTACAGATTCGGAAAAAGAAAGCTTTGCCCGTTCATGGGATCAGGAAATCGGGGAGGTGGAATCCCTTCTTCTCAAAGCCAAAAGCAATTTTTCCGACGACCGAATGACGGATTACCTGGACAGCAGCCTGAAAAGCATTGAGGAATACAGAGAAAATGTGGAAGTCTTCCGTACTCTGGAAGATCAGCAGAATAGGATTCAGGCTGAACAGCGTACCGAAGCAGCTTCTGTTATGAGCCATGCCAGGGAAGTCAGAGACGGTGTTATAGAAGTGATAGATGCCGTTACCAGACAGAATACTCTGTTGGCCATGCTATTCGCCATACTGGCAGCAGCAACAGGAGCTTTGATTGCAGTTATTCTGACCAGATCCATCAGCCGCCAGCTTGGCGGAGAACCATGGGAAATCGTAGAAATCTGCAACAAAGTGTCCCAGGGAGACCTGACAATGGAATTTCCTGATCGAAAACTGACGGGTGTCTATAAGACCATGAGAGAAATGACGGAACGGCTCACAGAAATTGTCAATGATATTCTCACTGCTGCCGATCAGGTTCAGACCGGAAGTGAGCAGGTATCCCTCACATCCCAGGAAATCTCTTCAGGAACCAGTGAACAGGCCTCCAATATGGAGGAAGTCAGTGCCTCCATGGAAGAACTGAGTTCCAATATTCAGCAGAATATGGATAATGCCCAGCAGTCCAATACAATGGTGAAGCAGGTTTCAGAAGAATCCAGAGAAGGGAGCCATGCTGTGTCCGAAACTGTAGATGCCATGAAGGAAATTGCTGAAAAGATCAATATTATTGAAGAAATTGCCCGCAGCACCAACATGCTTGCCCTGAATGCCGCCATCGAAGCAGCACGGGCCGGAGATGCGGGAAAGGGCTTCGCTGTTGTGGCCTCTGAAGTTCGCAAACTGGCCGAATCAAGCGGCGCCGCCGCCAAGGAGATCACAGAGATTTCAAACGGGAGTGTACACAGAGCTGTGGCGGCTCAAGAAAAGATTCAGGGAATCGTTCCCTCCATGCGGAAGACAGCCGATCTGGTAGAAGAAATATCCATGGCCAGCAAAGAGCAGAACCAGGGCGCAGAACAGATCAATATGTCTGTTGTCCAGCTGGAAACCGTGGTTCAGCAGAATGCATCATCCAGTGAAGAGCTTGCCTCCATGGCAGAGGAACTGCTCTCTCAGGCGACGTCCATGAAATCGACGATAAACTATTTCAAAGTCAGAAGTTCTGATACGACAACATCAGAGACCAAAGCAAAGAAATACATCGAATACACACCCGAAGCTCAATCCTCTCCTCTTAAAACGGAAGAGGCTGCATCAGCACAGAAAACCAGTGCGGACAGGATTCCCTCCTTGCCTGTCCGCCCGGAACCACCGGTTGCTCAGGCTGTTCAGCCAGTCCTGAAAATTGAAGAACCGGATATGTCCAATGCCGATTTTGAGGAATTTTAATCCTTCCTGACGGGATCGGCAGAAAATTTGCTCCGCCCCGGGTCTGGTGAGATCCGGGGTTTTTTTCCAAATTACCGAAGAGAATACCTTTCAGACAGATCACTGGTATAATCCTCATCCTTAACAATATTTCCACCGAAAACATAAATTGTATCCTCCACCGCAGCACAGGCAAAATTCATTCTGGGATTCATCATTACCGGACCTTCTTGCCATGTCTTTTCCTTCGGGTTGAAAAGAAGAAAATTATTATAATTTTCAGCCCCTTCAAGGGACTGTCCGCCAATAACTGCTATATGACTTCCAAATGGCTCTGCCTCATGAAACCGGACCGGACGGGGAAGAGTGCCGGCAACAGTCCAGCTGTCTGATTCCGGATTATATTCCAGAACACTCATATCAATTTCTCCGCCCTTAATATTCTGACCTCCGAAAACATATATTCTGCCATCCAGTACGGCTGTATCATGGAGATAACGCGGAATATCCATTGATTTCTTCTCGTGCCATGAATCCCGGGCCGGATCATATTCCAGAGTATAGGGAACCGGTTCATTGGGAAAAGGAGTTTTTCCGCCAATAACATAAATCTTACCGTTGACGACCTCGGCAGCCGGAAAATCCAGTCTGTAGGGAAGAGACTTTCGTTCCGTCCATTCTCCCGTAGCAGGATTATAGCTGATTACAGAATCAGTAACAAAGGGAATCCCCAGTCCTCCAATGAGCCAGATTTCTCCCTCTAAAACGACCTGGGCATGACCAGCACGAGATTCCTCGGGAAGTGTTAATCTATCCACATAGGTTTGACTCCGGATATCGAAAACATCCACATAGGGCCGGGCAGTCAATCCCTTTGAGACACCGCCGGTTATATAGATTTTCCCATTAAGACAGGACCCTGCAGGATAGGCTCTGGACTCGGACAGCGGAGGCAGCTCCTCCCATATACCTTTGAGTCTGTTATCCCTGCATCCGGCAGAGATCAGAATGATCAGGAATAAAAACAGAGACATTTTCTTCATAAACTCCCCCTCCAGGCTGCCTTTTACTTTGATTGAGGGGGCATGAACATTAAGGGAGACAGCCTGTTCATTTCAAATTAAGTATAGTGCACTGAGAAAGGAGAAGCCAAAGATCAGGGCATTAAAATCCCCATAAAGAGAGGTCCAGATCACCCTCCAGAGCCTCTTCCATTTCATCAGGCAGCAAAGGGAAAAAATCAATTCCCGTCAGGTCTTCGGCTTCATCAATGGTCAGGGCATACTCCTGAAGAGCCCCTTCCCGGCGTCTGTTGGGCAGAATAAAGGCAATTCCCTTCCGTTCCGGCTCTGTGTAATCCAGAACGACCTTGAAATAATAATCCGGTACGGCAACCTCATTGACTCCGATTACAGGATACTCATCCTCTGTCAGCACCGGCCCCGTCACAACATAGACAGCCCCGTATTCTGAAGCCCAGTCCCTCACTTTCCCTTCCAGCTCTTTCCAGATTCCTCTGTTCAGTCCGGGACTCTGGGGACTCATATTACTCATATAAAATGAGTCGGCCATGGATTCGGGAGACATTTTCATGTCTGCGGCAGGAGCCAGATGCCCTCTGTCATATCCGGAGCCTTTATAATCCTTCAGGGTCGCTGAACCTGTAACAATATCCGGATCCGACCGGAAGGAATCTTTCCTGGGGGTTGTCCCTTCCAGTTCTTCCCGGGTCAGCTCATAAGCCACCCAGTCGGCCTGTTCAAACTGCTCATTGTACTGGAGGGTGTAATACGCTCTGGCCAGCACAGCATCCGGCCTGGTGACCGCAGGAATCTCCAGGGATTCGCTGAAAGCAGACAGAGGGACCATTGAGATGAAAAGCAGGGCAAAGGTGATTATCCGGGTAAATCTTGATTTCATATTCACAAAAATACCCCGAATCCCGTGTTTTTCAACAGTCCCTTTATTTTTCAGAGAAAAGAGGGCTACATTGAAACAATGGAAACCCGTAGAACCCGCAGATACCGGAGAGCCTATGGAGGAAAAAAGAACCTCACCCTGCAGCGGCTTCTGGAAAGACAGCCGGCGGCATTAGCCGGATACTCCGGATACGAACTGATGATAAGCCACTACCGCTCGTCGGAAAAACTCAGGAATCTGAAAATGAACAGACAATGCTACCGGCTGTTGGATAAAGCCATAATCAGGCCGGAACATCTTCCCAATCTCTACAGAACCTACAGGCTGCCGGATGATCCTTTCTTCCCTCTGTTCCTCTCCATTAAAACCGATTACCTGAGGCAGAGACTAAGAATAAAAGAGGAACGGGATATCTATATACTGAATCAGATGAAACTGCTGCCCCGGGAGAAAAGGAAAATGATCCGTTTTCTGGCTGAACTGGAAGAGAGTATCAGTGCCGGTTCCGTAAGACATTGCTGGGATAAAAACATCTATCCCGGAAGTAAGAAAAGAGCCGGCGCCATGAGAAAGATGACTGAAAAGGAATGGACCCGGCTTGTGGACAGTCATTTTAGGGACCTTACAGGCACATATCATCGAAAAGCAGAAGATCTGAACAGAATAAGAGCCTGTCTCTTCCTGGGAATACTTCCGGAACTCTCACCCTTCTATCTGCCTGATGCCGACAGAATAAACCGGGCCTACAGAAAAAAGAGCCGGACCTGCCATCCCGATTCAGGAGGAGAAGAAGACCTGTTTATCAGACTTCAGCAGGAAAGGGATCTGCTTCTCTCACTGGCTGCAAAGGATTCCCTTAAAAGCTGAGATCCCGCCCTGTTTTCCAGCGCTTCAGAAAATCTTCTCTTGTTAGATTCCGGGCACCGAACCTTTCCTTGTATTCCATATGAGGATGGCCCAGATTCCAGAAGGAGTATCCCTCGTTTTCCAGGTATCCGGCCAGAAGGACCATCTGGAGAGTACCACAGCCCGCAGGTCCCCGTTCTCTGTCGGTGAAGCCGCTGAGGCTGGTATAGATCCGTCCGATTCTGTATCCCAGTTCTCCGGCGATGAGCTCTCCTTTATCATTGAACAGCTCTACCGACAGAACCCGGCAGGCATAGGGATTGTCACTCCTGTTGAGGACTCTCAGAATGCCGCCGTAGGCGGATGTCATCCAGCAGGGGTCATGCCAGGTTCTGATATTCTCAAGTACAGCCTCAAAGTTCCGGTTCAGCCCCAGAGTGAACTCCCCCCTTTCCACTCGGGAAAGAAGTCTGGAGACCTGTCTGGAGATATGAAGATTTTCCCAGTCCAGGACAGCATAGGCCCTCTGCATTTCAGGCAGAAGAACAAAACTGCCGTCTTCCCGTGGATAGGTAGTGGAGATCAGCCCCTCATAGGCCAGGCGGCTGTAAAAGGAGGGAGACCAGTCATCACTCCAGTACAGATGGGATTCCTCCCGGTTCTGGATGAAATCAAGAACTCCTGCCGTATCCAGATCGGCGGCATCCAGTTTAAAAATCTGTGACATATTCCTCTCTCAGCCGGCCTTTGTTAATGGCAACATCTTATATAAAAAAACTTCCGGGAATCCCGGTTGAGCAGATTAGACCCTAAAAAAAAGAAACCCGTCCCGGACAAAAGGCTTTTTATTCTCTCCTTTCCGGAGTACAATTCAAAATATCATGAGCAATGTAATAGATCTCCTTCTGGAAACAGAGCAGAAAGCCAGAAACATAGTGGACAGCGCCAGGGACAAGGTCAGAGATATTCAGCAGGATGCTGATAAGAAAGCTGATGAGATAGTTAAAAATGCCCGTCAGGAAGCTCTCACTCTGCAAAGAGAGTCTGCCGAACAGACCAGAGCAGAACTGGAAGAGGATCAGAAGGCAGTCATTGCCGGTCTGGAAGAGAAACAGAAGAATCTTCTCACAGAAAAATCCGGGCTCCTTGATCAGGCGGCAGAGGATGTCTACCGCTTTCTGATCACAGCCGAATTCAATAGAGAATGAGTCCCCGGTCATGTCAAAAGCCCTTACGCGCTACAGTTTCATAAACGCCAAACTCAAAACCAGAATGGATTTTCTATTAAAAGAGAATTTCTATAAAAAACTGGAAGACCGGCCTAATCTGAATGAAGCCATGCTGATGCTCAAACCTTCATCCTACGGTCTGATGGAGAAGATCTACGAGCAGACCGGTGATCTGAAAATGGCAGAGAAAGAACTGCGGGAAAAAGAAATCGGCTTCTACAAAGAACTGAAAAGACATACGGATGAACTGCTTTCCGGCTTTCTGGATGTACTGCTGGTGAAATACGACATTGAGATTCTGAAGGACTGGATCAGGCTCTGGTTTGACAGCCGGATCAGAAAAAGGGATATCTCAGCCCTCACCCCCTATATGATCCGCATGAAAGTTATCACTCCCCTTGACCCTGATGCTCTAATGGCCTGCGGTAGCGAGGAGGAACTCTATGCTTTTATCAGTACATATGACCTGTACAGGGATGTTTTTGAACAATACAGGGAGCAAAAAAAAGCTCTGAATAACCTGTATGATCTGGAAAGAGATCTGGACCGGCTCCGGTTCCAAAAAATACGGGAAGCCGCCGCAAATTTTCCGGACAAGGACAAAGAGATCATCTTGAAACTGACGGGTATGGAAATCGATTTTGAAAACATGCTGCATCTGCTGCGGATGATCCCCCTCATGCCTCTGGAGCAGATTCTGGAAGACATGATTCCGGGAGGCAGATCCTCTGCCGGAGAACTGGGCAGGGGAAAACTCAGTGAGAAGAGCATACTGGAAAAATCCCTCTCCCCCTACGGCAGCATGGGAACTCTTCTGTTGAGGGATGAAGGAAACCCCCGGCAGAAAATGGAGATGATCGAAGCTGTTTTCGACGAGATAAAAACAAGGGAAACCGCAAAAATCTTAAGAAGGGACCCCTTTACAATTGGCATAATGCTGATCTATTTTATCCGGAAATCAGGAGAATGCCGCCGGCTTGTCAGTATTCTCAACAAAGTACAGTATAAATCCCAGATTATGGGAACGGGAGGATTAACGTGATTCTGAGCTCCAAGATGAACCACCTGACAGCCGTGGTAACCCGTACTCACCTGGAAAGCGTGACAGAAATACTCCTGCAGACCGGAGTCATGGACTTTATAAAAACAGAGGAGATCCCCTTTTTGCGGGATCAGAGACTGCAGAGTCTGGAGATCAGTGAGTCCGCAGCCAGAATGGCCGAAAGCCGCCTTCGGATTGAAACCCTTCTCCGGACAGCAGACCTTCTTCCGGTAATGAGTGATGAGCTGACAGCCAACGATACTCTGGACAAGATAGAAAAGATGCTGGATGCCCTGTCAGGGGAACAGCAGAGATTCCGGGACAGCCAGCAGGACCTGCAGTCCGAAATAAACAGGCTGCTGGATCTAAAAAGGCAGATGGAGCTGTTCGGTGATGAAAAAGCCCTTCTGGAGAGGGCGCAGCAGGGAATGTCGGGATACTCCTTTCTTTTTATGGAAACCGGCAGCATAGAAAGCCGAATGCTTCCGGGTCTGGAGGAGAGTCTGGGCACTCTCACAACCATAGTGATTGAAGCAGTGAGTATAGGCAAATTGAGCCACTGCATCATAATGGGAATGAAAAAAGATCAGAATGAAATCAGAAGACGGCTGGAATCGGCATCCTGGCAGCAGGGTCCCCTTCCCCCAGAAGCCGCTGCCGGTCTGAGCAGCGGCAACGGCAACAGCAGAGCTGCCGGCGATATTGATGAGAAAGTAAAAGGTCTGAGAGAGAAGCAGAACAAAATAAAAGAAGAGTCCCGTGACTATATCTCCGGAAAAATGGAATGGCTCCAGTCCACCTGGAATGATCTGAGAATCAGAGAACTTCATCTGAAAATACAGTCCTACTTCTCTGCCTCCGAAAGCTGTCTCCTGTTTAACGGATGGGTTCCCCAGGAACATAGAGAAGCCCTGGATACAGGGATTAAGAAAGCGGCGCAGGGTCACTGTCTGCTGGAATGGCACGATACCCGCTGGGTTGAGAAAACCACCGAGGGGAAACTCACTCCCCCGGTGGAAATGAAAAATCCGGGTGCCCTGAGACCCTTTGAAATGCTGGTCAAAAATTTCGGAACCCCCGCCTACGGCACCATTGACCCCACTCCCCTGGTGGCTCTCAGCTATCTGACCATGTTCGGTCTGATGTTCGGTGATGCGGGGCATGGTCTGGTCCTGATGCTGGCAGGTTTTCTACTGTTCTTCCGGGACAGAAAAAAGGGAAAAGAACCAAAGTATCTCTACACCCTGATTATCTACTGCGGCGGAGCGGCGGTGATAGCGGGGATTCTCTTCGGCTCCTGGTTCGGTTACGGCTGGTTTCCGCCCCTCTGGTTCAACTTTCATGCGGTTGTGGAGGGACACTCCAGCGGCCGGGAGGCCATCAGCAGTATTTACGACATCCTGCTGATCACCATATGGTTCGGTATCATTGTCCTGGCTCTGGGAATTCTCCTTAATATTGTCAATTCCATCCGCAAGAGAGACTGGATCAGCCTTGTTTTCAGTAAATCAGGAATTCTGGGGGGATGGATGTACGCCGCCGGAATCCATACGGCCTTTGTTTTTGCCGGAAGCTCCTACAAGACCATGCCTTCTGCACCGGTTCTGCTTCTGGGACTGGGCCTGCCGGCACTGCTCCTTCTGCTTAAAGAACCTGTGGAACAGGCTCTGGAGGGACACAGCTTTTCTCTGAAACCCTCTTCTGTGATGAATTTGTTTATGGAGTGGATTGTAGAGCTGCTGGAAATTTTCTCAGGGTATCTGGCCAATACCCTCTCTTTTATGAGAGTGGCGGGGCTGGGAATTGCCCATGTGAGCCTGATGACCGCCTTTTTCCAGATGGCTGATATGGCTCCTCCGGCAGGGGGATTTATCATCCTCCTTCTGGGTAATGCACTGGTAATAGCACTTGAAGGACTGTCTGCAGGTATTCAGTCTCTCAGGTTGAATTATTATGAATTCTTTTCCAAATATTTTAATGGAACGGGACGGGCCTATGAGCCTGTATCTTTAAAAACCCGTCTAGGAGGAAATAGTGAATCTTAAACAGAAATTGTCTCTCCATCTCTCTGTCCGTGTACTTGTCCTGACAGCCATGATCATCGTACTGGGACTGGCCGGAGTTCAGAACCTGAGTGCCGAAGAGGCTCATGCCACTGAGGTAACGGCGGAAGTCGCCCGTGTTCAGACCTTCGGACTTCTGGCAGCAGCACTGGCCTTTGCCGCGGCTGCCATCGGTGCAGGTATTGCCATCAGCCATGTGGGTTCCGCCGCCATGGGTGCCATTGGTGAAAAACCGGAAATAGCAGGGCAGGCCCTTATCTTTATAGCCCTGGCCGAAGGGATAGTGGTGTTCGGATTCATTACGGCCCTGATGATACTGGGTAAGATCTGACAGGTTAAGAATTTTTAAGACGTATGAAGTATTTCGTTATCGGTGATGAAGATACGGTTCTCGGATTCGGCATGGTCGGTGTCAGGGGCAGGCAGGCTGCTTCGGCACAGGAGGCGGAACAGGCTCTCACAGATGCCATGGAGAATGCGGATATCGGGATTATACTCATCAACGAAAGACTGGCGGAATTGATTAGACCCCTGGTAGACCGCTTTGTGTTCACCAGGCAGTTTCCCCTGATTCTGGAGATACCGGACCGCATGGGCCGGCTGGAGGGGAAGCCATCCTTGAAAGAACTTGTAAATGAAGCAATCGGAATCAAGCTCTGAACTTCTGAATAACATTCTGCAGACTGCTGAGGAAGAGGCACGCACCATTCTGGAAACAGCCGGAGCCAGGGCTGAAGAAACTCTGGACAGCGCCCGGGAAAAAGCAGCCCGGATTCTGAATGAAGCAGAACAGAAAGCCCGTTCCCACAGAAAGGAAGTGAAGAAGAACAGCGGCTCCAGTCTCAGTCTTCTGCAGAGCAGACAGGAACTGAAAAACTCTCAGAGGCTCTACTCTGAAGTGCACAGCAGGGTAAAACAGAAACTCAGAGAACTCAGTGAATCAGAAGACTATAAGGACATCCTTAAAGATTTTATTCTGGAAGGCGCCCTGGGGCTCTGCGGTGATGGGGCAGAAGAAGATTTTTCAGTCAACGGCGGCAGTATTGAGAGAAAACTCATGACCCCTTCCTTTCTGAAAGATGTTGAAAAGGAAGTTCAGAAGCTGAGCGGCCTTGATCAGGGACTGAAACTCAGCGATGCCCCTCCCCTGCCCCTGCAGGGAATTGAAATCACAGATGCCGGGGGCAGAAGAGCCTTCCGCAACAGTTTTGACGCCCGGCTGAGCCGCTACGAAGATTCTGTAAGAGAAATAATCGATTCCCGGCTTCAGAGCGTCGATACGGAAACACCTGATGCAGGGGCAGACAATACCGATCCCGAGGAGCAGTCATGAACGAACGCATAGCCGGAACGGTCAAACGGGTTAACGGCCCGGTCATTGAAGCCTCCCGGATTGACGATGCCCTGATGATGGAAATGATCTTTGTGGGAGAACAGAGACTGGTTGGGGAAGTGATCAAACTGAAGGGAGAGGAAGCGGTTATTCAGGTATACGAAGATACCACAGGCGTGGCTCCCGGAGACAATATCTACGGCTCGGGTGAAGCCCTCAGTGTCAGCCTGGGCCCCGGATTAATCGGAACGATTTACGACGGCATTCAGCGCCCTCTGGAATCTCTGTTTGACCAGTCCGGAGAGTTTATCGAAAAAGGGCTGAGCTTCCAGGCTCTGGATCAGGAAAAAAAATGGGATTTTACCCCTCTGGTGAAGAAAGGAGACTTTGTCTCTTCCGGAGACATAATTGCCACGGTTCAGGAGACACAGCGGATTGAACACCGGATTATGGTGCCCCCCGGAAGGGAAGGACAGATCAAAAGCATAGCTTGTGAGGGCAGCTACACCCTCCGGGAAACCATCCTGACTCTGGATAGCACTGTCCCCGGCACCGGGGATATAGAGCTGACCATGGCTCAGAACTGGCCTATCCGGAAGCCCCGCCCCACGGCGGACCGCAGGCCCCTGAACATTCCCCTTATTACAGGACAGCGGGTAATCGACACCCTCTTCCCCCTGGCCAAGGGGGGAACCGTTGCCATCCCCGGAGGCTTCGGCACAGGGAAAACCATGACCCAGCATGCCATAGCCAAATGGTGTGATGCGGATATTATCGTCTATATCGGCTGCGGAGAACGGGGCAATGAGATGACCGATGTTCTCAATGAATTCCCCGAACTCATAGACCCCTCCACCGGCAGAAGTCTTATGGAGCGGACCATCCTTATTGCCAACACATCCAATATGCCCGTTTCCGCCCGGGAAGCCAGCATCTATACAGGTATAACCATAGCCGAGTACTACCGGGACCAGGGCTATCATGTGGCCATTATGGCCGACTCCACATCCCGCTGGGCTGAGGCCTTGAGAGAACTTTCGGGCCGTATGGAAGAGATGCCCGCCGAAGAAGGCTTTCCCGCCTACCTGCCCACCCGGATTGCCGAGTTCTATGAACGGGCCGGTTATATGGAGACCCTTTCGGGAAAAGAGGGCTCGGTGTCCATCATCGGCGCCGTCTCGCCTCCGGGAGGGGACTTTTCCGAGCCTGTCACCCAGCACACCAGACGCTTTGTCCGCTGTTTCTGGGGACTGGACCGGCAGCTGGCCAATGCCCGCCACTATCCCGCCATCGGCTGGCTGGACAGCTACAGCGAATACCTGAACGACATCAGCCCCTGGTGGGAAGAGAGGGTGGGCCCTGCCTGGGCAGAGGACCGCAGAGAGATTCTGGAACTTCTCCAGAAAGAGGTCCGTCTTCAGCAGATTGTCAAACTGGTAGGCCCCGATGCCCTGCCCGACAGCCAGAGATTTATCATCGAGGTGTGTACGGTCTTCAAGAATGCCTTTCTGCAGCAGAATGCCTTTGACGACATAGACCGCTACTCCACCGCCGAAAAACAAATGCGCATGCTGGCCATTATTCTCCTGTACTGGAGACGGGGCAATGAAGCCATCCGCCGGGGGGTGACCATAGTCAAACTCAGACGGATGAAAGTTCTGCAGGAGATCATAAAGATGAAACTGACCATTGCCAACGATAAAGTGGAACGCTTTGACCGCCTGGAGGCCAAACTGGAACGGTCACTGGACCGCCTGGGGGCCATCTATGGATAAGGATCTGAAAAAAAGGCTTCTCAGTGCCAGAGAATATGTGGGTGTGGATCAGATTGAAGGCCCCCTTGTGTTTGTCAAAAACACCCATCCCGTTGGGTACAGGGAGCTGGTGGAATGCCGTGACCGGAAGGGAAATATCCGGCTGGGTACCGTTATGGATACCTCTGCCGATGTGGCGGTGGTCCAGGTGTTTGAAGGAACATCGGGACTCAACATGCCCGAAACCAGAGTCAGCTTCAAAGGAGAGCCCCAGACTCTGGGGGTGACCAAAAAGATGCTGGGCCGGGTATTCAACGGACTCGGACAGCCCCGGGACGGAGGAGCAGCCCCCCGGGCGGTACGGCACATTGATGTGAACGGCCGGCCCGTCAATCCGGTGGCCCGGGAGTATCCCCGGGATTTTATCCAGACCGGCATCTCCGTCATTGACGGCATGAACACCCTGATCCGGGGACAGAAGCTCCCCATCTTTTCAGGGAACGGCCTGCCCCACAACGAACTGGCTGCCCAGATAACCCGGCAGGCCAAGGTCAAGGGACAGGACACCGACTTTGCCGTGGTCTTTGCCGCCATGGGAGTCAAGCACGATGTAGCCCGCTACTTTATCGACTCCTTCGAGAAATCGGGAGTTCTGGAAAAGGTGGCCCTCTTTCTTTCTCTGGCCGATGACCCCTCCATTGAAAGGATCATCACCCCCCGGAGCGCTCTCACTCTGGCCGAGCATCTGGCTTTTGACGAAGGGATGCATGTTCTGGTTGTCATGACCGACATGTCCAATTACTGTGAATCCCTCAGGGAGATTTCCACCCTACGGGGCGAGATTCCCTCCCGGAAGGGCTATCCCGGCTACCTCTACTCCGATCTGGCCGAACTGTATGAACGCTCGGGCATGCTCAAAGGGTTCAAGGGCTCCATAACCCAGCTCCCCATTCTGACCATGCCCAACGATGATATTTCCCACCCCATCCCCGACCTGTCGGGATACATCACAGAAGGGCAGATTGTTTTCGAACGGGATATGCATGCCCGGGGACTCTATCCCCCTGTAGCGGGACTCCCCTCTCTCTCCCGTCTGATGAAAGACGGCATCGGAGAAGGGATGACCAGGGCGGATCATCCCCATCTGGCCAGTCAGCTCTTTGCCGCCTACAGCTATGTGAAGGATGTACGGAACCTGGCCTCGGTTATAGGAGAAGAAGAACTGACCCCTCTGGACCATCAGTATATGGAGTTCGGGGAACACTTCGAGAAAAAGTTCATCAACCAGAGAGCCGATGAAGACAGAAGCATTGAAGAGACCCTGGACAGGGGCTGGGAGGCCTTAAGCCTCCTGCCGGCGGAAGAACTCCACAGGGTCACAGAAGATGAGATTGATGAATACTACGGCACCGTGGCCGTCCGAAAACCGGAGGCCGGACTCTAGATGAGAAAGAACACAGCCCCCACCAAGACCAATCTCATATCCCTCCGGAATGAGCTGAAGTTCGCCACTCTGGGACACGAGCTGCTGGACCAGAAACGGAATATTCTGGTGATGGAGCTTCTGAACCTGGTGGATCAGGCTGTGGATTTTCAGGAGAAAGCGGATGCCACCCTGAGCACCGCCTTCGGTTCCCTGGAAGATGCGGCTCTGGACATGGGCAAGAGAAACCTCCTCACCCTCTCCAGTGCCATCCGGGTGGAATCGGAAGTGAAGCTGACCCAGAGAAAGGTCATGGGAGTTCCCCTGCCCGTTGTCCAGACCGAATACAGCGGCCAGGCACCCTGGTACTCCACCACCGGCAACAGCTACCACGTGGATACGGCGGTGGAAGACTTCCGAAAGGCTCTGGAAATGGCCGGCAAACTGGCAGAACTAAAAATCTCCATCATGCGGCTGGCCCGGGAAGTGAAAAAGACAATCCGCAAGGTTAATGCCCTTGAAAAGATTGCCATCCCCGAGCTGGAAGAGACAGTGGCCCACATCCAGAACAGACTGGAAGAGAATGAACGGGATATGCTTATTCTTATGAAGCGAGTTAAGAGTAGGCTTGAAAGTAAAAGGATGAACCCTTAATCTAGGGAAAGGACAAAAGAAATGGCAGGACCAATACAGAACATTCTGGTTTACATCGACGGCAGTGAAGAATCGGTCACAGCAGCGGAATACGCCGTATGCCTGGCTAAAAGCACGGGAGCCGAACTGAGCGCCCTCTATGTTGTCAACACCAGAGCCCTGAACGACCTGGTAAAATCCAGGATCTTTATTGCCTCGGAAGAGCAGGAGTATCAGGAAGATCTTGAGAATGATGCCCAGAAGTATCTGGACCACGTCAAAGAGCTGGCTCACAAAAAGGCGCAGCCCATTGAACTGTACCAGAAAAACGGCGCCATCCATTCTGAGATCAAACACCTTGTGGAAGATCTGGATATCGATCTGCTGATTATCGGAGAACTCTCCAAGATCCAGAGCCGGAGGGATGAATTCTACAACGAAGTGGAGCGGGCCATGCGCTCTGTTCCCTGTTCCGTACTGATTGCCAAGGACGAGGATCTGGTCTGGTCCCATTATGAATCCCTGGCCTGACCCTTGCTGATAAAATAAAATACAGGATAAAAGAAGGAAAACAAATGAGTATACTGGATTTAGTTACAGAAGACTGCATCAAAGTTCCCCTTGAAAGCACAAGAAAAAACGATCTGCTCCATGAAATGATAGACCTCCTCAAGGAGGCCGGTAAAATTTCAGATCCCGATGCCATCTACCAGGTGGTGCGGGCCAGAGAAGATCAGGGCAGCACCGGACTGGGAGAAGGCATTGCCATACCCCACGCCAAAACCGACGCCGTTACAGATATAACCCTGGCCATAGGCATCTCACCACAGGGAATAGATTTTGAATCCCTCGACGGCGAAGACGCCAAGGTGTTCTTTATGATCCTGGCTCCCCCTGATAAATCGGGACTCCATATTGAAGCCCTCTCGGAAGTCGCCAGACTGACCCGGTCCGCCGCCTTTATGCGGACACTGATTCATTCCGAAACTCCCGCTGAAGTGGTGGAACTTTTTCAGGAGTAGTAAGGCAGTTCCCCTTCTCCGGGGTTACAGACAGCTCCGGAGAACTCACAAAAGCAATGGATTCAGCCTCGTATAAAAAAGACATCAGACTCAACGCCGCCAGCCCGGCCTGAAGCCTTCCGGGATTCCGGTCTTTTCCCATGGCTCCATCGCTATCATTCCGGGTATCACTGACCGTGACCGGTTCACTCAATCGGGGATTTTTCATGTTCATTCCTTTCCAATAATCTCAAAGGAACATATTGCAAAGGCTGTGCCAAATAATAAATAATCCCTAAAATCTGTTTCTTTTTGAACAGGCAAGGTTCTCCGGCTGTTATTTTCACCCCTGATCGGCGTAATACACCTCGGGAGCATCAAAGTTCAGGGGATAGTATAGCTCCATTGATTGGGCGGCCTCCCCGTCTTTATGAACAATACCCAGAGGCCGGGCTCTCAACCGGGAGTGCAATACTTCATCAATTCTCATCTCCTGCCTCTGAATAATCAGGATCAGCAAAACGGCGCAGGCGGCGGTCATAACAGAGTAGACACTCAGGGTTAATACAAGATTGTAGATCATGGCTTTTGTTCTCCTTACAGGAAGCAGAATACAAAACACATGTGTCACTTCATGACATATATTTAAACTTTATTGAGATTTTTTTGTTCACCCCCCGGAACCGGGGGGACAGGCTTTCCGCTCTACCTGCTAACGGGCAGAATTCTTTCCTGCTTCCTCCGGTCCGCAGGTTCTGCCCGGCAGGGTGCCGCTGAAATCCTTTTCAGGGATATTATGCACTGAGCTCCGGAATAATCAAAGCAAACATAAACCTTAAAACACCCCCCATCATCCGGCTGATAGGAATAATCTCCACATCCAGAGCCCGGTTGATCAGCAGAATGGCCAGCAGAATATACACACCCCAGCGGTTATAGGAGCTGATAAACGCGGTGTTCCGATTGAATAACGCTGTCACCACCCGGGAGCCGTCCAGAGGGGGAATGGGAATCAGATTAAACAGAAATAGGAGGATATTGATTATGAGCACATACTGAATCACAGTCACCACAGCTTCTGTCCTCATAAAAGCCAGTGCGTCGCTCAGAAAAACAAAGCGGAGCAGAACTGTAAAGAGCAGGGCAATCAGCAGATTGGAAAAGGGTCCGGCCAGAGAGGTCAGAACCAGGCCGGGATATCTGTTTTTATAGCTGTCTATATCGATGCGTACCGGCTTGGCCCAACCGAATCCGGCGGTCAGGAGCATCAGAGTTCCCCACAAATCCAGATGCTTCAGGGGGTTCAGGGTCAGTCTCCCCTCCAGCCGGGGAACGGGATCACCCTGCAGAGACGACACCCAGCCGTGGAAAAACTCATGAACCGACAGGCTCATCAACAGAATGGGAACTAGGAATATAAGCTCCTGAACAGACAGACTGAACAGCATAAAACACCTCGCTTAATTCTTATGATTATATCAGGTTTAAGCGGGAGGGGAATCCTTACTGTCCAAAGAATCCCCTACTGGATCAGAATAACTGCTGACTCTCTCAGAAATCAAACTCAGAGCAGATTCTGATTCTTTCCTCCACTGAGTATTCCCTCTCTCCAAGGTTTTCCACATATCTGAGACGGTCCAGGAGTCCTGCGCCGTTGGCTACCTGTATAGCCAGACCCGGACGGGCATTCAGTTCCAGCAGTAAAGGCCCTTTGTCCTTGTCCAGAACCATGTCGGCTCCCAGATATCCCAGGCCGGTCATTTCATAACAGCCTGAGGCCAGGGTCAGCAGAGTATCCCACTGGGGAACCGCCAGAGTGCTCAGCGGAACCCCTGTATCGGGATGTTCCTCTATGATTTTACCATGCTGAACAGCCCGCAGAGCCCGGCCTGTACCGATATCCAGCCCCACACCAACGGCTCCCTGATGGAGGTTGGCCTTACCGTCGGATTCGGCAGTCGAAAGTCGCATCATGGCCATCACCGGAAAGCCCTTGAATATAATGACCCGGATATCCGGTACCCCTTCATAGGAGAAATCATCAAAAACCCTGTCCGGATTGATCAGTGTCTCAATGATTGCCGTATCCGGCTTTCCGCCGAGGGAGTAGAGTCCGGCCAGTATATTGGCACAGTGTCTCTTCATGTCTTTCATGGAAACCGCTTCCCCCGAGGGTTTGAAGAACTGATCCCCTTCCCTCTTGAGGATAACCAGTATTCCCTTGCCCCCCGAACCTTTAGCCGGTTTGACGGCAAACCCGTTATGCCCTTCCAGATATGAATCCAGATGTTTCAGCTGATAGTTGCTGTCCATTTCTGCAATAAGATCCGGAACGGTTATCCCCGCCTCCAGGGCAATGCTTTTGGTTTTCAGCTTGTCATCCACCAGGGGATAGAGCTTCCGGTTATTATACCGTCCGATATAATGACCGTTCCTCATATTCATACCCATTATGCCCCGTTTCTTCAGGGCTCCGGGACGTACTGCTCTCATGACTGCTCCTCTACCAGAGGACTGAAGCGTCTCAGCTCAGAGAGGCGGTATCCTGTATAGCTTCCTAGCAGCAGAGTCACTGCCATAAAAATCAGCTGGGCACCCAGAAAGTTGAAAACAAAGTAACGGAGGAAGTTGCTGTTCATAAAAAGAAAAACCACAACCGCCACCAGGAGGCTGCTTCCCCCCTGAATCACAACTTCTTTGGAGCCCTCTTCCTCCCAGAGAATGGACATTCTTTCTATGGTCCAGGAGAGGATGATAATAGGAAAATAAGTAATTTTCAGTCCTTCAGTAAGACCGAGTTTATAGGAGGATACAGTAAAAACAGTGATGATACAGATAACTGAGATAATAACAGCCGAAATACGGGCCACAAGCAGAAGGTTCAGCCGGGAGAGATACGAACGGATCACAAGCCCAGTTCCCACAACCAGCAGGAATCCCAAAAGGCCTGTAATCAGAGTGGTCTCCATGAAGGACATGGCCAGGAGAACCGGCATAAAGGTTCCCGATGTCCGGACTCCCACCAGAACCCGGAGCATAACTACAATAAGAACTCCCAGAGGGATCAGAAGCATGGTTTTAAAGATGGACTGCTCCGCCAGAGGCAGGTCATATATGGAAAAACTCAAGATAGACAGATCCTCTTTGAAAGAATCCAGAATTCCTCCCAGGGGCATGACCTGCTGCACCATGGCAAACCGGACACCCGAATCGGAACCGCCGAAAACATCCAGAGAACTGCCGCTGGTATCATTCCAGATGATAAAATCTTCAGGAAGCCCCAGTTTGAAACTCCGCATATCATAGTACTGAACACTGCCGTCTTCCAGATAGACTTTAAGAAACTGAACCAGCCTCTGATTCCTTCGGCCGTCTTCCAGAAAAAGACCGTTCACCGGGTGGGCGGGAATGCCCTTATAGTTGAGCAGTTTTGTAAACAGTTCAGTATCCGAATACACGGAACGCAGCAGCTGGAGGTTCTGGTCCACCTGGCCGCTCCGGGCAAAAATACTGCTCAGCTCCCGGGCAAAAGAGCTGTAATCAGCACTCAGGGCATAGACCTGATCGGCAAGTGCCCGGGCTGCCGTTCTGTCTGAAGCACGCCAGACAACCTCCGGAACGGGAGGAGCAACATGGTTCTCTTCAACAGAGAAGGTTTTCTGCTCCAGAATATTCACCTTATAATGGAGAACCTGGTTTCCTTCGGCTTCTCTCCGGGTCCATTCGGCAACAGGCTCCCCTCCCGAACCGCTGACATAGGAGAGACCGAATCCGGAAGACGCTGTAGACTGATCCAGAACCTGATATCCATCCTGGTCCTGGGGGAGATTCAGCCTCACTGTCAGAGGTCTGTCCGGCAGAGCCTTGAAATCCACCTGCCCTTCTATGCTCCAGATTCTGGCTTTCTCACCAGGAAACCAGGGCTGATGATCCACATAATGTCTGTAGAGGATGGAAGCTATCCCTGAAACGAGAAGGATGGCTATTATTATATAGAAAGCGATTTTCGATGTATCAGTCTTTTTCATCAGTTATTCTCCGGAGCACCATGGAGAAACTCGTGAGCCACATCCACAATCATCAGGTCGCGGATCAGGGTCCTTCCGATCAGAACAGGATAGGTCATATGACTTCTGTCTGCCAGGGTGAACTCGGTTTCAGTTTCTACTCCGCCCAGTACGGTATTCAGTTTGATAACAGCACGGTCCACTGGTTCGGGAGAGCTGCTCTGACGTATTGTCTTGATTTCCTGCACCGGCTTTTCCATGATCCTGTCTACTCCGTCATGATCCATATTGAAACGGACCCACTTTTTGCCGTCCCGTTCAAACCACTGAATATCCGATCCGTGGATGGAGGATGTGGCAGCTCCTGTATCGATGCGGGCGATAACACTGATTCCCGGAGGGTTGATATAGATCATCTCCTGTTCGCCCACTATGATCTTGTCGCCGAGTTCATACTGTTTGATGATTGTCTGATTCTGTACAACGGGCTGTTCAGCCGGCTCCTCTGCAGGCTGTTCATCTACAGTCTCGCCGTCCTCTGTCTGTTTCAGCCGGGATATATTATGATCAATCTGATTCAGGGTCTCATTCTGAGCCTGAATCATCTCTTCCAGTTTCTCCAGTTTTTCCTGCGGTACTGTGGCGCACGATCCCAGCAGAACCGCAAGCAATATAATAATTGATTTTTTCAACGTCTATCTCCTTTCTGATGCTGAGTCTATCATAATAAAAAGACATTTATTAAGTAAACAGCCGTATTTTGGATAAATGTGAAGATTATGAGGTCGGCAGATTAAGACCGGATAGACTGTAAAGCTGTCCTTAGGCCTGGTAAAAATGACCATACCGCCCCTATTCCCCTACTGTAAAGAGATTTATACCGGTCCTCTCTTATCCCCGGGGGCGGAAAAAACAAATACTGAGAATTCACAAAACCCCCATATATCTTCACTTAACAGATATTTTCTCTTAAAAACAGCAACAAACTGAAGTTTTAGTTTTCAATCAAGCAAAAATAAATCTAGAAACGAGGTTTTACATGAAAAAGATTTCTGTTGTCATGCTGATTTTAATGATTCCTTTCTTCGCTTTTGCAGAAGAAACCGCACTGCCTGAGGGTGTTCCTGAAGAGGGATTCTCCTACTCCGGTTATGCCAGAGGGGGAGTTGCCGGTAATGCCCAGGGCGAAGCCGTGGGAAGCGCCAACTCTTTCACTGCAAATGGAGCCTTCAACCAGGCCAGATTCGGAAACGAAGGAAACTACAGTGAGCACCTTCTGAGCTACACCGGTCATGGAGATTCCATGTGGTGGTCTGTTAATACAAGAGTCGCCTTTGATATTCCCGGTTTTGGTGAAGGCTGGAACAACATCAGCGGAATGGACTACGGTACGATCCTCCCCGAAGCCTATCTTAGAATGGGATGGATGGACAGCGGTATTTCCATCTGGGCCGGTAACAGATACAACGATTCTCTTGCTATCGATATGTATGATTACTACATCAACGATCTGTCCAATGCCCATGGTACAGGTATTGACGGGATCTCCCTTGGCAACTCCACATGGAGTCTGGCCTACCTGATGGCTTATGAGAACTCTGAAGATCTGGATGCAGACGGCAACCCCACTGTATCAAGAGACGGAACTATCCACTCCTTTGTTGTAAGACCCCACTTTGACCTGGGTCACGGGACTCTCTCTTTCAAAGCTGTTCCCACAATCGCAACAGGTTTTGACGGCGCCCGCTACGGAGCCATCCTGGAAGCCTCCTACGCCTTTAACAGCTTCTTCGGTCTGACAGAAGGTTCTACAGAGCTTTTCGGTTACTATGACTTCGGAACCGGTGTTAACGATGTAAAATACAACTACTACAAAGCCGATGCTTTCAGAACCGGTGGTGGTGTGCAGGCCGGTGCCATTCTGAACGACAGATGGAGCATGCAGACAACTCTTATGACTGAAGCCAGAGGAAACCAGGAGATCGACACTGACGGTACATGGACAACCTTTGCCGTCAGACCCTACTACGCTGTAACCGAATCTTTCGGTCTTATGGCTGAATACGACTTTGATCACTTTGCCTTTGCCAACAGCAGCAAAAACTCCATTGTAAACAGAGTCACTGTAGCACCTACATTCACACTGGATACAAACAGCACTGTTTTCAGCAGCCCCAGAATTCAGTTCTACATGAGCTATGCCGTGGGTGACCTGGATCACAGCGATGCCCAGGATGTCTTTATCGACGGTACAGACGATATGGGATTCAAATACGGTGTAAACTTTACAGTCAGCTGGTAGTTTTCAATCACTATCATAAACTGTAAATAAAAAGAGACCGCTGCAAAGGTTTTGCTCTGCAGCGGTCTCAGCATAAAAAGGAGAAGGTCTTATGAATCAGCTTTATCTTTTTTTTCTGTTATATTTCCCAGTTTTTTAAGATCCCGTTTTGATTTGGATCGGATGTCATATATAACCGCCAGGGCGATAATAGCACCCCGGACAATCTGCTGCAGATAGCTGTTTACATTGGCCAGGTTCATAATATTATTCAGAAACCCGACAATAAAGGCACCCGCAACGGTTCCGCCTGCCGTACCCACACCACCGGAGAAGCTAGTCCCCCCGATGATGGATGATGTCAGGGCGTGGAACTCATAATTGATGGCGCCGTTGGGCAGTCCTGAATTGACTCGGGACATAAACAGTACACCCGCTATTCCCACAAGAACACCGTTTACCACAAAAGCCAGAACCTTGTTCCGGTTTACATTGATTCCGGAGGCGATCGCCGCTTCTTCATTACCCCCTATGGCAAACAGGGAACGCCCGAAACGGGTATGGTTCAATATATACCAGGTGGCGACAAACAGAATGATCAGAAACACAACGGGAGTGGGTATAAACCCGATAAATCCCTGCCCGAAAACTGTATACTCTTCGATCTGATAGATATTCTGACCCTTTGTGTACAACAGGGCTGCTCCCCGGGCCATGGCCTGCATTGCCAGTGTGGCAATAAAGGGGGGAGCCTTGAAGCGTGTCACCATAAGGGCATTGATCAGGTTGCAGAAAACGGCTACAAAAATGGCAGTAAAAAACGCCAGGGGCAGTGAACCGGTCATTTTAAAAACCGATACCGACAGGACTCCTGAAAGAGACAGAACGGAACCGGATGACAGGTCCAGCATACCACAGATAATCAGAATGGTTTCACCAAAAGCCAGGATGGTGGTCACAGCAATCTGCCGGGATACGTTGGACATATTAGCCCCGGTCAGAAAGTTGGGGTTGATCAGGGTCGATACGGCAATCAGGAAGACCAGTACGAGCAGAATGCTGTATTTATTTTTTATTGTATTCCAGCTGTGATTCAGCTTTTCCGAATTCAGTTTCATTTAAGGGACTCCTCTTTTTTCATGACTCCGGTGGCCATTTTCATAATTGTTTCCTGAGAAAACTCATCGCGGGTCAGGCAGCCCTGGAGAACTCCCTTGGACATGACGTAAATACGGTCACACATACCTATAAGTTCAGGAAGCTCGGACGAGACCATTATGATGGCTTTGTTTTTCTTTACAAATGAGGTCATAAGCTTGTAGATCTCATACTTGGCACCGATATCAATCCCCCTTGTGGGTTCATCCATAATCATGACATCAGGATCATTGATCATCCATTTTGCCAGAACAACTTTCTGCTGGTTACCGCCGCTTAATGAGTCGATGGAAGTTTCAAGAGTGGGGGTTTTCACATTCATCTGAGAGCAGATGTCCTGAACCTCAGTAATTTCCTCTCGGGTGTGTAGACGGGCCTTATAGAAAAACTTCCTGAGATTGGCCAGAGAAACATTTTCCCGTACACCTCGGACAGGTATAATACCGTAACGCCGGCGGTCTTCTGAAAGCATAACGACACCGTTATTGATACTCTTTTCCACTGTGCTGTTATCAACAACCTTTCCGTCTTTTTTAATCACACCTTCTGTGAATGAATCGAGTCCGAAGACAGCCCGCATTATCTCGGTCCTGCCCGCCCCCATAAGCCCGGCGAATCCTACGATTTCACCGTCATGAAGATTGAAGCTGATATCCTCAAAGTTTCCAGGGCTGGTCAGCCCTTCCACTTCAAGCACGGGAGCTCCTGTTTGTATTATCTCTTTGGGATACTCACTGGACAGTTCCCGCCCTACCATCAGGGTGATCACTTCATCAATGGTAATATCCTCTTTCTTTCTGGTGTCTACCACTGTTCCGTCTCTCAGAACAGTAATGTCATCGGCAATTTTAAATATCTCATCCATTTTGTGGGAGATGTAGATAATACTGACATTGTTGCTTTTCAGTTTATCTATTTTTTCAAACAGAAGGGCTACTTCCTTGTCTGTGATGGCCGATGTGGGTTCATCCATAATGACAATATCCGATTTCCAGGATATGGCCTTCAGGATTTCCAGCATCTGTATGTCAGACACTGACAGATCTTTAATCAATGTAGTGGGTGAATACGGCAGATGCTCCTGTTCGAGAAGCTCAATTGTCTTTTGCCGTATGGTTTTCCAGTCCACTTTTCCGAACTTGCCAACAGGAAGACGTCCTACAAAAAGACTCTCTTCCACTGTCATTTCCGGAATATAGTTCAGCTCCTGGAATATCATGGAAATTCCGTGATGCCTCGCCTGGATCGGATTCTTGATATCCACCACCTCACCATCAATTTCTATACTGCCTGCATCTGGTTTATACACACCGTTGATGATTTTCATCAGTGTTGATTTACCGGCTCCATTCTCACCGCACAGAACATGAACTGTTCCTCTGCGGACGGAAAAATTGATGTTATCCAGAGCTTTGACCCCGGGGAACGATTTTTCAATATTGGAAACCTTTAATTTGATTTCTTCCATTCCTCTTCCTACTGATTCAACAAAAAAATCCCCGACCCCAGTGGATCGGGGATATTTAAACCTTATTAGAGAGCACCGGCTCTTTTGTGCATTTCGATGTACTCGTCAACGTTTTCCATATTAACAAGGGGACAGTCGATGTCAATGTCAATCTGAGATTCCGCCCCGGTCAGCAGTTTATGGCTGGTGGAAAGAAGATTTTCAGCAAGGGCATAGGCACTCTGCAGACAGGTGGATGTCATCAGTCCGTCTTTGATCAGAAGTGTCGCTTCAGCTGTTCCGTCCACTCCATAGGCCAGGATTCCGTCAAACTTGGCATTGTCTTTTACAACTTCCAGAGCTCCGGCACACATATTGTCGTTCATGGCAATAATGGCATCGATTCTGTCATTGGACTGTACCCAGTCTTCCATAAGAGCCATGGCTTCATCCTTGTTCCAGTTGGCAATCTGCTCACCTACAATGGTAACATCAGGTCTTTTGGCGAAAAACTCTTTTTCCCAGCTCACACGGCGCTCGTCTGCATGGAAGTTTCCGGGAGGGCCTTTCAGAACGACAACATTTGCATTTTCGGGAATCTGCTGGATCGCTACACGGGCATTTACGGCTGCCTGCTCATAGGGATCAGCATCCACCGAAGAGGCTCCGGGGATTCCGGCGATTCTTGCATTGGTTGTAATACAGATAATACCGGCATCGACAACTTTTTCAGCATAGGGTCTCTGGGACTCACCGTTATTGGGCTGAATGATGATGGCGTCGAACTTGTTGACTATGGCATTCTCAATCAGCGAATTCACTCTGTCGTCAGAAGCCTGTCCGTCAAAAACCTTAACACTGATGTCATCATACTTATCAGCTTCTTCCATAACCGCATTTGCCAGCCATGCTGCAAATGAGTCCGCCTGGGCCCGGGCAATGTAGGCAACTTTGTAGGTACCGTCATCTTCCGCCTGGCCGTTTGCAAATGCAGGGACGCACATCAGTGACAAAGCCAGTAATGCCAACATAATTTTCTTCATACATAAACTCCTTATATCTATGGCCGCAGCCACGTTTACAATTTTCTAAAACCCTGTGTCAATCATAATTTTGATTTCATTCCCCGGCAGTGTGGCGGCATATTCAAAAGCCTCCAGAGATTGGTTGAAATCATACACTTTAGTCACAAGGGGTAAGACATTCATCTTTCCCGAGGCAATCATGCCGATTACCCGGGGATATATATTCACATAACGGAAAATACTCTTTAATTCAATTTCCTTCACCTGAACAGCGACAACATCAATGGGAACCGGAGCGTTGGGCATTCCAATCAGAACAATGGTGCCCTGGGGGGTCATGCAGTCGGTTATCCCTTCAAAGGCTTTTTCACTGCCGCTGGCTTCGAACACGATTTCCACCTGCTCTACTCCGGCATTTTTCAGGGTATCAGTCACAGTTTCGGAACTGAGATCAATGGCTGTAATTTTATCGCCGTAATGCTCTTTTACAAAATCCAGTTTTTCTTTTTTAACATCTGCGATAAACACATTGGCACAACCCGATGCTTCGGCAGCCAGAGCTGTTACTATGCCGATGGTTCCGGCACCGAGGACAAGAGCATTGTCTCCGGTAGAGATGGCAGCCTTCTTAGCGGCATAAACACCAATTGCCAGGGGTTCAACCAGTGCCCCCTCATGAAAACTGACATTGTCAGGGAGTTTGAATGTCAATCCTGCAGGGTGAACAAAGGATTCTCTCAGACATCCCTGTACAGGAGGCGTGGCCCAGAATTGAACATCCGGGTCCAGGTTATACATTCCCTGCAGGGTTTCTTTGCTTTTAAAATTGGGAATCCCCGGTTCCATGCAGACCCGGTCGCCGGGTTTCAGATTCTTAACATTCTCTCCGGCTTCCAGAACAATACCGCTGGCCTCATGCCCCAGAATCATCGGTTCTCTGACCACAAATTCTCCAATATTCCCTTCCCGGTAGTAATGGACGTCGCTGCCGCAGATTCCCACAGCAACGGGTTTGATCCGAACATCATCAGGACCAAGGCTTTCTGTTATATCAAAGTCTCTCAGACTGATTTTTCCTTTCTCTTCAAGTACGAGGGCTTGCATTCTTAAACCTTCCTGTTAATCAACTATGGTTCTTCAGATTTCTCTGCCGAACCTGAAATCATTATTACCCCACATTTTGCGCACGTCAATCTTTTTTTTGCGCAAATTTTACGATATTTTTTTATTGAATGTTGATCAATTGGATTTGCTGTGTTTAAATGTTGGTATGAAGCACAAGAATATTACCATGAAAACCATCGCCGAAAAAGCCGGTGTTTCCATCACAACAGTATCCCATGTCATCAACAAGACCAGACGGGTCAATCAGGATACTAAGGAAGCGGTTTTGCGGATCATGGAGGAGTTGAACTACAGAGGATATAACTCCAAGAAGGTAAACAAAATAGAATATGTGGGCGTTATCATTGCAGACATCCGGGAAGACTATTACGTGGCCACGACAAAAGCCATTGAAACTGTGGCTTCCGATATGGGAATATCCATCATATTCTGTGACTCCCAGGATGATCCGGAGAAAGAAGAAAAAAACATTAAAATGCTGCTGGACAAGAATATCAGCGGTCTGATCCTGGCTCCCATTGAGGCTCAGAAAATGCCTGAATCTCTGGCGGATATTGACATTCCAGTTGTTCTGATTGACCGTCAATATGAAAATCATGACTTTCTTTTCATAGGCATCAACAACTTCTACAGCAGCTATCTGGGTGCAAAACACCTGAATAACAAAGGGGCTGACCGCATCGGTTTTATAGGGTACAGCGAAAGTGTATCCACCATTAAACAGAGGATACTGGGATATAAATCTTTCCTGATGGAACAGGAAAAAGAAACAGGAAATGCTGTATTATCTCTCAGTTATCACACAGAAGACTCTGTCCCCTTAATCAAAAACTTTATAAAAGATAAGCAAATTAACGGAGTAATTTGCGCAACATCCGCTATCTGTTATGAGGTCTTAAGTGCTTTAAGCGATATGGATCAGGAGTATCAGGACAATTTGCGCATCATAACCTATGATGACAACCGCTGGTTTGATTTTCTGAAAGTACCTGTTTCTGTCATTTCACAGCCCACAGCCGAAATTGGAACAGCAGCCATAGAAAACCTCATATCCTTTATTGAACAGCAGAGTCACAAGGATACCCTGAAAAGAGAACTCTTTTTTGATGTGAGTATAATCGACAGACTCTGATATTCCTTACTGATTCAGAGAATCCGGTTTTTTCTACCCGGCAGACCGGCGTAAGACAGCTACTTGATATTAAAAGGCGCTCTGAATCTCATATTGACTTCCGCCAGTTCCATCTCTCCGTCAATATAGGGCTGATACATTCTCATCACTGAACCACTGCCGAATACACCGCAGCCGGAACAGAACTCACAGCTCCCTTCCGAACCGCAGCTCAGAGATTTCAGTACAATAGCCAGCCTCTCTTCCCTTGTTGTATTGGCCACTGATAACTTGTCCATCTGATACCTCCCGGCTTATACAATACTTATATTGTAATATATAATTCTCAAGAAAACCCGGCCGGCTTTATAGTTTCCGGTTCAGGTTGATGTTCCGGTTCCGCTGCCGGTGCTGTAGTTGTAGGCCGACCCGAAGAGGCTGTGGGGTATAAGGTATATAAGAATGGTTAAAATTCCGGCAAAGGCTATAGAACGGGAAGACCAGGGGCTCCCCTTTCTCTTCCCTGTGTTGCAATAGACTGCCACCAGCCAGACTATCAGTTCCAGAACCACTTTATTATCCGTCAGATCCCAACCCAGAGGTATTCCGCTCCATAAAACACCGAAGGCATAGTACTGCATTAAGGGGCCGAACACAAAACCTCCCAGAATAAGGGTCACTATTGTGAACCACATAAGAGGAATAGCATCACCGGAGCGGCTGAGAACTTCCAGAGCCGCTCTGACCCCCAGGAGCATGGAGAGCATAATAAACAGAATATGGGGTATCAGAACCCATGCGGGGACACTGCCTCTGTAGCGGCTGATCAGGGGGTTGCCTTTTCTGTCGGTAATAACCAGAGACTCTCCCCTGTTATCCAGATGAATCAGATACATATATTTTCCGGCCATCTTATCCAGAGAGGGAAGACTGGCTGCGAGCATTTCCTTTCCGGCTTCACGGCTCTTTCCTCCATGTCCTGCCGGCTTAAGGATACGCCGATCCATTTGCACTGTTGTCCATTGGTCATCTGAATCAACTCGTCGGTACTCAACATACCCTGTAACGGAAGCGGCCGTATCCAGTGCGATGACCAGATCCCGGCCAATGACTTTGCTTCTGATCAGCTCACCTGTAACAGTGCTGCCGTCAGAAAAAGATTGCTCCACCTTCAGGGGGTCATAGGGATCATTCTCGTACACCACATAGAGCCCTGTAATCAGAATGGCGCAGATCCAGAGAAAAAGAGACTTCATAACGCCGGTTTGTCCTTTCCTGCCCATATTACATCCTCCCGTCCAGATCTATTATGAGGGGGAAAATATTCCGGCGTCCATTCTTTTTCTTAAAGAGTCTCTGAAACAACCTGATTTTTCAGACAGCCGATATTCTCTATCTCCACCTCTATGACGTCGCCGGGAGTCAGGGGACCCACACCGCTGGGGGTTCCCGTAGCAATGATATCTCCCGCCTTGAGGCTGAAATTGCGGGAGATAAAGGCAATCAGCCTCTTGAGGGAAAAGATCATCTGTTCCGTATTTCCCTGCTGAACAACCTTTCCGTTCAGTCTGGTTTCCAGAGACAGGGCCTGGGGGTCACCGATTTTTTCGATAGGAGTCACCGAAGGACCTACAGGGGCGAAGGTGTCAAAGGATTTTCCCCGGAACCAACCGGAACGGTCTCCATTCTGAATATTCCTCTGACTGATATCCAGAAGGCAGGTGAATCCGAAAATAACGGAATACGCCTCTTTCTCAGAGACATGTTTACAGTCTTTCCCGATAATGACGGCCAGCTCCCCCTCGTAATCGGTTCGGGGCTCAAAATCATAATCCCCGATGACAACGGGCAGCTGAATATCGCCTCCGGGGGGAAGAAGAGCATTGGGAAACTTGGGAAAAAGCATGGGCTCAGCGGGAATCTCTATCACCTCATCCTTGCCATGAATCTGAGTTCCCTCTTTAACATGCTCCAGATAATTTCGTCCTACACAGATAATTTTAGACGGATTGATTTCATACAGCTCCTGGCTGTCTGTAAGGGGCAGTGAAAACATGGCAGACTCCTGAATCATTATAGTTTTATGGATCTCTATTATATAAAACCGGAATAATTAAAACAGCCCCAGCTGTTTGTCGGCATAGCTCTTCTGCCGGGGGACACTAATTTCATCTTCAGACCCCGGATGACCAATCAGCAGGGGTGATTCAGGATCATGATTCCGGAAATTAAGGGCCACTTTCCCGGGGCTGGTATTGGCATAGCAGTACAGACAGCCGTGGGGGCAGGAATTATAGGCTCCTATCTCATTCTCCAGAAGACATTCACAAGCCTCTCGCTTGGACTTTCTTCCGGGTATAGTATACTCCCGGCCCGTCAGGTCTTCCAGATCCTGTTTCATGATACAACCTCTGCTGTCGATGCCGTACCGGTCCAGTTCCCGGCTCTCGGCGCAGCTTTTCAGTCTCATTCCATGGTCAGAAGCTATGGCGGCAAAGGCTGCAGCCAACTCATGCTGATCTTCCGGGCTGACCTCCTGTACATCAGGAAAATTGCGGAGGGTTTTTCTGTAAAGATCCACGAAGCTGAAGATACAGACCTGCGTATATCCCTCCAGATGAGCAGCGATCTTTCGGGAACTCCGGATATGAACAGACTTGTCATATCCCCTGCCCAGAAAAACCGGATCAAAACGCCAGACCAGGGCTTTCTGACCCAGGCGGC
>JAQQAM010000011.1 GCA_028532905.1 Spirochaetales bacterium
ACTCATCCCCAAAGCTTTTGGGGATGTGAGCATGGCGTTTGTTGAGAAGATCAGTATGACGATGTTTACAACAATGAGAACCAGAAAGGATGGAATTCCCCAGAATCTGCTGTTTTGCTGATTATGAGCCATTTACCACCGCTTAGGAGTTCAGGTTGTCGTAGATACTGCGGCTGTTATTGGCTCCCTTGGCAAAGTCAAAATACATACCGGCACCAAGAGCTACACAAAGCAGAGGATTCTCTGCCAGTATTACAGGAACCCCTGTCTCTTTGGAGAGCAGCTTGGGCAGTCCTTTCAGAGCGGAACCTCCGCCGGTCATGACAATACCCCGTTCCACTATGTCTGCAGCGAGCTCAGGGGGCGTCTGTCCGAGTGTTCTCTTTACTTCTTCCACAATGGCATTGATGGGTTCCTGAAGAGCCTCTCTGACCTCTACAGAGTCAATTTCAAGCCTTCTGGGGAGTCCTGTAATGGCATCAGTCCCCTTGATTTCCATTTTTTCAATTTTATTTTCAGGGGCGGCATTTCCGATATTTATTTTCAGTCTTTCCGCAGACTGTTCTCCGATGATCAGGTTGTGAACCGAACGGACATGCTTGATAATCGCCACATCAAATCCGTCTCCCGCCAGTCGGATGGCATTGGTTACAACCATACCCCCCAGGGAGATTACAGAAATTTCCGTTGTTCCCCCGCCGATGTCGCAGACCATATGTCCGGCAGGCTCAAAAATGGGAATATCGGCTCCAATGGCAGCGGCCAGTGATTCTTCAATAATTTTTACTTCTCTTGCACCGGCTTTAAAGGCGCTCTCTTCAACGGCTCTGCGTTCCACCTCGGTAATACAGGAAGGAACTCCGATAACCATTCTGGGTTTAACAATCCAGCGTTTGGGAAGTACCTTTGAAATAAAGTAGCGGATCATCTTTTCTGTTGTTTCCAGATCGGCGATAACCCCGTCCCGGAGCGGACGAATGGCAATAATATCCTCAGGTGTTTTCCAGAGCATTCTTTTGGCTTCTGTTCCAACGGCAACCACTTTTTTGGTGCCTCTTTCCACAGCCACTACAGAAGGTTCGCTGCTGACAATTCCCTTTCCCCTGACGTAGATAAGTGTATTACAGGTACCAAGGTCGATACCGATATCGGTTGAGAATCCGCTGAATACTTTATTAGAACGAGCCATAATTCCTCCAGAAGCTGCTGTTATATTTAGTTGTAAAGTCTGAGCCGGGCACCGCGGTGTTCCGGATCTATTCTTAATGTCTTATGCCAATACGCCCTGGCCGCTGTCCGGTCATTTTTGAAATGACTGATTTCTCCCAGAAGAAAAAACACTTCGGCATTGTCAGGGTCAAGATCTGACAGAATCAGAAAGGTTTCTTCTGACTTTGTAAGATTTTTTATATCATAATAGAGTTTTCCCAGTTGAAAAAGCCCCTTTTTCCGTAAAGATTCATCCCGTGTTCTGTCTATAAGGACAGTATAGTACTCGGCGGCTTTATCGTATTTTCTGAATTTAAAGGAATCTTCGGCAATTTTGAGATAGAGCCGGTCTGATTGAAACTTTTCCAGAGCCGTCTCATAACAGAGAATGCTTTTGTCATAATCACCCAGATAGGAATAGGCTTCTCCCAGGAATTCATAACTGTCCTGATTCTCATAGCCTTCTTCCATGGCCAGTGTAAGGTATCTGACGGCAAGGTCCGCATAGAACCTGCCCTTATAGAGGTATGATTTACCCAGGATATAATAAACAAGCTCTTTTTTAGGTATGTCCTTGAGGATCAGAGCTTTACGAAGGCTCAGAATGGCATTGTCCAGATAAAGGTTGATATCATCCGCAGCAATTTGGGAAATGGCCATATGGTATCCGGCGAAACCGGAAAAGATAAGACTGTAAGGATCCATGGGATTGATACTCAGGCTCTCTCCGGTGAGATCAAGAATGGAAGAATAGTCCTGCAGGTTCCATAGGCGTACAAGATTGACATCAGTAGGCTGTGCCTTCAGCTGTCTGTTGAAGAAGAAGGAGCCCCTAATGATTCCCCATGCCGCCAGTGATATAAATACGACGGTCAGGAGCAGGGGGATTATGAAAGTTCTTCCGGATTTCTGATTTTTTTTATACACGCAATCCCCATATATATAAAAAAACAGGTCGGTAAGCCGGGTTCTGTCAATGGACTGCCATCTATCTGATCTCCGGATTGCTCCGAAGCTTCAGCAATCTACCCGCAGGCGTAAGGCGAGAAACCATAACCTGCTGCTTGATCTTGCTCCTGATGAGGTTTATCCTGCCTTTTCCGTTACCGGAAAAGCGGTGGGCTCTTACCCCGCCATTTCACCCTTACCCGCTGAACTGGCAGCAGGCGGTATATTTTCTGCGACACTTTCTGTCATTCCCTTAAGGGGAATGCCCGGGCATTACCCGGCATCATTCTCTATGGAGCCCGGACTTTCCTCTACCGGTTTGTAAAAACCGGCAGCGGCAGCCTGACCTGTTAATAAACTGTTTTAATCCAGATCGAAATCATCAACAAGGTCTGAAAGACCACCCACTTCCTGGGCTGTAAAGACCTCTTCTGATTTCGCCTCGCTCATCTCCTCTTCATGGAAAAGGATACGGCTGCAGTAGGGACAGAAGAGAATCTCTTCTCCCTTGCGTACATCATTAACAAACTGACCGGGGAGTATCATGTGACATCCGGTACAGATTCCGCCTCTGACAGGAACAATACCAAGACCGGATTTGTTTCTGATGATTCTTTCGAATTTGAAGAGAATCTCTTCATTCATACCGGGAGTGACTTCTTCCTCTTCTGATGCCAGCGTCTTCAGAATCTCTTCTTTCTGCTGTTTTTCCTCATCATTCTTTGTCTGCTCAACCTTGAGTTCCTCTTCCTGCTGGGAAATCATCTGTTCTTCCCGCTGAAGGCTGTTGAGCATCTCTTCGAGGGCTCTTTCTTCCCGCTGGATGTCTCTTCTGTACTTCTGCTCTTTTTCAGTAGCATCTTTGATTTCCTTTTCGAGAGCTTCATATTCTCTCTGAGTGGAAATCACATCCATACGCTTTTCGAATTCTTCTCTGAGACGTTCGGCTTCTCCCATCTCATGTTTAAGGACCTTTATGCGCTCTTTAGTATTTTCATACTCCTGGTTCTTCTCAATGTAAGACTTCTTCAGTCTGTTGAGAAGCTCAGTTTTTGTTGCCAGGTTTTTGGGGATTCCTTCAATTTCCTGTTCGATTTCAAATTTCTTCGACAGAATTTCCTGCAACTTCTGTAACTTGTCAAATGTTCCCTGCATGCTTATCTATTCCTTTACAAACCTGATATTAATTTTCCAGATAGTCCTTCAGACGGCGGCTCCGTTTGGGGTGTCGCAGTCTGCGGAGGGCTTTTGCCTCAATCTGACGAATTCTTTCTCTGGTTACGTTAAAATACAATCCTACTTCCTCAAGAGTCAATGAGTAACCGTCTTCCAGACCGAATCTCATCTTAAGAACTTCCTGTTCTCTGGGCGGAAGTGTCTCAAGAACCTCCTGAAGCTGTTCCTGAAGTATCTTGAATGCAGTCTGGTTAGCCGGATTTTCAACATCCTTGTCCTCGATGAAGTCTCCCAAAAGGGAATCTTCTTCTTCTCCGATAGGTGTTTCCAGTGAGATCGGCTCTCTGGCTACATTTTTTACGGATTTGACACGGGCAACAGTCCAGCCGAGTCTTTCTGCAATCTCTTCATCAGTGGGTTCCCGGCCTTTGATCTGCATCAGCTGGCGGGATTCCCGGACAACTTTATTGATCTGCTCAATCATATGAACCGGAACACGGATTGTTCTGGCCTGGTCGGAAATGGACCTGGTAATAGCCTGGCGAATCCACCATGTGGCGTAAGTTGAAAACTTGTATCCCTTGCGATATTCAAACTTTTCAACGGCCTTGATCAGACCGATATTCCCTTCCTGTACCAGGTCGAAGAAATGAAGTCCTCTGTTGGTGTACTTCTTGGCAATGCTCACAACCAGTCTGAGGTTTGCTTTGATCAGACGATCTTTAGCGTTTTTCATCTTGGTCCGGCCATGGTTGATGTCCTGAGCCTTTATAATAAGATCATCAGCAGAATTTTCAAATTCAACTTCCAGGTCATGCAGATTTTTCTCGGCAACCTGAACCTGACGAATCAGCTCTTTGATTTCATCACTGCTCAATCCCAGGGATTCTTCTATTTCTGAACGTTTTGTTCTGCTGGCCAGGCCTCTTCCAAGGTTTCGGACTTCTTTCATATTGGAAACACGAAGAGTCCGTTCGATCTTATCCTGTTTGCGCCGGTTCTGTTTTATTTTTCTGGCCGCATCAATATATTTCTCTGACAGATAAAATATTTCTTCCTGATGGATATCAATATTAATGATGGCTTCAAGAAGGTCTGACCGTTTTGAAACCAGTTTCTTGTCGGAAATGACATCACCGTCAGTGGCCGCTATTTTTGCCTTCTGATCCATATAGGACTTAAGAGAGGGGAAAATCGCTTTCAGAGGCTCTCTGTAGTACTGATTCAATCTTCTTTTTTCAGCCAGATAATCGGAAATCTCCTTTTTGGAGAAGTTCATCTCTCTGGGATCAGCTTTAGAGAATGCCTTTTGAGCCAGTTTGTAGAATTCAGGAATGATCATTCCGGAGGTTTTAAGGATATTCTTGATAATCTCCTCACCTTCCTCCATCTGTTTGGACAGCTCTACTTCCTGCTGGGCGGTAAGAAGGTTTTCTTTACCGATTTCTCTCAGGTAAAGTCTGATGGGATCATCAATGGATGAATCCTTCTCATTGAAAACAAGTTTACGTCCGTCCTGGGCGTTAGATTCCTCTTCTTCTGAATCATTATCATCGCTGTCGGGATCATCATCCAGATCCAGTTCTTCTTCATCTATGATTCCGTCATCGTCACCAGCCAGTTCGACTGATTCTCCGCTATCCGCATCATCAGCAATTACCGAGGATCCTGCATCTACTATTATGGGTGAATCGTCGTCATCGAGATCGTCAAGATCATCTTCCAGATCATCATCGATATCCTCATCAGGATTCTCCAGTGCAGGTTCATCTTCAAGAATATTTACGTTCATTTCCTCCAATAGGGAAATGACAGCTTCAATTTTATCCGAATTGACAATGTCATCCGGAAGAAGTTCATTCATCTCGCTGTACGTGAGACTTTTTTTTGTTTTTACATACTCTAGTAATTTACTTATCGCGGGGTCAGTTTTTATCTCTGACATTATTCCCTCACCTTCAATTCTTCTATTTCTTTATCAAGGTTCTGTTTTTCAATAATCAGTTCATTCAACAATTCCCAGGAGTTTTCATCCTTCTGAATCCGGCTCATTATACGGTTGATCTCCCTGCTTCTGTTCTGCAGATTTCGTCTCCTTAATAGAAGGAGTGTTTTGCCGACCAGTTCGTTCGTATTTTCATCCAGTTCTCCGGTTGAAATCTTTTCCATCAATAGATTTCTGACAGAATCATCGGGTATTTCAGTCAATAAACTCTCGGTGCTGCTTTCATCGTTTTCTTCACATTTAATAAGGGCATTGTATAAAAGTATGGCCCTCTCGTCCTGAAAGTCAAATTCACCTGCGTATTGTTTAATTTTTTCTGTGTATTCCCGATGAAGTGCGGCCGTCATAACCAGCATCAGTTCATCTGTCATTTTTTGATTCTGAATGGATGGTTGAGGTTTATTGATAATTTTCCTGGAAGTATTGCTCCTCTGGCGGTTCAGTTCGAACAAAAGTGATTTACTTTCTATTCCAAGCTGTTCGGCCAGGGTACCAAGACATAGATCCCTCTTAATTTCAGATTCAATTGATTCAATATATGGAAATAATTCCTTTACTGCCTGTTCCTTGCCCTCCGGTGTAGAAATATTATAAGACACCATTGCCAAATCTAACAGATATTCGAATAGATTTACAGGGGCTTTCAGCACTTTTTTTAATGTTTCTGCCCCTTCTTTTTCCAGAATTTCCGCAGGATCACTCTTTTCAGGCAATTTTATGACTTTTACAGGCAATTCCTGATGCTCAAAAAGAATACCGGCCTTGTATGTGGCCGCTCTGCCGGCTCCGTCGCTGTCGAACAGAATGAATCCCTGATCGCTGTAGCGTTTGAGCAACTTGCACTGATCTTCTGTAAAAGCAGTACCCAGGGGAGCCATGGCAGATGTTACGCCTGCCTGGTGAAGAGCGATAACATCAACGTTTCCTTCGCACAGGTAAAAGGTTCTTGATTTTCTCAGTTCCTCCCGGCTTTGCCAAAGGCCGTACAGAAGCCGGCTCTTGTTGTAGATTGCCGTTTCAGGGGAGTTTATATATTTAGGAGCCTTGGGATCGTCCTTTTTCATGGTTCTCCCGCTGAAGGCTATGACTTCTCCGCTGTTGGAGAATATGGGAAACAAAAGGCGGTCGGAAAAAAGAGACCAGGTGTTGTATTTTTTGGAAAACAGTCCGGATGTTGAGAGAAAATCATCAGAATAATTACGGTTTTTCAGAAAAGAATAGAGCCACTTAGGATCATTGGGAGCATAACCAAGCTGAAACCGTTCAATGGTTTCCTTGTGAATCCCTCTGTCTGCAAGGTATTGCCTGACCCCTGCCGCCTGATCATTATTCATGAGAATGTAATGAAAGCTGCCGGCCACTCTTTTGTAAAGGTCTTTCAGAGAATTCCTTTTAACAGTGTCTTCTTCCGATTCCACAGCGTCTTCAGGCAGGGGCACACCCGCTTTTTCTGCGGCAAAACGGACAGCTTCAATAAAACTCAGTCCTTCCACTTCCATTATGAAATTGAATAGACTCCCCCCTTTGTGACAGCCGAAGCAGTAGTACATACCCTGTTCGGGTCTGACCGAGAAGGATGGCGTTTTTTCATTGTGAAAAGGACAGCAGCCCCAGTAGCGGTCTCCTTTCCTGTTGAGGGTTGAATATTCGCTGACTATCCCCAGAAAATCAGTTTTCTCCTTGATCTCCTCAATAAGAGGTTCAGGTATCCTCATTGGTTATTTGCTCCTGAAGCCCTGAATATAGGCCGCCCGTGCTGTGTTGTGATCCGCCAGATTGCTGGTGAATGTGTGGGTGCCTGCTGCAGAATCCTTGACTACGAAAAACAGATAATCGCTCTGGGCCGGGTTAAAGGCGGCATTGAGGGCTGTTCTGCCCGGATTGGAAATCGGTCCGGGAGGGAGGCTGTCGTTGATATAGGTATTGAAGGGTGAGGGTATCTCAAGATCCCGGAAGAAAATCCGCTCTGGATGATCCTTGCCCTGAATTTCTGTGATGATATAGATAACAGTGGCACAGGACTGCAAGGGCATACCGATCTTCATCCTGTTGTTGAAAACAGAGGCAATAAGGACTGCTTCTTCGTCAACTCTGTATTCCTTCTCAACGATGGATGCCAGAATGATTTTCTCCTGAAGCTTTTCCGGGCTTAAATCCTCATAAAAGGGGTATATGTTTTTCAGGCTGCCGAAAAATGTTGACACCATATGCGCCAGAACCTGTTTCGCAGGGAAATCTTTCTGAAAATAATAGGTGTCAGGATAGAGGTAACCCTCGGCCGAATCGGAGGGCAGCCCCAGTTCCCTCATCAGAGCCTTATTGTTGACTGCTGCGATGAACTCCTGAGAGTCTGTTATCCCTTTCTGTTCCAGAAGTTCGGCAATCTGAGAGCTTCGGAGCCCCTCTGGGACAGTCACTCTGATCAGTTCCTGCCTGCCCTCTTCCAGTATCCTCATGATTTCAAGTCCGCCGGAAGAAGGACTCAGTTTATAGACCCCTTTTTTTACATTCAGGGGAGTATAAAACCTGTTGTACAATTTGTAGACCAGGCTGTTTCTGATCAGAGATTTCTCCTCCAGTCGGGAAAGAACGGAATACAGAGATTCTCCCTCACCAACAGTGAAATCAGTAAACTGCTCCACTCCTTCAGCATGAAGAGGTTTAAAGCTTGTGTAGACGAAGTATATGCTGAGAAGGCTGAACAGGATCAGCATCGTTGTACATATGATAATTATTTTTTTTATCAATCACTTGGCTCCCGGGATTTTATTTGCAGCGATTCAATCTGTGAAATGGTGTAGGTACTGAAAATTTCTTTTTCCAGTTTATGGAGCAGCTCTTTCATGGAGATATCAAGGGATGTGTATTCTGAAGAAAGAAACTGATACAGTCTGATTGATTCTTCTGCCGTCATTTTAAAATTTATTTCCATAAGATCACTTTTCTACAGGATTATTTCAAATCCCTCAACAGCAAGACGGACATTAACTTCAGGTTTTCCTTTTGACCTGTGTGTATACCAGCGTGCTGAGCGTTTTATGGAAGACATTTTTTTATCATCATATAAAGGCTCATGATGAAACAGATACAGATCGGATATTCCGAATTCAATTGCAAAATCAACAGCCATGCTGTATGAGGAATGGCCCCAGTCATACTTCTCAAAGGCTTCACCCAGAGTGTACTGGGCATCCAGTACAAGGGCATCGGCATTTTCAAAAAACTCAATGTTGGCAGGAGATCTGTTAAAATCAGCCTGTCTCAATTCCGTGTCTGTAGAATAGATAAAGCTCTTTCCGTTCTGTTCCAGCTTGTAGGCAAAGGAACCATTGGGATGGCTCCGTTTTATCCAGGAGATATGGCCTCCGGGAATTTTCATTCTCCTGCCTTTCAGCACATGGAAGTGGATAGTGGCATTAAAGGAATCAAAATCAACCGGATGATAGGGACGAACCATAAAGCCCCTCAGGATTTCCTCCATCTTCGGATAGGGGCTGTAAAAGTGGACTGTTACGGAAGGGTCGTACATCATGCCGAAATACGGGAGGCCCAGAATGTGGTCATAATGAAAATGACTGAAAAAAATGTGAAATTCTTTTACACTGTCTTTTCTTTTGCGGATAGATTTTTCCAGTTCCCTGAGGCCTGTACCGCAATCCAGAATAACAACACTTTCTTCGCAGAGTCTGGCTTCAATACAGGATGTATTTCCTCCGGTTGTACCGAAAATGTAATCCGGAAGGCGTGAAAGGAATAACTCTCTGCTTTCCGGACTGCTCAGGTCCGAGGGTTTTGCTCTCTGTATGACAGCGGCTATCTTCGATTTTACTGCTTCAGGTGTCAAAGGTGTGGGAGATGACCCCCTCACCCCTCTCAACCATATATTCATTCCGCCTCCGGAGGAGATTGTCTGGTCAGGAATCAATATCCAAAGGCGGGTTTTCTTCCCTCTTCTTCAACCATTCCTCTATTTCTTGTTCTGAATGAATTTTACCGTGATTCATTCCCGGACAGGATTCGGCTTCTTCATTCCAGGATTCCTCTGAATCCATAACAGCATGCCAGAAAGGATAGCTGCGGCATTGAAGAGGTCGGGCGCTGTATACACTGCAACCCATACCGTTCTGCCAGAAAATGCAATCATTGTTCGGCTTTTCAATCAGGCTGATTCTTTTGAAAAAACCTACATCTACTATTCTACAGTATTTTTCAATAAATTCATCCTGAGAAATTGAGAAATATTTTAAAAGGGATTCCAGGTCTTTTTCAGAAAGGAAAACAAACCCCGGTTCATGCCGGCAGCAGTGACCGCAGCGGGTGCATTCAAAAGGGAGACCTTCGGAATAAAATTTCTTACTCATATTATGCTCTTTCAAATAAAAAAAAGCCTTCTCAAAAGAGAAGGCTTTTCATAATTAGTGGGGAGAGAAGGATTTGAACCTTCGAAGCCGAAGCAACAGATTTACAGTCTGCCCCCTTTGACCACTCGGGAACCTCCCCGAAATAGTCATATAGAAAAAAAAAGCCTTCTGTCAGATTCGAACTGACGACCCCGAGATTACAAGTCACGTGCTCTGGCCAGCTGAGCTAAGAAGGCATATATATTGGGGAGAGAAGGATTTGAACCTTCGAAGCCGAAGCAACAGATTTACAGTCTGCCCCCTTTGACCACTCGGGAACCTCCCCAGGTTTCCTATATAACTGACGTCTTCAGGATGGTTGATCCCGTCGGCGTTTGTTGTCGTTAAGACGCTTTGTCTTGCTGACGATCGGTAATTTAAATAATCTGCTGAAAAATGTCAATAGACTTCTGCTGAATTATTTCAGGTAAATTAAGACATTCTGATTTATTTTCATTAATCGCAACCATGTGTTCAAAATAGGCTGAGGCTTCAAGATTGTCTGTTCTCCATTCTTTTTCTTTACTGTATATCAATTTGGCCCCACACCGGCTGATGACCGGTTCAATGGTGAAGATCATGCCTTCCTTAAAAAGAACATCATCCTTATTTGTGATGGAAAAGTTAATATCCGGGGGCATATGCATTTTTGTCCCAATACCGTGACCACAGGCTTCAGTAAGCAGTGAGAAGCCGCTGCCTGCCAGTGAATTGTGTACTGCTTTCTTTGTCTCCAGGCTGGATGACCCGGGTGTTACGGACAAAACGGCAGCCCGGGCTGTTTCCCAGGCTTGTTCGATGAGCCTGTGTGATCTCTCGTTCCCTTTGCCGCAGATCGTACTCCAGGCACCGTCGGCGTAGAGACCGTTTTTTGTGATCACAATATCCAGAGTGATAATATCCCCTTCTGTAAGGCTGCGGCCCGGACTGCTGCAATGACAGACGGTGCTGTTGATGTTCAAGTCTAAAGTGGAAAGAACAGTTCCCGGATCCTCCCTGAGGAGTATCTCTTCTGCTTTTCTGTAGAGTTCTGAATAGGACGTTCCGGGGGGCAGTTTTTTTGTCAGTGAAATCAGAAGACCATGAAGTCTGCGGGAAAGTGTTCTGACTTCTTGCAGGTCATTCACTATTTGCTGCCGCTGATATCTTTTCTTAATCCCGCTGCTTCACCCATGTAGATCGGTTTTGCCGTTCCCGGCAGATCGCTGTTGAAGGTGAGGAGTATCCTAAGCATCATTTTCTGTGGAAAGTCTTCACATACAGGCTCCTGGGTGCAGAATAAAGGTGTTTCCTTTAAATCATTTGTCATACGGAGGGCTTTGGCCGGATTGAACGTGATATCCGGTGTCTGAGAAAAAATAATGCTGACAATGCTGTGGGTCTTGATGTTGTTCTTGATTATAACTTCATTGAACAGACTGTCCACCTTCTGCTGCAGGTCTTTTTCGGTGTTCTGATCCAGAGAGACCGCTCCTCTTACTGCTTTTACCATATCTTCATCCTGTTTACGTTCCGCTGAAAAAAGCGGTTAATAATTTTATTAGTATATAAAGCGCCCCAATAAGGGCACAGTGAAATATAAGTTTAATGTGAACAAGAATTACTTTGCCCGGATTGTCATTGCCGGTGAAATAATACAGTACAAGATTGCCGAGAGTTAAGAAAATGTATCCGTAAAAAAAATAATCCATCCCCATGAACAGGATATTCAGAGATTCATCAGAAAACTTCTGAAAATTCCCTACAATATATAGGGTAAAGAAAACAAGAGACATATAAAAGAGGTATAAATTAAAGCGGGTCAGAAAGCGGGGAAGCCATAATCTGACCACTCTTCGGCGTCTTTTCATATTCATGTAAACAATATCATATGAGCCGGCTATTTGAATACAGTTTAAAAACTATGTTGCCAGAGCGGATTTATAATCCTAAAATCATTTTATGAACACCAATTTCAACAGTTCCCGGATCAGTGTTGCAGATGCATTGGATTTTATCGATTCCAGAAAAGAACTTTTTAAAAAAATGCCGGTTGTTCCCACGGGGCTTCAGCCGGAACTGGGGAACGGCGCTTCTGCCAAAGCCCTGCTGTTTGATATATACGGTACCCTGCTGATCTCAGAAGCCGGGGATATCGGTTTGACAGCCCTGGATGAGGATTCAGGGAAAAACAGTTTTCGGCTGACAGGAGACAGGGACAGCAGAGAGCTTCCCGTAGGGGAAGTAAAATCACTGTTGAAAGATATCATCTACAGACATCATGAAATCATCCGGTCTGGTACAGGAGGAATCACATATCCTGAAGTGGATATTGTGTCGGTCTGGGAAGAGTTGTTTTATGAAATGAATATTGACGTCTCAGACATAAATCTGGTCAGCAGAGCCGCCCTTCATTTTGAACTGCTCAGCAATAAAGTGGACCTCATGCCTGGAGTGGAACCCCTATTCACTTATCTGAAAAAGCAGAATCTGAAGTTGGGCATTGTATCCAATGCCCAGTTTTATACGCCCCTGCTGATGGGTTACCTGAACAATTCCAGTCTGAATGAAATGGGGTTTCAGGATGAATATATGTCATGGTCCTATCTGGAGGGCTGCGGTAAGCCGGATCCTCTTATTTTCAGAAAACCTGTAGAGGCTCTGAATCGGTCGGGTATACAGAATCACGAAATACTGTATATTGGTAATGATATGCTCAATGATATCAGCTGTGCCGCGTCTCACGGTCTGAAAACTGTATTGTTTGCCGGTGATAAACGGTCTCTCCGTATGAGAGAGGATGATCCCAGAGTACAGTGCAAAGCTGATTTTGTAATAACTGATCTGATGCAGATAAAACAAATTATTCAGGACCGGTAATATGGCAAAACAGTTAAAAGCACCCAAAGAAAAGAAATCCTCCTTCAGCAAATCCTTTAAAAGATTCAGGAACGGACTCTCCTTTCTGATTGTACTGACAGCCGCCGGGTTCGCATTTTATACAGGATGGATTCAGATTCGAATTCCAGAAGGTTCCTATGCTCTTGTTTACACCAAGACCGGCGGATACGATGACAGCCTGATCGCTGCCGGCGAATTTGTCTGGCGCTGGGAGAATTTGTTTCCAACGAATATGACGATCCACTTTATCGAGCTGGATGAGCAGAAACAGGATTTTACCCTATCTGTATATCTGCCCTCAGGAAAGCTGTACGGCGAATATATCAATTATCCCGATGCTTTTATGTACAGTGCCCATATTGTGTACCGCTTCAGACTGAAAGAGACAGCATTTAACGCTCTGGTTCAGTCCGGGAACTATCACAGCACTATGCTTGAAGATCTGTATGGGGAATATAAAAGCCTCACAGACTCTCTGATAACAGAGTATCTGAAAAACAACGCTTCACGAGGCTCGGAAGACCTGCCTGAAATGGAAAAGGAACTTAAAGCCGCTCTGGAAGACCGGGACAAGCGCTTTGCTGTTGACCAGGTGAAATTTATCAGTTCTTCCTATCCGGACACAGCGCTGTATGAGAAGAGCAGAGATCTGTTTCTGGCGGAGCTGGACAGCCTGAAGACTCTAGAGTTTGAAGCAGAACAGGTGGCTGCACAGATTGAGAACTCAACAATGAGGAAAATGGACCTTTTGAGAGAGTACGGTGCGGTCTTCACCGAATATCCTGTTCTGCTGGAGTATTTCGGACTGGACAGGGATAAGCTGGACCCGTCCCTTCTTAAAGGGGCTGAAGGGGACTCTTCAGCTCCCGGATCAGAATAAGTCTGCCCGATGACATAGTAATACTGAACTCTTTATCCACCAGGGCATTGCTGATGCCCACATCTCCCTTCTTCCAGCTCAGCTTATCAAGGGGCCACTTCAATCCTCTGCTCTTCATGCGGCACAGATCTGTTCCAACTGGAAAGAGGGATACCGTTTCTCCGGGCAGTCCGTTTCCTGAATATCTGTCTTCAATAAAGTGAACTCTTTCATTGGCGGTTATCCAGAGTTCCGGCGGTGCCGGTCTGTCAAAAATAGAAAGGAGGGCAATTATGTGGTCCAGTCTTCCGCCCCCTCCTCCGATGAGAACTATGCTGCTGCAGCCCTTCTCTCTCAGATGTATCAGCCCCAGCTCTGTATCGGTATAGTCCTTTTCGGCAGGATGTTCCTCTATCATGTCCTCAGGATAATCATCAAGGAGAGATCTGTTCTCAAGTGAATCCATGTCTCCCAGGATATAGTCGGGACCTACGGAGTTCTTTCTGCAGTAATCAAGACCTGAGTCGGCGGCACATATATAGATGGGCTCTGCAGAACTGAATAAATCACTGACCAGGCTGAAATCCGGCTGTTCTCCTCCGGTGATGAGGATACCTTTCATAAATGACTCCGTTAAAAAAAATAAAAAAATATTATATTTCCCTAAAGGAAGATTTTCAAGTTCCGAGAATTTAAACAGCGAATAAGGATGTTCGCTATATGAAAGTTATATCATGGAGGATATACGATGATCATTAATCACAACCTAAGTGCGCTTAATACGTCACGCGCAAACGGAATCAACAACCAGAATGCGGCAAACAGCATCGCAAAGCTCTCTTCCGGCTCCAGAATCAATAAAGCCGGTGATGATGCTTCAGGACTGGCTGTGTCCGAAAAAATGCGTTCTCAGATCAGAGGTCTTAATCAGGCTTCCAGAAACGCATCTGACGGTATTTCATTTATCCAGACAGCAGAAGGATTTCTCCAGGAGACAAGTGATGTTCTTCAGAGACTGAGAGAACTGGCTGTACAGTCATCCAATGGAATCTACACATCTGAAGACAGAATGCAGATTCAGGTTGAGGTTTCTCAGCTTGTTGATGAACTGGACAGAGTTGCTTCTCATGCACAGTTCAATGGTCTGAACATGCTTACAGGCCGTTTTGCACAGTCCACCGGAGAAAACAATGTAACCGCTTCAATGTGGCTGCATATCGGTGCTAATATGGATCAGAGAGAGCAGGTTTTTATCGGAACCATGAACTCTTCTGCATTGGGTGTACGTCAGGTTGCCACTGGAAACATCATGTCTATCTCTACTCCCGAACAGGCCAACCGCAATATCGGAGTTATTGATATGGCATTGAAGAAAGTAAATAAACAGCGTGCGGACCTGGGAGCTTACCAGAACAGACTGGAAATGGCTGTACGGGGAATCGATGTGGGTGCTGAAAACCTTCAGGCTTCTGAATCAAGAATCAGAGACCTGGATATGGCCAAAGAGACTGTTGAGTTCACCAAGAACCAGATTCTCGGTCAGGCAAGTAATGCAATGCTTGCTCAGGCTAACCAGAGAACCCAGCAGGTTCTGTCTCTCCTTCAGTAATCCCCTTTCGCTTTACAATAAACAAAACCTTTACAGAAGCCCGGTCCTTTTTGGCCGGGTTTTTTTTACTTGTATTGACATATGCGGTCAGTAAAGTTAAGTTCACCATAATGAGAATCAAAGTACCGAAAGATGTAATAAAAATAGCCTCAGTGATCCGGGATGCCGGCTTCAGGAGTTACCTGGTGGGAGGAGCTGTCCGTGATCAGCTTCTGGGGCTTCCTGCAAAGGATTACGATCTTTGTACTGATGCTTTGCCCGAGGATATCATAGGGATGTTCCGCAAGGTGATTCCAACAGGAATCAAGCACGGAACAGTCACGGTACTGATGAATAAGGTTCCCTATGAAATAACAACCTTTCGCATTGACGGAAAATACAGTGACGGAAGACGCCCTGATCAGATTTCCTTTACAGATGATCTGACTGAAGATCTGAAGAGAAGGGATTTTACCATAAACTCCATTGCCTATGATGTTCTGGATAAAACCCTGCACGACCCCAATAACGGAGCTGATGATCTGAACAAAGGTATTATCCGGGCAATCGGCGTACCGGAGGAGCGGTTTCGGGAAGACGGCCTCCGCTCTATCAGAGCCTGCCGCTTTGCATCGCAGTTGAACTTTTCAATTGATGAAGAGACAATAAAAGGGATCAGAACCTGTCTGTTCAACATCAAAGACCTCTCCAGGGAAAGGATCTACGAGGAGCTGGTGAAAATTATGAAAACCGCCTCCCCTTCCAAATCTTTTCATCTTTTTCAGGATACGGGAATCCTTTCGCTTATTCTCCCCGAGCTCAGTCTCTGTGCCGGTGTAAGGCAGAAGGGAAATCATGATTACGATGTGTTTGAACATCTTCTGAACAGTTGTGATGCTGCGCCGGCGGGAAATATGGTTATCCGGTTTGCCGCTTTGTTTCATGACCTGGGTAAACCCGCTGTCAAGAAATATGATGAAAATGGTATAGCTACTTTTCATCATCATGAAATGGAATCGGTCAGAATCGCATCAGATATTATGGAGCGCTATCGCTTCCCCAAAAACAAATCCAATAGGATACTCCATATAATCGGTCATCATATGTTTCATTATACTCCTGAATGGACTGATGCCGCTGTCAGACGCTTTATTCAGCGTGTGGGTCTGGAATACCTGGAAGACCAGTATCTCCTTAGAGAAGCGGATATTCAGGGAATGAGTGCGGGTACGGTTCCAGCCGATTACTATGGACTACGGGACTTGAAGCTCAGAGTGGAATCGGTACTCCAGGAGTCCAATACCTTCACTGTGAAGGATCTGGCTGTTAACGGAAGAGATATAATGAATCATACCTCCGTGAAAGGCGGACCGAATATCGGGACAATACTCAATGAACTTCTGGAGACAGTTCTGGATGATCCTTCTCAGAACAATAGAGAGCAGCTTCTGGAAATTGCTTCCCGTATTGCCGACAGGATCAATTAAAAAGATCTTGATTTCAGATCAGGAATGATCAGGTTGATCAGGGTTGAGTCTTAAAAAAGCCTGTTCGGCGGCTTTCTGTTCAGCCTCTTTCTTGTTCTTGCCTTCTCCCGGGCCGTAGGATGCATCGTTAACGGTCACTTCTACCCAGAAGGTCTTATTGTGATCCGGACCAGAGTTTTTGACGACTGAATATTTAGGATATGATTTGAAGTTCTTCTGACAGTATTCCTGCAGAAGTGTTTTGAAGTCTCTTTTATGTTTGTTTTCCAGAACCTTGTTTATCTGGGGGATCATCAGGGTGAGTATGAACCGTGCTGTTTCTCTGAAACCGGTATCAAGGTAGTAAGCCCCGAAAATGGCTTCCATGGCATCTGCCAGTATAGCCTTTTTATGCCTTCCGCCTGAATTCTCTTCCCCCTTCCCGATAAGAAGATACTTGTCTACGTCCAGGGGCAGAGCCAGTTCGGAAAGACTCTCCTCGCTGACAACAAATGATTTAATCCGGGCCAGATCGCCCTCTGCTTTATCCGGAAGGTTGTTGAATAGGTAGTCTGATACCACAAGACCAAGAATGGAGTCACCGAGAAATTCAAGCTTCTCATTATTGTCATTCTGATCCTGATGTTCGTTTGTATAGGAGCGGTGACAAAAAGCAAGGTTCAGAAGATCGTGTCTCCTGAACCTTAATCCAGCTTTTCTTTCAAAGCTTTGAAGTTCTTTTCTGCGTAAATTAGAACAGGGCATAGTAACTATGCCCTGTGCATTGGAAAAAAGTTTCACTTAGATTTGATTATTTACCAAGCTCTGCTTTAATGAAATCAAGAGCATCAGAAACTTTTTCAAATTCTGTTGCTTTTTCATCAGGTACAGATACACCCAGTTCTGAATCAATTGCATAAAGAAGCTCGTATGTATCGAGACTGTCAGCTCCCAGATCTTCTCTGAAACGAGCATCGGGAGTGATTTTGTCTTCTTCGACTTCCAGTTTTTCAGCAATAAGATTCTTCAGTTTTTCAAATAATTCATCCATGTTAGACTCCTTGATTAAGCCATATCTTCGGGCTCAATAATCTGATTACCCTTGTAGAAACCACACTTAGGACAAACCCTGTGTCTAAGAACTTTATTTCCGCAGTTACTGCAGGAAACCATTGTAGGAACACCCATCTTCATGTTGATGGATCTTCTTCTACGGCTTCTTGCCTTAGATGTTTTATATTTAGGTACTGCCATTTATAATCCTCTCTCTGGCTGTTATTGACTGGAAGAATATAGTACGTCCTCTTTTTTTTGTCAAGGTACTCACTTGTGTTAAAATAAATTAGACATATCCTCTGTTCAGGTATTAAAGGATGTTGTTTTTAATTTTATCCCTTAACAGATTCTCAACATTATGGGGAATCATCTCCGAAACATCAGCTCCCAGAGAGACAAGTTCTTTTATAGAAGAGGATCTCAGGACAAAATACTTCTGTTCGGTGGGAAGGAAGATAGTTTCCACTTCCGGGTTGAGCTGTTTATTCAGCATGGACAGCTCAAATTCATACCCGAAATCATCTACGGCTCTGACCCCTCTCATAATAACTCTTATATTGTTATCCTTAGCATAATCCACTATCAGTTTATCCCAGAGGGTTACTTTGACATTGGGAAGATCTTTTACCATCTCTTTCATTAAATCAAATCGCTCTTCGGGTGAGAGCATGTACTTTTTCTGATAATTGACAGACATGACAACGTCAACCGAATCGAATAACTTGGCTCCCCTTTTTATAAGGTTCAAATGTCCGTTCGTTGGAGGATCAAAGGATCCGGGGAATACTGCTTTTACCATGGCATCATATTAACGGCTTTGTAAAAGTGTATCAATAAGAATCGGCTGGAAGCTGTTGATGGGGATAAAAAATATTATTTATTTTGACATTCTTCTTTTAAATGGATAGACTGAAGACCATGAAAAATAGAACAATTCTGCTGTTATTTGTCCTTCTTTCTATGCTGTTTTCCTGTAAAACAGCTCCAGTGATTGAAGAAGAGCCGGAACCTGTTGCCGAGCAGCCTGCTGTGGTGGAACCTGCTCCTGAACCGGAGCCTGAGCCGGAACCTGTGGTTGAAGAACCTGAGATTATCGTCAATGATGAAACGGGCTTTGAAGTCAGTGTTGAAGTTTATGAACAGACTCTGGATGAAATCAGAGAACTGATCGCCAAACTGAATAATATCATCTCAGACAGAAACTATGATAAGTGGAAACAGTATCTCTCTGATGAGTATATAAAAACGTATAATGATAAAACCACTTTAAGCGGTATTGCGGGCAGTTCAAAGATTCTTTCTGAAAATAATATTCAGCTCTTAAGCCTGAAAGACTATTTTGAGTGGGTGGTTGTTCCCAGCCGATCGAAAGCATCTGTTGATGATATTGTCTTTCTGGATGATAACAGGCTAACTGTGTATATGCTGATTAAGGAAAAGAGGACTATCCTTTACCAATTGGAGATGATTGACGATAATTGGTTAATAAGTGTTTGGTAAAAAATTGTTTTTGAGAATATAATATAAGCGGGAGTTAATTAAAATGAAAAAGATTAAACTGGCTGTTGTGATTTTATTATCCATGCTGATGACTGTGTCGTTGTTTGCTCAGGAAGATGAACAGACCATTGAAGAGCTTTATCTGCAGAGCCAGGTGAAAGTAAAGATAATCAAGGCAGAGGCCGAATCGGTAGATCGTGACATGAAGATGATCGCCATTCAGGACATCGAAAAGATGATTGGAGACGGCGAAATCTCTGAAGATGACCGTGAGATGATCGGGATTCTGAGTTCTCTGGGAACAGAAGGTATCAATAATCAGGTCATTGAGCAGGGAGCTGTTGTAAACAATTACCCCATGGTTAGAAAAGAAGCTGTACGCCTTCTTGGTGAAGTGGGAGGAGATATCGCACGGGATGCTCTTGTTACTGTCCTTCTCACTGATGATGAGCCAATGGTTCTTTCTGAAGCGGTTGTCGCCCTCTCCAAGGTCGGTCCCGATGAACAGGGTATAGCCATGGCTGTTCTGGCAGATTCTATGAGATCTCAGACAGCTCTGAATAAGGATAACAACTTTGCCAATGCATTCATTCTCGCAGTGGAAAATCTGGCAGAAACAAACGGCGGTGTTGATGATATCAGGGTATTTGAAGAATTGACCAAAATTGCCGATCCCCGCAGCGGTTATATTACGGTAGTCAGAAAAAAAGCATTTGAACTGCTTAAGAATCTTCAGGATTTCTAATAACATATTACGTTTATGATAAAAAAAACCACCGTCACAACGGTGGTTTTTTTTGCTGAAATCCAATTAGAACAGATTGATCAGAGAATCTCTTTCCGGAGAGAACCTCTCCATTCGGGTACATCCTCTTCCCGCTCTTCGTATTCAATTTCCCTAAGGACTTTGAAGTTTTTGTTCTGATTGTTATCAGACTGAATGACTGCAAATCTTCCGCTTCCAAGATAGACGATCTTTTCATGTTCCTTGACAGGCTCATTTTCAGCTATCTTTTTGATGATGCAGTCAAAGTGGGCCGGCTGTCCGCTGCTCTGTTCTTTGATGGCGGAACTCAGGTCTCTGATATTCTTGCCACATATGGAACAGCTAACGGCTGGACCTGTGTAAGTGATTGTCTGTCTGGAATTCTTCCTCCCCCTGTTGTTCCTGTTACGGTTGTTTTTCCGGGGGGGACGATTATTATTGGAATTTGATGCCACTTTTATCCTCGTTCATATGAACAATTTCATTTGTCAGTGTTAACGCAATCCGTCTAATGGCGATATCCAGATAATCTGTTTCATTTATCTTGGATTTCAATTCCCTTAGTTTTTTAGGATCAGTGTTTTTAGCGATTCTTACCATACGGAGCTCCTTCTCCCTAAATAAAATCCTCTATATGGTCTAACTCTACCATCCTCCTTGACAAAATAATTAAATCAAAACCAATTGTATAATTATTATACAACGGATTCTGTAGAAGAAACAGGGAAGCAAGCTTCTGAATCTTCTGGATTTTACTTTTATTTATGCTGTAATGTAAATCCTCCCATCCAATATAATCCCAGTTTTTCACTTCACAAAAAACAATTTTATAACCCTTTACAGCTATAATATCGACTTCTCCGTAAGCTTTCCTGAAGTTTCTTTTCAGAATTTTATAACCGGATGAAATTAAATGGCTGACGGCGCGGTCTTCTCCAGATTTCCCTTTTTCATGCTGTATCACCCTTTACTAACAGAGAATTCAGGTCCACTGCTTTTACTATGAAAAGATTTTTTATATCCAGCAGGTTGAGAACAGGCCCCATGTCTCCGGGGTACTCTTTGCCTGTGCTGTCAATAAGGGTTATCACTTCCGGACGCAGGGGGGCTTCCGGATTGCCTTTGATGACTCTGGCCACTGTTGAATCATTCAGCATGACAATGCTTCCCAGGGGGTATATTCCCATGCTGTGAATGAAGTAGCGGAGAATTTCAGGATCGAACTTTCTTGAATTGTCGCTGATAATGTGTTTCATGGCCTCATAGCCGATCATGGAGTTCCTGTAAGGTCTTTCACTCACCATGGCCTCAAAAGCGTCTGCAATGGACACTATGCGCGCCTCCATGATGATATCGTCTTCTTTCTTGCCCTGGGGATATCCTTCCCCATCCCATCGTTCATGGTGTTCCAGGGCAATCTGGGCGATAATGTCATCATACCCCAGCTCTTTGGAAATAATCTGATAGGAATACACAGTATGGCTCTTGAGCTTATTCATCTCCGTACTGCTGAGTCCCGATTTTTTGACTTTGATATCTTCCGGGATTCTCATCATGCCTATGTCATGGAGTATGGCTCCGTTTACAAGCTGCAGAAGTTTAGGCCTGGGCCTGTTCATGGCAAAACCAATGGTCAGTGTCAGGATAGCCGTGTTCAAAGCACTTTTGGCCATGGCCCGGCTGCTGCTGTTGTGGGTAAGCACCATGCGGATTGTCTGCATTTTTTTGTTTTCAACCGTATCAATCAGCTTGTCTGATATCATATCAAGTTCAGAGACATCAATGTCTTCCATCAGATTGATTCTGTTAAACAGATTGTCCAGATCTTCAAGGGTCTTGTTGTAGAAGGCAGACAGCTCCTTGTCAGAAGGAATTCCCCATAGCTGCCGGCTGTTCATAAGATCTTCATTCTCAGACTCTGTGAACATTCCTTCAGACTGTACTTCAACGACCCCCCATTTATCGAGGCGGCTCAAATCTTTTTCTCTGATGGGCACACCGGCAGGAATGAACAGTGTATCTTCATCTATATAGACCGGTTTGTTACAGGTTAAACCCGGTTTTAAATCGCTGACTTTATAGTTATTCATCAATCAAACCTACTTTTAAGGAAAGGCATAGCATTCATTTAATTGTATTCAAACTATATTATAACACAATTCATTTTTAAGGGAGTACTATTTATAAAAAAAAGACCCCTGCGAACAGAGGTCTTTTTGTAATCATTTCGAAGATTATTTGGCTTTGGCGTCAGATTTTTTTCTGATCAGCTCTTTAACCTTGGCAGCCTTACCGACTCTGTCACGGATGTAATAGAGTTTGGCACGTCTTACCTTACCGCGTCTTACGACATCGATCTTCTCAATTTTTGGTGAGTGGATGGGAAAAATTCTTTCCACACCAACACCATAGGAGATCTTACGAACAGTCACAGTTCTGTTGATCCCTGTATTGTTAAGTGCTATTACGAGTCCTTCATAAACCTGAACTCTCTCGTTTTTACCTTCGATAATCTTAAAGTGTACTTTGATAGTATCACCAACTCTGAAGTTTTCAGCGTTATCCTTTAACTGTTCAGCTTCAACAGCGCGAATAATATCCATTACTTCATCCTCCTGTCAAAATCAACTTCATCCAGTAAATCCGGACGATTTTTTATAGTTTTCTCCAGACGTTTCTCCTGCCGCCATTCTTCAATTTTGGCATGATGTCCGGAAAGTAAGATGTCGGGTACTTTCTGTCCCCTGAACACCTCGGGTCTGGTATAGTGAGGGTATTCCAGAAGCTTACCCTGAAAACTTTCCTCTTCCAGGGATTCCTGGGTAATAACCCCGTCACACAACCGGTAAATGCTGTCTATGACAACAAGCGATGCAATTTCACCGGAGGATATTACATAATCTCCAATGCAGACTTCATCATCAACATACAGATCAATAATCCTTTGGTCAATGCCTTCATACCGGCCGCAAATAAGTACAATTTCTTTTTCCTCAGACAGTTCATGGGCTATCTTCTGGGTGTATTTAACTCCTGAAGGAGTTGGAAATACAGTCCTGATATCCGATGCTCTGACTGAATCAAGGGCCAGCGCCAGAGGTTCGGTTTTTAAAACCATCCCTGCACCGCCGCCGTATGGTGCATCATCGCATGTTCTGTGCCTGTCATGGGCAAAATCACGGATGTTCACCAGATTGTACTCAATCAAACCCTTCTCTACGGCTTTCTTCATGATAGAACTGCTGAAAAATGCTTCCACTATTTCAGGAAACAAAGTCAAAATCGTGAATTTCAATCTAAAATCCAACCTTCCAGTAATTCTACAGTTTTCTTGTCCGTATCCACTCTTCCGATAAAAACAGAGTTAAAGGGAACAAGCTTGTTTCCCTCTTCTGTTTCCACTTCAAGCAGATCATCCGCTCCGGCATCCAGAATAGTCCGTATGGTACCGACTGCCTTTCCTTCCAGAAGCAGACTGCTACCTGCCAGATCGGCAAGGTAGAATTCTCCGTTTTCCAGCTTCGACGCATTTTCCCGGGGGACCCATATGTCCCAACCGCTGAATAGCCTGCCGTCTTCCGGATTATCAACCCCTTTGAGCTTTAAAAGCACTTCACCACTTAAGGGAACCACCTTCTCCACTTCAAAACTGCGGGTTTTCCTGTCCTTTTTCAGTGTAATCTGATCAATGTTGTAAAAATGATCAAACTCCCCTGAAAAACTAAGGATTTTCAGATAGCCTTTTACGCCGTGAGTCTTTCTGATCCGGCCTATGGCTATTTCACTTAACATTAGTCCAGAATTTCCAGCACAAACCTCTTGCCTGTCTTGTTGGCAGATGCAGAGAGGATTGTACGGACAGCCTTTGCAATGCGTCCGTGTTTACCTATGACCTTTCCGATGTCATCGTCAGCAACTTTAAGCTCAATGATTGTGGATTTTTCACCTTCAATCATGTTTACCATAACACTTTCCGAGTCATCCACGAGAGATTTCGCTATAAATTCTACTAAGTCTCTTTCCACGTCAACTCCAGGAACTATTTGATGAAAAAGTTGTTCTTGTTCAGAAGTTTACGAACAGTCATTGTGGGCTGTGCACCCTTGTCGAGCCATTCTCTAACTTTTTCTTCTTTGAATTTCACCTGTTTGTCTTCCGCTTCAACAGGGTGGTAGTAACCCACTTCGTCGATGGTTCTTCCATCTCTGGGGGATCTTGAATCCATTACTACTATTCTGTAATAGGGACGCTTCTTTGCTCCCATTCTTTTCAGTCTTATCTTAACCACTATTATTCTCCTACTGTTTAAGACATTCCACCAAACTGCTGCATCAGCTGAGCCTGGTATTTCTTGTTTTTGCTGATTTTCTTCATCATCAGCTTCATTTTCTCAAAATTCTTGATCAGGCGGTTTACATCGGCAACTGTCGATCCGCTTCCCAGGGCAATACGCCTTTTCCGGGGGGGACCGATGATCCGGTGATTTCTCCTCTCCTGAATCGTCATTGAGAGAATGATTGCCTCTTCGCGTTTCAGAGCAGATTCATCAATATCGTCTTCATTCACCTTCCCTGCCAATCCGGGAATCATGCCGACGAGTGACTGAACACTGCCCATCTTGCGCATCCGTTGAAACTGATCCAGATAATCTTCCAGAGTGAACGTGGCAGAAGCCATTTTCTTCTGAAGCTCCAGAGCTTCTTCTTCAGAGGCCGTTTCCTGTGCCTTTTCAACCAGAGAGACGATATCACCCATTCCCAGTATACGGGAGGCAATTCTCTCAGGATAGAAAGGCTCAAGATTTTCTATCTTTTCACCAACTCCGATAAACTTAATTGCTTTACCTGTGATGCTCTTGAGGGAAAGAGCCGCACCGCCGCGAGTATCGGAGTCAAATTTACTTAATATAACACCCGTCAGATCCAGTTCTTCATCAAATGTCTTTGCAATATCAACCGCACTCTGTCCGGTCATTGCATCGGCAACAAGAATTGTTTCATCAGGATTAACAGCATCTTTGATATCCTTGATCTGCTTCATCAGTTCAGCATCAACCTGAAGCCGACCGGCAGTATCAAAAATGACTGTATTAAACTGAAACTTTTTGGCGTGTTTCAACGCATTTTTGGCCACTTTAACAGGATTCTTCGCCTCTTCGGCGTACACATCAATCCCTGTCTGTTCTCCCAGAACTTTCAGCTGCTGAACAGCAGCGGGTCTGGCAAGGTCACAGGCTACCAGGAGAGGTCTTCTCCCTTCCGACTTGAGGCGGCTGGCCAGTTTTGCCGCAGTAGTCGTTTTACCGGCACCGTTGAGTCCGAGAAACAGTATGGAAGACACTGTATCCGGGCCTTTAAGAACAAGATCCTGTTTATTGTCACCAAGGAGTGTGACCATGCGGTCATGAACCAGCTTGATGAACATCTGGCCGGGATTAACGGCTTTTAAAACCTTTTCACCCCGTGCTTCTTCAATCGTTCTGTTTACAAAACGGCGGACAACCCGGACGTTTACGTCCGCATCCAGAAGCGCCAGTTTGATCTCGTTTACGGCATCTTCAATATTTTTATCCGAGATTTTCGCCTGTCCCGAAAGCTGTCTGGACAGATCTGAAAATTTCTCTGTTAACTTTTCAAGCATATATTATTTCAAACCCTTCATTAACTATCCAGTTTTTATACAGATATTCCGGGCTTCTGTCAACAGCCGGCAGCACATTTCCGGAGAATGAAAATAGAAATAAAATCATTTATCACTGAACTTTAAAATAATGCTTGTTAAGATATCTGATTCTTTGTTCCGCCTCAAAACGTTCTTCTGTTACAGGATAATCCATTCTGATTTTTTCATACAGTTTGAGAGCGGTTTCCAGAGACTGCCCTTCTCCGGGTTTTTCATAACCCTCAGCCAGTTCCATCAGCTCTGCAGGTCCCAGTTCATCCAGATTCTCAGGCAGTACAGGTTTATTGGTTAATTCTGTGTCTTCTCCTTCTGCTGCGGGTACCGGTTCTTCTGAAATGGCAGCCGCTGCAGGCTCTGGGATGGTATCCAATCCGTCTGACAGATCTGTTTCTGGTATGGCATCTGTTCTGTCAGCAGCAGAGGTCATATTTGAGTCTTCACTGCCTGCAGAAGAGGACAGATCATCTAAGCCGGAAAGTGAATCTGTACCGGCTGGCCTTTCTGTAATCGTAGACTGGCTGCCGGGGTTAAAATCATCAATGCGGAGGATTTTCTGTTCCGTTTCCCCTCTCAGGAGGTCCTGTTTCATAAAAACAAGTTCGGCATCATATTGATTTTCATTTTCCGGTCTGAAAGCGAAACGGGTTCTGCCCGACTCCGGTTCATAGGATTTATCACTCAGTTTCAGGTTGTTTTCACCCCTGCTTGACAGAAATACCCATCCTGATCCTTCAAGGAAAATAATAAGTTTACCCGTTGAATCCGCTGCAGCACTGTATTTATCAGAGGGGATGAACTGTTCCTCCTGTAATTCTGGTTCTGCAGCAGCTTGCCCATCCATACCGGCAGTCAGTTCTGCTGTTTCCGGAGCAGGTTCTGCTGCCGCAGGAGTTACGGGTGAAACAGTTTCTTTCTGAACAGGAGTCTCGGATACAGGTTGTTCCTCTACAGGGAGGCTGTCTGCTTTGTTTTCCTCAGAACGGATAACAAGAGGAAGTAACGGGTTGGATGGGAAGTCTTCCTTTTCTGAGGGAAGGTCAGACTCTAATTCCCTGTTGTCTGTTACAGGATCTGTTTCTGTCCTAGCTGTTTCCTTGGTCTCTGCCGGCAGAGACTCTGATAAGTTATTCTCATCCGGGAGAATGCTGACAACAGGGGCTTTCGGAAAAGACGGGTCACTTTCACTGTCAGTTGATTCTTTCAGAATCTCGGACTGATCGGCCCTGTCTGCTGTAAGAGTCTCAGCTGTCTCAATTGTCTCGGAAAACTCAGGAACAGCGGTTGGATCCTCTTTCTCCAGAATCTCTTTTTCATCTATCTCTGATTTGGGCTCCGGTACTTCATCTCTTTTTTCTTCCGGCAGAACCGGAGCAGGTCTGTTTTTTATTCCTCCTCCGGAGGAAAGGGTTTTTACTGTAACCGGTTCTTCGGAACTCTCCCCGGTATCTTTACCTGGTTCCGATCTGTTTTCAGAGAGAGCCGTATCTTCAATCAAACTGTTCTCGACTGTCTCAGGATTCTCTTCTGATTCAGGATTCTGTTCATTGCCGGCGGCAGTTTCTTCTGCGGGTACTGGAGACGGGGCTTCAGTTTCTGAAGGCGTGTCTGTCCCGCTGTCAGTTGTCTTACAGGATGCAAGAGCCAGAAGAGTGATTATCAGAATGAAGAGTATGTTTTTAGGGTGCATCTTTCAAGATTTCCCGGATAAGCTGATGGTTAGCTTCGGTAAAATAATCAATGTCCGAAGCGTCCGGCTCTATCCATAAGCGGGAAACTTCGTCCTCTGTCCATTGAAAGGTTTTGGATCTGTACAAGTCCATGGTAAGGTCCAGTTCTTCAATCACCTCCGGAAACAGTAAATCACTCCGGTTTTTCATCCGGGTCGTCTGACTCAGCCGGGCTGTATCGTATGCCATTTTCTGTTCTTCTCTGGCATTCACAGATCTGTCTTCCAGATAGTCTCTTAGAACAAGCACCCCCACAATAAGAATGATCAGAGTAAAGGTTGATACCCCCAGAATGATCAACCCTTTGCGGTTCAGTGTGCCCAGTACGTCACGAAGCTTCATTGGCCGTTTCTCCTATCTTCATGGCAATCAGTTTGGAGACTCCCGATTCCTGCATGGTGATTCCCAGAAGGGTTTTAGCACCGGTGACCGTTTTTTTATTGTGAGTGATCACAATAAACTGGGATTCTACTCCGAAATCCATCAGGACATTGATAAATCGCTGGATATTGGCTTCATCCAGGGCTGCATCAATCTCATCCAGAATACAGAAGGGAGATGGTTTTACTTTGTATGTTGCAAACAGGAGTGCCACTCCTGTGAGGGATCTTTCTCCCCCGGATAAGAGAGATATATTTTCCAGTTTTTTCCCGGGAGGCTGTGCGTAAATTTCAATACCTGATTCAAGAACATTGTCGGGATCAAGCATCTTCAGCACCGCCCGTCCTCCACCGAACATCCTTCTGAATACATCGTTGAAGTTCTTCTTGATTTCATTGTAGGTCTTCTGAAACAGAGCCGCCGATTCTTTTCTGATTTCACCGGTCACCTGAATCAGGTTTTCCTTTGCTGTTCTCAGATCTTCCAGCTGATTATTCAGAAAGTCATACCGCTCTTTTACTTCAGAGAACTCTTCCGGTGCCATAAGGTTGACCTGTCCCAGGTTTCTCAATTTTTCCCTGACAGTGGTGTAGTCTTTTTTCATGTCCTGACGGTTTTTCGTCAGTCCGGGAATACGATCCAGGTAGTTTTTAATATCCGAAGAATTGTTTTCTATGAAATTCTGGCAGAGATCCTGCAGGTCGCTGCTTATATGCTGATGTTCGAGGGTTACTTTCTCAAGGTTCAGCAGCAGCTTCTGGAGTTCTCCGTTTTTCTTTTTCAGCTCACCCTCTTCCCCGCTCACATCCTTAGTTCTGTTACGGATGGATTGTTCCAGCTCTTTCAGTTTCTTCAGAAGTTCCTTTTTAGCCTGTTCCTGATTTTTAACCTGCTCTTTGGAATCCTTGATTTTGGACTGAATATCCTGAACTCTCTCTTTTACATGTTTGATGTCATCCAGATTATTTCCGATTTGTTCTTCAATACCGCGGATATCTTTCTGAAGAGAGGCTATGCCGTCTTCTATGGCTGTAATCTGAGTTGCCATT
>JAQQAM010000012.1 GCA_028532905.1 Spirochaetales bacterium
TGGCCACAGCCCTTATGGGAATTGCCATTTTCTTTGATGACTATGCCAACTCCATCATTGTGGGCAACACCATGCGTCCCATCACGGACAAGCAGAGAATATCCCGGGAGAAGCTCTCCTACATCGTAGACTCTGCAGCGGCTCCGGTTTCATCCATGGCCCCGATTTCCACATGGATTGCCATGGAGCTCAGCCTGATTGCCGCCGGTATGACTGCTCTGAATATTGAAGGCAATTCCATGCTGGTTTTCTTTCAGACCATCCCCTACCGCTTTTACTCACTTTTTGCCCTGGTTCTCCTCTTCTCTCTGGTTCTCCAGAAAAAGGACTACGGAGCCATGCTGAAGGCGGAGATCAGAGCCCGGAAAACCGGCCTTGTCAACAAAGAGGGAGCCACTCCCATGATAACCGACGATAAATCACTCCTCCCGGATGAGGGAATCAAGGGAACTGTCTGGGGGGTTATTATTCCCATTGGCATATTCATTCTGGTCACCTTTGTGGGGCTCTGGTACAACGGTCACGAAGCCGGAAAATCCTTCAGAGACTCAATCGGAGACTCTGATGCTTCGGTTGTGCTGACCTGGGCGGCTTTCATTTCATCCATTGCGGCGGCCATTCAGGGAATTGCCGGAAAGAAGTACAGTCTCAGCGGAGCTGTGGATGCCTGGGTGAACGGTGCCAAGTCCATGTTTATGGCTGTGGTTATCCTGACCCTGGCCTTTGCCCTGAAGTCTGTTATCTCGGAAATGATGCTGGCAGAGTGGCTGGTTCAGGTCATCCCCTTCAGTAAAGGCGGATGGATTACGGTTCTTCTTCCTTCCCTGATCTTTCTTACAGCCATGTTTGTGGCTTTTTCAACAGGAACATCCTGGGGAACCAACTCCATTCTCATGCCCATTGTCATTCCCGTGGCAGCCAATGCCTCGGCGGCATCCGGTTCGGTGACACCCCTGATACTGGCCTGTATCGGTTCGGTTCTCACCGGTGCGGTTTTCGGAGACCACTGTTCCCCCATATCGGATACAACCATACTCTCCTCTTCCGCATCAGGAGCAGACCATCTTGACCATGTAGCCACTCAGGCTCCCTATGCGATCACTGCTGCGGTGTTTGCCCTGATCATCGGCACCATTCCCGCAGGACTGGGTGTTTCTCCCTGGATCAGTCTGATCATCGGAGCCCTGGGACTGGTACTTTTTGTCAGGTTCTTCGGAAAAGAGATAGACTCTGAAGGAAACATCATTTCCTGACACAAACCTTTTTCATTAAACCGCCCCGGATGGGCGGTTTTTTTTCGCCCGAATATGCAGGATTGCCCCTTCTTCATTAAAACCATTTCAATTTACTAATAATAATTGATAAAAAAATATCTAATTTATTATTTACAGATCCTCTTTCTGTGTTATTATCCGGTATATGGACAACTTTAGTGAGTACCCGGGCGGAATCCGTAAAAAACTGGCCGCAAATTTTGACTTTACCGAAAATTTTGAAATAAATTCACTTAAATTCGACTTTTCTGCATCATTCAACTCAAAAAACACAAAATATGCCATCTCAAAGGAGATAAAAGTATACGAATTTGAGACAAATGAACACTTCTTGTTTAATTTAAGCCAAAACATTTCCGTTTCTTCAATAATTAACGAAATAAATACGATAAAAGAGAGCATTAGAGAGATTGTCCGCCCTCACAGTGATCATATGTCTTCACAGATTCTTCTTGTCCATGTTCTGGAAGATGAAATTCCCCAGGACCTGGAACGGCTTGCCCGTAAAACAAAATATCAGAAAGGCTTTGCTTTTGGATTCAAAGGCTGGGCTGACCTGGGACTGGTTGTTATCTCCCTGAAGTCCAACAGGGTAGTTACACATAAAAAATTTAGTAAAACAGCTGCATTCTTTAAACCGGAACAAGCTGTTTAGGAGGAAATGTCAATGAGTGGTATTCTCATCGTTCTGATGGCCATAGCGGTTTTCTTTGTGGCCTATGTCTTTTACGGCGGATGGCTTTGTAAAAAATGGGGAGTGGATGGAAAAAGAGAGACTCCGGCACATACGAAAGAAGACGGAGTAGATTATGTACCTGCTTCTCAGGGTGTGGTACTGGGTCACCACTTTGCATCCATAGCCGGTGCCGGCCCCATCACCGGTCCCATTGCGGCCGCCTTTTTCGGCTGGGTACCCGTACTGCTGTGGATCGTTATCGGTTCCATCTTCTTCGGCGGTGTCCATGACTTCGGCGCCCTCATGTCATCGATCCGTCATGACGGAAAATCCATCGGAGAAGTCATTGAGAAAAATATCGGAAGAAGAGGTAAAAAGCTCTTCGCTATTTTTGCCTGGCTCACTCTTATCCTTGTGGTAGCCGCCTTCCTGAATATCGTAGCCAATACATTTGCCTCGACTCCTGCAGCGGCGTCGGCTTCCGTTCTGTTTATGATTCTGGCCATAGTGTTCGGCTTTGCCGTTTACAGAAGGGGAACCAACCTTATTGTCAGCACCATACTGGGAGTTGTTCTTCTGGGTGCCTGTATCAAGCTGGGAATGATGTTCCCCCTGACCCTTTCGGCCAAGGCCTGGATGTGGATTCTGCTGGGTTACATTTTTGTGGCCTCTGTTACACCCGTCTGGATACTCCTCCAGCCCCGTGACTACCTGAACTCCTTCCTGCTTTATGCCATGATCATCGGTGCTGTTGTGGGGCTCTTCTTTGCCAATCCTACAATCAACCCCGAGTTTGTTCCCGCCTTTGCCGGCTTCAAGGTTAACGGCGCATTCATGTTCCCCATCCTTTTTGTTACTGTTGCCTGTGGTGCCATTTCCGGATTCCACTCACTGGTCGGATCGGGAACATCCTCTAAAATGGTAGATAAGGAAAGCGATGCCAAACTGATCGGATACGGCGGCATGCTGATTGAAGGCGTACTGGCCGTGATCTCCCTGGTTGCCATCGGAGCCGTGGGTATGCAGAAGGGCGGAGCCATTCCCACATTCTCTGTGGGTGTCGGAACTTTTATGAATGCCTTCGGCGTTCCCATGGAAGTGGGCGTTCCCTTTATCGCCCTGGCCATCTCCGCATTTGCACTGACCAGCCTCGATACAGCCACAAGACTGGCCCGCTTTGTCTTCCAGGAGTTCTTTTCCATGGCTTCCGAAGAGGAAAAACAGGGCTCTCTGACAAAAACTCTGACCAACAAATATGTGGCCACAGTCATTTCTGTTGCCATCGGCGGTTTCCTCGGATTCTCCGACTGGAGAGTCATCTGGCCTATCTTCGGTTCCGCCAACCAGCTTCTCTCCGCTCTGGCTCTGCTGGCCATCGGCGCCTGGCTGGCCAAAGAGGGCAGAGACAACAAAATGGTCAAGATTCCCATGATCTTCATGTTCCTGGTCACTCTGACGGCCCTGGTTTTCGTAGCCCAGGCCAACATTGCGGCAGGAAATTATATCCTTGTTTTCTTTGCAGTGGTTCTGTTTATCCTTGCTGTCGTTCTGATCAAGGAATCCTATAAGATTCTTTTCGGAAAACCCCAGCTGACAGAAGCAGAAGCCTGATCCCTCCTGATTTCTGAGCTTTTTCTGGCCGTCCATTCAGGGCGGCCATTTTTTATTTCCAGAGCTTTCCAAAGCGGCCCGACACCGTCCCCATCACTGAACAAAAGACCGCAATTGGTTCGTAATTACCATATTTTTCCTCATAATTACATGGAAATGGCTTCCGGGATCCCTATACTCAATAGGAAGGCCCCAGGCCTGATTTATACAGCAGTACAAGGAGACATTTATGAAACAGAGATTTTTTCTTTTTACTATAGCTCTCTGCCTTGCAGGGACAGGTCTATTCGCGTCCGGCGCCCAGGAGGGAGATTCTGATTCAGCAGAGCCTGCCAAGGGGCCTGTTCTTGTAGCCTCCAAGATTGATACAGAGGGAGCTCTACTGGGAAATATCATTAAACTCAGCCTCGAAAACGAGGGCTTTGAGGTGACTGACAAGATTTCCTTCGGTCCCACAGATGTTGTCCGCCGGGCCATAATCAATGGAGAAATTGACATCTACCCCGATTATACGGGGAACGGAGCCTTCTTTTTCAACCAGAGTGAATCGGATGTCTGGAAAGACAGGATGAAGGGTTTTGAAACCGTCGCCCGGCTGGACTACGAAGCAAACAAGATTGTCTGGCTCACACCCGCTCCGGCAAACAATACCTGGGCAATCTGCGTCAGAAAAGATCTGGCGGATGCCGAAGGCCTCAAGACCCTCGAAGACCTGGCGGACTATGTGAACGGAGGAGGAAATCTCAAGCTTGCGGGTTCTGAAGAATTCGCATCCCGTCCGGATTCCCTGCCCGCCTTCGAAGCGGCCTACGGTTTCAAACTGGGTAAAGAGCAGCTTCTGATTCTTTCGGGAGGCAATACATCCCAGACAGAACAGGCGGCAGCCCGCCAGACAGAGGGAGTGAACGCGGCTATGGCCTATGGAACCGACGGACAGCTGGCCGCTCTCGGACTGGTGGTGCTGGAAGACTCTCTGGGAGTACAGCCTGTTTATGAACCCGCTCCGCTGGTCCGGTCTGAAGTCTTTATGAAATACCCGGAGCTGGAATCCATTTTAAAACCCGTCTTTGAGTCCCTCAGCCTGGAGACCCTGCAGGCTCTGAACTCTGCCATCGCCGTGGAAGGCAGAAATGCATCGGATGTGGCAGAAGAGTATCTTAAAGAGAAAGGATTCATTGACTAGCCGAAATGCTGATGAACAATAATCCTGAATCGGGTAAAGCCGCCTATCCCGGACTTGTAACCGGGATAACGGCTTTTTTTATAAGCTTCATTATTCTCAAGGAGAACCGGGTTGTCGCCGGGACGCCTTTTTCTCTCAGGGACACAGCGCCCCTTTGGCTTTATCTTGCCATAGCTCTGCTCTTTGCGGCTCTTTTTCTGAACAGCTTTCTGGGCAGTGCCCGGCGTATGCAGATCATAAATTATCTGGGGGGCTGTGTTCTGCTTATTCTGACACTGACGGCTCTGGCTCTGAGTTCTGTTTCTCTGGGAATGGAAAAACTCCCTTATGGACGGCTCAGCCTGAGCGGCGGATCCTGGCTTCTCTTCCTATCTGCCTACCTGTTTATGAACAGCGGCGACCAGGAGAAGATACCCCGCCTCCTGTCTTATCTACCCTGGCTGATTCTGCTTGGTTTCATTCTGAGCGGCAGTCTGAATGATCTGGGGATAGCCCGGGAATTTGAGAATGAGAAGAAAAGGTTCTACCGGGAAGCAGGACGGCATCTCTATATCTCCCTGCGATCTGTACTGCAGGCTCTTGTTATCGGAATTCCCCTGGGGATTCTGGCCTGGAAGAAACAGAAAAGCCGGACAGCCGTATTTGCCGTGATCAACTCTCTTCAGACGATTCCCTCACTGGCACTGTTCGGCATTCTTATACCGCCCCTGGCCTGGCTCTCCTTTCGGTTTCCCGAACTCAGAGAGCTGGGATTCAAAGGGGTTGGGCAAACCCCTGCCATTATAGCCCTGACCCTCTATGCCCTGCTGCCGGTGACCCGTAACACATTCACAAGCCTCAGTATTATTGAAAACCGGCTCCTGGATGCCGGGAGGGGAATGGGAATGACCCCTTCCCAGCTGTTCTGGAAGGTGGAACTGCCCATCGGTCTTCCCGTTATTCTGGGAGGCGTCAGGATCGCCCTTGTTCAGACCACAGGCAATACGACGGTGGCCGCCCTGATCGGTGCGGGGGGTCTGGGATTCTTTGTCTTCCGGGGACTCGAACAGGCAGCTCCCGATCTGATACTTATGGGTGTCATTCCCATTATTCTACTGGTTGTTCTACTGGACAAAACCGTGGGGGCTTTCATTAAACTCCTCACCCCCAAAGGACTGGAACTCTTATATGATTCAATTTGAAAATATCAGCAAATGGTACGGAAAGCAGAAAGCCCTGGATACCCTGACCATGACCATTCCCGAAGGAAAAACAAGTATCCTCCTGGGTCCTTCGGGCTGCGGAAAATCGACCACCCTGCGTCTGATTAACAAGCTGATTATCCCCGACGAGGGAGAAATCAGCATAAAAGGCAGGAGCATCAGGGACTATCGGGCTGAAGAACTCAGGCGGAGCATGGGATATGTCATCCAGAGTATCGCTCTACTTCCTCATATGACGGTAGAGGAAAATATCGGGCTGGTACCGGATCTGCTGAAATGGGAAGAGCAAAGAAAGGAAAAGCGCTGTCTGGAACTGCTGGATCTGATCGGATTGGACGCCGAACAGTACAGGAGCAAGTATCCGGCCCAGCTTTCCGGAGGAGAGGCTCAGAGAATTGCCGTGGCCCGGGCTCTGGCGGCAGACCCGCCCTACCTCCTGATGGATGAACCTTTCGGCGCCGTTGATCCCCTGAACCGGGAATCCCTTCAGAACGAGTTTATTGAAATCCAGAGAAAGCTTAAGAAAACAGTCGTCTTTGTGACACATGACCTTGAGGAAGCCGTCCGGCTGGGGGACAGAATCTTTGTCCTGAAAAACGGCATCCTTCAACAGAGCGGCAGCCCTGCGGATATTCTCAGTAAACCGGCCAACGAATTTGTCAGAGATTTCGTGGGTCCCGACAGAAGCCTGAAGCTGCTCAACTATTATCTGGCAGGAAATTTTACAGACGGTACAGATGAAACAGACCACCCCCCGGCACCGGAGACTCCCGAACTGAATGCAGGGGACAATCTGAAAACAGCCCTCTCCCTGATGCTGGAAACAGGCCTCTCCAGCCTCCCGGTAAAAGGTGTATCAGGCAGGATTCACCGGAAAACCATAGAATCACTGGTTAATCTGAAAGAACCTCGGAACCCGGAGACAGAAGAGTGAAAAAAAATAGTCTCAGAACACTCCTGCTGACGGGCATCGGGCTGTTCTTCATGGCCTTTGTCTTCTTTCCCCCCTTCTCCGAAGCCGTCCTGAAACTGCTGTTTCCCGGGGTGCCGGACCGGCTCTATTCCAGAGCCCCCCTGCCGGAGCTTCTCCTGGAACATTTTCTGGTGGTTCTTATTTCAGAGTTCCTGGCAGTACTGACCGGCTGTACTCTGGGTATCTTTGTCACAAGAAAAAGGGGAAAGATATACCTTCCCATGGTACAGTCCCTTGCCTCCATGGCACAGACCTTTCCTCCCACTGCCGTTCTGGCACTGGCCATCCCCCTGGCCGGATTCGGATTCAAGCCCGTTGTTCTGGCTCTGTTCATCTACAGCTGTTTTCCTGTCATCAGCAATACAGTCAGCGGACTGAACTCGGTTAAGGGAGATCTGATCGAAGCCTCCCGGGGACTGGGCATGACGGATAATCAGATCTTGAGAAAAACAGAACTCCCCCTGGCGGCTCCTGTTATTCTGGCGGGAATCAGAACCAGTACCATTATCAACATCGGAACGGCTACGATCGGAGCTGTTGCAGGAGCAGGAGGACTGGGCACGGTTCTTATGGCCGGACTGATCCATGACAACGGAGCCTATATTTTCACCGGAGCCCTGTGTGCCGCCCTTCTTGCCTTCTTCACAGACAAGCTTTTTGCCCTGCTGGACAGCCGCTACAGAAGGCAGCCCTAACCAGTAAATGGTTAAAATCACCCTTTTTGGAGAACTGCTCTGCACCCGTCCTCCTCTATATCTGAATTTCCGGGAATTGGTACGTCTTTTGCATATATAATTAATAACCGTAAGACCCCTATAACCATACGGTTTAAGCACAAAAGCCGTTAACCACCGGCCTTGAAAGGATGAGGAGCTTAATTATGAAGATATACAGATCACATGAGGGTTTATTTCTTGGTGTTTGTCAGGGAATGGAAGAGTCTCTGGGAATACCGGCCCGGTACACAAGGTTTTTACTGATCATTCTGGCCATAATCTTCAAAGCCTGGATTATTCTGGCAATCTATCTTCTGGCAGCACTGCTGCTGCCTATCCCCTCGACAGAAGAGTGGAAGATACAGGACAACTTTGAAACCCTGGGCAGAGATGCCAGAACCTGGAGCCGCCGGGAATGGGAAGAGATCAGAGTCCTGATGAGGCGGGCTGCCGGACCCAAGGCATCTGAAGAGCCCGATGATCATTCAGAAGAAGTCTAGAAAGGATCACCAGCGAGAAGATAAGTGAACACATGATCTCATAAGTTCTTTATCAGTAATAATTTACTAATTGCACGTCTCTTAACCATTTGTGAAAAATATGATATAATTCCCGCCTCGATAAGACTCAAGGAGCCATATATTGGAAATCAAGTATATTAACAACCCGAAGAATCTCCCCGGCGAGACCCCTTCAGCTGCCATGGAAGCGGCAGAAATAGTAACCGAAACCTATCAGTTCAGATCCAACTCTTACTACCAGTCCCTGATTAACTGGGACGATCCAGAAGATCCCATAGCACGTCTTATTATGCCTGAAATTGCAGAACTCAATGAGTGGGGGCGTCTGGATCCTTCCGGAGAACATAATTACACCATCCTTCCCGGGCTGGAACACAAGTATAACTCCACCGCTCTTATGCTGGTGAGCAATGTCTGCGGAGGAATATGCCGCTACTGTTTCCGGAAAAGAGTATTTATGAAAGGACAGGATGCTGTCCTCAGAGACATCAAGGGAGCTGTCTCTTATATCAAGGACCATCAGGAAATAACCAATGTTCTTCTGACTGGCGGAGACCCCCTGATGCTGGGTACCGGAAAACTCAGATCCTATCTGGAAGCTCTGGTGGATATCGATCATGTCAAAATTCTCAGGATCGGTTCCAAAATGCCCGCCTTCAACCCTTTTAGAATCACAGAAGATAAAGAACTCAGGGATCTCCTGAAAGAAATTATCTCCAAAGGGAAACAGATCTACATCATGACCCACTTCAACCATGTGCGGGAACTGACCCCCGAGGCAAAAAAGGCCATCCGCCTGCTCAGAGAAACAGGGGCGGAACTGGCCAACCAGACACCCATTATCAGAGGAGTGAACAGTACCCCCGAAGCCCTTTCCGAACTCTTCAGGGAACTCTCTTTCCTGGGAGTACCGCCCTATTATATCTTCCAGTGCCGCCCGGCTTCCGGAAATTCCGACTATGCTGTACCCATTGAGGAGGGATATGGTATATTTGAAACAGCCAGAGCACAGGTTTCCGGACTGGCCAAAAGAGCCCGTTTTGTCATGTCTCACATGACAGGAAAAATCGAGGTTGTAGGTATGGACCGGGAAAAGATCTATATGAAGTACCACCGGGCTGCCGATGACAAAGACAGCGGTTTATTCCTGGTTCTGAAAAGGAATTCCAAGGCATACTGGCTGGATGATTATGATGAAATTCATGATAAAAACCCCCTGGACAGCCTTTACCACTCCTACGGACCGGAGTAAAAAAAGTCACAGGGAAAACCGGAGACTGCGGAGGGGAATACCAAATTGGACAGAATAAAGTTCAGCTGTACCCTTTGCGGCGAGTGCTGCAGCGGCAGTATGAAGGTTTTCGTCAACAGCCACGACATATACAAAATGGGACGGTTTCTCGGCTTGAAACACAGCCGGGAACTGTTTCAGAATAAACGCCTTATTCTGGACAAGGGGCAGAACGGATTAAACCTGCCCCGGATCCTCTTTAAAGAAGAACCCTTTTCCTTCTGCCCCTTCCTGATCAATGATTTTGATGAGTCAGAAGGTCTCCGGGGGTTCTGTTCCCTTCACCTGATTCATAAACCCCTCGTCTGCCGTCTGGCGCCTCTGTACAGAGAAATTGATCTTCTGGAAAAAACCGATGACTTTCATTTTATCCTTCCCCATCCCGGCTGTCCGGGAAAGGAGCAGGAGGGATTCATTGATCCGGAGAACGAAAGGAAAGAACTTGAAAGAGAACTGGATTTCGAGATCAGATACTACAGACTCCTGTCATCCCATGAAGAGGATCCATCCTTTCTCTGGGACTTTTCTCTTGAGGACAAGGATGACTTTGATGAAATCCTCACACAGTGGGAGAAGGAGAAATGACATCCCCTTTCTCACAAGCCCTCGGGCTGAAAAATGGTGATGTCCTGACCCTCTCCGGGGGCGGAGGAAAAACGAGCCTTCTTATGACCCTGGCCCGTGAAAATGCCCTGAAGAACGGCTTATACACCTGCAGTACAAAGATGTTTGATCCCCGCAGCGGCAGCCACCCCTTTGACAGAATACTGGTGAACTGGCAGTCGGAAAGACTTCCGGATGCATGTGCCGGAGCCTGTTTTGCTGCCGGCGCGGTACTCCCTTCCCGAGTCAAAGGAGTACCTGACAAGGTGAAAGGCTTGTCGAACAAGACACTGGAAAGCTGGAATTCAGCTGACGGCTGGTCTATTCTGGTAATCGAAGCTGACGGAGCAGCCGGAAAACCCCTTAAATATCCAGGCCCCCATGAGCCTGTCATTCCCGGGAATGCCACCCATGCTGTGGGCTGCATCGGAATGGAAGTTCTGGGAAAGTCTCCCGAACCGGAGCTTGTTCACCGCTGTGAGCTGTTCAAAGAGAGACTGATCCCCGGAGGGAAAGGCATTGTAAAAGTGGAAACTCTGGCAGCCCTGATAAATGACCCGGAGGGTCTGTTTAAAAACTGTCCGGAAAAAAACGGTTTTACCAGGACTGTGGTTCTCAATAAAATGGAACTGCTGGATTCCCGGTTCAGCATAAAAGACGTAATCCGCAGTCTCAGGAAAGACTGTCCTTCTGTCCGGGTGATGGGCACAAGCCTGAAAACCGGACAGATCATAGATTGACCGTATAGACACAAGTAGGAGAGACCTATGTCCCTTTTTGAAAAAGCTGCAGAACTGGAAAAACAGAACAGGGCCTTTGCCTTTATCACAATAACAGCCTCAAAGGGTTCGGCTCCCAGGAATACCGGACGGATGATTCTCCTCCCGGACGGAACCGGAATCGGAACCATCGGCGGGGGACCGGCTGAGCGGCTGGTGACCCGGGAAGGCCTCAAATGCCTGGAAACCGGTGAATCCAGAACCGTCTCCTACCGTCTGGACAAGGGAGATTCTCCCGAGAGCATAGATATGGTCTGCGGCGGAAGCATGGAGTTCTTTATTGAAGTCTTTATTCCCCGGCCCGCTCTGTTTCTCATGGGGGGAGGCCATGTCAATCTGGCCCTTGCCAGACTGGCCGAAAGCCTGGGATATCCCTATGTGATTGCCGACAACCGTCCGGGGTTCACATCCGATGAGCGTTTTCCCCTCGCCCTGGGCAGAGTCTGTGAAGCCGACTCACAGTCCATCATTACCGCTGCCGTTGAAAAAGAACTGATCGGCAGGGAAACAGCCATGGTGATTGCCACCCATAACCACGATGACACGGCTCTCAGTGCGGCTCTGAAAACAGATTGCTCCTACATCGGTATGCTGGGAAGCAAGAGGAAGGTGAAACTCTTCCTCAAAAAGATGGAGGACCTTGGATTCAAGGGGAAAGACCTGAACCGGGTGCACTCGCCTGTGGGTCTGGACCTGGGAGCCGAAACACCCGAAGAGATTGCCGTCAGTATTCTGGCGGAGATCATGATGATCAGAAACAGAAAAACCGGGGGCAGTCTCAGCCTGGGGAGGGATTCTGAGAAACCCGTTCATACAGCGCCCCTGGTGATTGTCAGAGGGGCCGGGGACATTGCCACAGGTGTGATCAACAGACTCACAAACAGCGGATTCCGGGTGGCGGCTCTGGAAACCGAGAACCCCACTGTCATCCGCCGGACCATAGCCTTTGCCGAAGTCCTCAGGGCCGGACAGGTGGAAGTAGAAGGGATCAGCGCGGTTAAAGCCGAGACGGAAGAGGACATAAAAGCCGCCTGGACCCGGGGACAGATCCCTGTGATTCCGGACCCCGAGGGTCTGTGGATAGAGACGCTGAAACCCCATGCCGTAGTGGATGCGATCCTCGCCAAGAAGAACCTGGGAACAGACAGATCAATGGCTCCTGTGGTCATCGGGCTGGGTCCCGGTTTTACGGCAGGAGAAGATGTACATGCAGTGGTGGAGACCAACAGAGGCCACAGCCTGGGGCAGCTGATTTTAGACGGCAGAGCCATGAAGAACACAGGCATACCCGGTACCATTGCCGGCTACAGTGCCGAACGGGTCATCCATGCCCCTGCAGCAGGAACCATTAGGGTATTGAAGGATATCGGCAGCCTTGTGAAAAAAGGCGAGCTCCTGGCCACCATTGGAACAACAGAGATCCTCTCGCCTCTGGAGGGTGTGGTCCGGGGAATGATAGCCCCCGGTACCCCTGTCGGCAAAGGTCTGAAAATTGCCGATGTCGATCCCAGAGGAGATGCCGCCTACTGCCGGATTGTTTCGGACAAAGCCAGGGCCATCGGCGGGGGTGTTCTGGAAGGAATACTGCGCCTGAGCCCCGGGCTCCTGAGGTAAAAAAATGATCTATCTGGACAATGCGGCTACCAGCTGGCCCAAAGCCCCGGGCAGCGCAGAGGTACTGAGCAACGCCATCCTCTCCCCCCTGGGGAACTCCGGAAGGACATCCCACAGGGCTGGGATATCATCAGACAGAATTATTTTCGAGCTCAGAGAATCTCTGGCCGCTCTATTTCGGATTGAAGACAGCGCCTCTATCGTTCTGACACCCGGCTGTACCGCCGCCCTGAACACGGTACTCTTCGGCTTTCTCAAACCGGGACAGAAGGTGCTGTGCAGTTCCATGGAGCATAATGCCGTCATGCGCCCTCTGATGCAGCTGCAGAAAGAAAGACATATCGGAATCACCAGGATTCCCTCGGCGGCTGACAGCGGGTATCCCGATCTGATGGCCTTTGAAAGGCTGCTGGATGAAAAGCCGGACCTCCTTGTGCTCACAGCGGCATCCAATGTGAACGGTATTATCTTTCCCCTTGAACAGATGTGCCGCAGCGCTGCCCGCAGAGGTATACCGGTCTGTGTGGATGGAGCTCAGGCGGCCGGGGAGCTCCCCCTGTATCCGGAACAATGGGGAATCGACTTTCTCTGTTTTGCCGGGCATAAAGGCCTTCTGGGACCCGCCGGTACGGGTGGATTTTATATACGGGATCCCCGGCGGATCCCTCCCCTGATCTACGGGGGAACCGGCAGCCGTTCCCGGGAAGAGATACAGCCCGAGATGATGCCCGACCGCTTTGAAAGCGGAACCGCCAACATACCCGGTTATGCGGGACTGCTCCACAGCCTGACCTTCCTGAGCAACGCCGGAGCCTCCCTGTACAGAATGGCAGAGGAGCGGAACAGACGGCTCTGCCGCCGGCTCAGCGCCCTGGAGGAATTCCGGATGATCGGCCGGAAAGAAGAGTACAGGTACACAGGAGTATTCTCTCTGCTCCCGGAAAAAGGAACCCTCACAGAACTCACAGCCTTTCTCAACAACCGGGATATAGCGGTCCGTTCGGGGCTCCACTGCGCGCCTTCGGCCCATAAAGTTCTGGGTACCTTTGGGTCGGGGGGAACACTGCGCCTCTCACCGGGCATATTCACAACAAACAGAGACATTGAGCTGCTCATAGACAGCCTGAAGGAGTACTGATGACAAACCCTGACAAACTGACGACCTATTCCCGGTTTTCCGGCTGCGGTGCCAAGCTGGGTCCCCAGGTTCTGGACAAGGCCCTCTGCGGTCTGTCCCAGCCCGAACGGCCGGAAGTTCTGGCCGATTTTAAGGGGAGCGAAGATGCAGGGGTCTACAGGATCTCAGAGGATACGGCGCTGGTTCAGACAGTGGACTTTTTTCCTCCCATTGTGGATGACCCCTATCTATTCGGAGCCATTGCGGCGGCCAACTCCCTTTCCGATATCTATGCCATGGGAGGCCGGCCGGTCTCGGCGGTCAATATACTCTGTTATCCGGAGGAGGATCTCCCGGTTGAGTACCTGAGAAAGATTATGGAAGGGGCGCTCCAGGTTCTGGAAGAAGCCGAAACCGCCCTTCTGGGAGGTCACAGTGTAAATGACAAAGAGCTGAAATTCGGTTTTGCCGTCAATGGTGTGATTCACCCCGATCAAATCATCAGAAACAACACTCCCCGACCCGGAGACAGTCTGATTTTAACAAAGGCTCTGGGAACCGGCACCATCAATACGGCCCTGAGAGCCGAGATGGCCTCAGAGGAAGCTGTTAAAAGGGCTGAAGCCGGTATGAGGCGGCTCAACAGAAAAGCCGGAGCCCTTCTTCATAAGTATGAAGCCCGGGCCTGTACGGACATCACCGGCTTCGGTCTGGCCGGACATATGGCGGAAATGGCTCTGGACAGCGGCTGTAATCTTATTCTGAATACCCCGCAGATTCCTCTGCTTCCCGAAGTGTACGACTATATTGCCATGGGGCTCATCCCCGCTGGAACCTACAACAACAGGACCTTCCGCCTCGCCTGTATAAAAAACCATCAGGAGGCAGCACCGGAACTTCTGGATCTCATCTTTGATCCTCAGACCTCGGGAGGCCTTCTGATTTCTCTCCCTGCCGAAAAGGCTCAAGCCTTTCTTGATGAACTGGATCAGGAGGATGCCTCTGTCATAGGCACTGTTGCAGAAGGAGAGGGAGGGATTATACTCAATGCATGAGATGCTCTTCACCTTTCAGAACACCCATCAGGCTCTGAAAGCTGAAAAATATCTGAAAAACCTGAAGTATCAGGTCAAACTCATCCCTACGCCCTTCGAGATCTTTTCCGAGTGCGGGTTCTCTCTCCTTGTGTTCCTGAGTGAAGAGGGGCATGAGACGCTGAGCCGGGATGAGACACTGAACCATGTGGACTGCTATCTTATAATCAAAGAGGATGAAAGGAATTCAGCTTATGAAAAAATTTGAAATTGACGCCAGAAAACTGGACTGCCCCAAACCCCTTTTACGGACAAAAAAGGCTCTGGCAGAAGAAGATTTCAATCTGCTTACCGTCCTGGTGGACAATGTCCCTGCCAGAGAGAATGTCTGCCGCTTTCTGAAGCATTCAGGCTTTACTCCCCAGTGGAGCGAACAGGACGGTGATTTTCTGATCACAGTACAGCGGGAGGACTCCGCTGATTCAGACGCTGCCGCCGGAAAACCGGAGAAGAGTGCGGCTGAAGTGACATCTCCATCCCCACAGGCAGAAGCCCCCGGGGGCAAAACCGTGCTCATTGCCAGCAACCGCATCGGTCTGGGAGAAAAGGAGCTGGGAAAACTGCTTCTCAAGGGCTATCTCTATACCCTGACCCAGCTGGATGAAATGCCCGGAACTCTGATATTTATGAACAGCGGAGTAAAAACCTGCCTGGATGATTCAGACAGCCTGGAAGATCTCAGGCTTCTGGAAAGCAGGGGCGTAGAGATACTTGTCTGCGGAACCTGTCTTGAGTTTATCGGCGTCCGGGAACGCCTGGGAGTGGGCAGAGTGTCCAATATGTATGAGATAACATCCAGCCTCCACGGACCTGCGGGAGTGATCAGCTTTACCTGATTATGAAAATACTCCACACATCCGACTGGCATCTGGGAAAGAAACTGAATAACTGGTCCCGTCTGACTGAACAGAGAGAGATACTGGATGAGATTCTGGAAATCTGCCGCCAGGAGAATCCGGAAGTCGTGCTTCTGGCAGGCGACCTCTACGACAGCTGGAATCCGCCCCATGAGGCCATAGAACTCCTTTACAGAACCCTGTCCCGCATCAGTGACGGCGACAGGCGGATCGTTCTGGCCATTGCCGGTAACCACGATGCCCCCGAGCATGTGGAAGCTCCTGATGCCCTGGCCAGAGAGAGCGGGATCTTCTTTCTGGGATATCCGGGAAGCCGCCCGGCGGATATGGAGCTGGAGTCGGGTGTCAAAGTCTCATTCCCTGAAGCGGGGATGGTTCTGGTCGAAGGCCTCTCCTCTCCCCTGAGGGTCATCTGCACCCCCTATGCCAGTGAAACAAGAATGCGTCAGTACCTGGATCTTGAGAACAGGGAAGAGGCACTCAGAACGATTCTGACAGAGCGCTGGAACACTCTGGGGGACAGATACTTTGATTCAGAAGGAATCAATATCCTGACGGCCCACCTGTTTATGGGAGAGCCCTCACGGCTGATTCAGGAAGAGGAACCTGAGGGAGAGAAATCCATTCTCCATCCCGGCGGTCTGGAGCAGATCTACTGCGACGCCCTTCCCCCGGGCTGTCAGTATGCCGCACTGGGTCATCTGCACAGAGGATTCCCCGTCAGCATGGAGCCGGTTCCGGCGGTCTATTCCGGAAGCCCGGGAGCCTATAGCCTGTCGGAAAACCACAGGGATAAAGCGGTCATCCTCGCCGATCTGGAACCGGGAAAGAAAGCACGCTACAGCTTCAGAAAACTGAAAAGCCCCTGGCCCCTCTACCGGGAGAGTTTCACAGACTGCGATGCCGCTGTACAGTGGCTCTCAGAACATCAGGAGGGTTATGTGGAACTGACAATGAAAACCGAAAGCTACCTCACAGGAAGCGAAAAACAGAAGATCCTCCAGAGCCATCCCCGGATTCTGTCCATCATCCCCGAACTGAACAATCCTCTGGAACCGGGAGAAGAGAAGCGCCGGAGTTTTGCAGGAAAAACAGTTCAGGAGATATTCTCAGACTACTACCGTCACAGCAAACAGAACAGTGAGCCTGCGGCAGAATTGCTGAAACTTCTGGATGAAATTATTGCCAGGGGGAACGGATGATTCCCCGAAGGCTGTCTCTGGTGGGGGTCTACTCCTACAGGAAAAAACAGATTATTGACTTCTCCACCCTCAGTGAAGCCGGGATTTTCGGCGTATTCGGGAATGTAGGGAGCGGAAAATCCGCCATACTGGAAGCCATGACCTATGCCCTTTACGGCCAGATAGAGCGGCTGAACGACAAGGAGCAGAGAGGCTATAACATCATGAACCTCCAGTCCTCCTCCATGGCTATTGAGTTTGACTTTCTCAAGGACAGTTCGGAATACCGCTTCACAGTTACTGCCAGAAGAAACAGAAATGATTTCAGTAAAATCCAGAGCCCCGAACGCAGAGGATACAGAAAGGAGAAGGGTGAATGGATTCCTCTTCCCGATGAGGGGATCCGCGGCGGCATCACTGCCGAAGGGATAATCGGACTCAGCTATGAGCATTTCAGAAAAACTGTCATCATCCCCCAGGGCCGGTTTCAGGAGTTTATTCAGCTGCCTCCCTCCCAGAGAACAGCCATGATAGAAACCCTTTTCGGCCTTCAGCGTTTCAATCTTTCGGCAGACTGCAATTTCCTCCTGGCCCGGAGCAGGGAGGAATGTTCTTTTATCGAAGGAAGACTCACCGATCTGCAGTATTTAAACCGGGAAGATCTGGAAGAACTTGAGGGGAAAGCCCTGGAGGGCCGGAAGCGCATCCTGAAGGGAGAGAGCAAAAAAAAGGATCTCAGTGAACAGCTCAGCCTCCTGAAGGATTATTCGAACAACAGAATGGAACTGGACCGGACGGAAGCCTCCCTGATCTCCCTGGAAAAACAGAGAATCCGGATAGAGGAAACCGAAGAACAGCTGGCCGGCAGCCGCAGACTGACGGGGATATTCACTCCCCTGACAGAGCGGGAATCCGCTCTGGAGACAGAGCTTCAGGACCTGAACAAAGAGTCTCAGGAGATTGCCCTGGACCGTCAGTCCCTGGAAGAGAGAATGAAAGGGGAAGAGGAATACTGGAACAGCCTGAAATCCGATCAGGAGAATTATGGCGTTCTCAAGAAAACCCTGGATTCCCTGAAGGCTCTGGAAGAATTGAGCAGACTGTCAGAAACAGAGAACAGGAGAGACCGACAGCATGCGGTTCTGATACAAGACCTTCAGGAACTGCGGAATCAACTGTCCGGTTTAAAAGAGGAAGAGTCCGGACTGGATGAAGCCCTGCAGAGGCAGGAAGAAGAGAATGAGCAGACTGACCAGCTGCCCCTGATAGAAGACTGGTACAGGCGGAGCGACCTGATAGAAGAACAGATACAAGAGGTTCTCCAGAAGCAGAACAGACTTACGGAACAGAAATCCCGGGAGGAAAAGACTCTTTTTGACCTGTATCCGGAAACAGGGTCCCTGGAATCTGAGCCCCGGACCACTCTGGAAGCCCTTGTAAACCGGCTCCTGCAGAAACAGGAGGAAGAGCTGGAGCAGAGGACCAGAGAACAGATCCGGTTCCGCCTGATCAGCTCTCTCTCTGAAGATCTTCAGGAAGGGAAACCCTGCCCCCTCTGCGGTTCAGAACACCATCCTCAAAGCCATATCCCGGGGCAGGAAGCAGTCCGGGATGACAGTGACGCAGAGATCGAAAGACTGAAAACCGCTTTAAAGGATCAGAAAGAAAAAACCCTGGAACTGCTCCACAGTCTGAAACATATACAAACAGAACAGAAGAATCTGGAAAACCGGATGATCCATCTGCAGAAATCCCGTACAGAGCATAGGGAGTCCTTCTCCTGGCCCTTTCTGGAGGCTGACAACAGAGAGCAGCTTAAGGAGTTTAAACGCTCTGTTCTGGACAGACGCAGCGCTGTAAAAACACTCCAGCAGCAAAAGGCGGAACTTCAGAAAAATCGGGAACAGCTGGACCGCGGGATACGGGAAAGGGAGGAAGAACTGATCCGCCTGGAGTCGGCCTCCGACCACAGCCGCAGCGAAAGGGAACGTCTGGAATCCCTGCTTCTGAAGGAGCATAGAGGGGCAGCTCCTGACACAAAAGCGCAGGATGATCTGAACCGGAGACTGGGGAACCTGGAGCGGGATTACAACAGAATAAAATCCGCCAGAGTCAGAGATGAGCAGATCCTGCAGAACCTGATCTCCCGTTCGGACAGCTACCGCCGGCTTCTGGATAAAACCACTGAAGAAACAAACCGTGTCAAAGAGACCATCAGAGAGTGCCTGAAAAAGGAAAACCTGCAGAGCCGGGAGGAACTGAGCTCCCGTTTGAAGGTTCTTGAAAACAGTGCCGCCCTGGAACAGGAAATTGATTCCTTCCGGAAAAACTGGTCCCTTCTGACAGAACAGAAGAAAAATCTGAAACAGCGTCTTGCAGAACTGGAACAGTCACCCCTTCTTAAAACAGCGGATGCTGCAGGACAGGCCGCACTGGAAGAACAGCTGAAAATCCTGGAAACAGAACTGCAGCAGCTCCACAGCGAATCCGGCGCCCTGGGAAACAGAATCACAGAAATCCAGTCCGGCCTCAAACGGAAAGAGGAGCTGACTGAGCAGCTGGCCGCAGAGAGGATTCGGGAGGAAAACCTGAAGGAACTCTCCTCACTGTTTAAGGGGGGCAAGTTTGTCCAGTATATTGCCGCCGTCTATATGCAGGAAATGTGTCAGCTGGCCAATACCCGGTTCTCCCCCCTTACCGGAAGGAGCCTGGAGCTGGTCTTTCAGGACAACCAGATCATGGTCCGGGACTTTCTGAACGAAGGCCGTCTCCGTCATATAAAAACCCTCTCCGGGGGGCAGTCCTTTCAGGCCGCCCTCTGCCTGGCACTGGCCCTTGCCGATCAGACAGGACGGGGAAAAGGGAGCTTCTTCTTTCTGGACGAAGGGTTCGGATCACTGGATAAAAACTCCCTCGAAACGGTGATGCAGACCCTCAGAGAACTGAGCCGGGAAGGAAGAATTATCGGCCTGATTTCCCATGTGGAAGAGATGCAGCAGGACCTGGATGTCTGGATCAGAATCAACAGAGATTCTGAACAGGGCAGCCGGATCACAAACAGCTGGAAACAGACAGGACAATGAGGTTTATGCCGTGAGAAAAGAAATACTTTTTCTAGGAGACAGCCTGACAGCCGGAACCATCGGCAGCTCCTATTTCAAGCTTCTGACGCAGAATAAAATTCTGGAAGAATACAGTCTGATCAATCTGGGGGAGAATGGTTTTACAATAGCCGGTCTCCGGGTAAAACTGGAACATTACCTTCAGAGCAACAAGGCGCCCTCTATACTAGTCATCGAGGGCGGTGCCAATGATCTTCTGCTGCCTCACATGCAGAATCAGGGACTCCACTGGGACCCCTTTATCAGAAAGCTCCGCCGTCATGGTTCGGTTCCCGCTGCCTCAGTGAGTGCGTTCCGAACACAGCTGAATCTGCTGCTGGGCTCTGCCATGGACGGGGGAATCCCTGTTGTCCTGCTCTGTACCATCCCCTTCCTGGGAGAAGATCTGACAAGCGGTCTGAACAGAAAAAGAGAGGCATACAACGCAGTGATCCGGACCGCATGCCGGGAATCAGACAGCGCCCTGTTTAAGTGCGTCATCGCTGATCTTGCTGCAGGGGCTGAAAAAATCCTGTCAGAAAACGTTCTGGAACAGAAGTCAGATTCCGACTCCTGCGGTCCCGAGGCTCCCGGCAGCTGGCTGTTTAAGGCTCCCGCAGATTTTGAAAGGGATGCTCTGAGAATTAGAGAGACAGGAGAAGAGACACTCTGCCGGGAACGGGGGCTCCGGCTCAGCATCGACGGGGCTCATCCCAACCGGCAAGGGGCGGCTCTTATGGCGTCGGTACTGCTGAAAACCCTCAGGGAGAATTCACTCCTCTTCTGAAATCTGCTCCCAGTACCGGGCGGACACAAACAGGAAATCCGAAAGGCGGTTCAGATACACCTGGCAGGGTATCAGCTGTGTCATCACCGATGTTCTGATTTCCCATACGACCCGCCGTTCACAGCGG
>JAQQAM010000013.1 GCA_028532905.1 Spirochaetales bacterium
ACCCGCAGCAACAGAGACCGAGTCTTAAGTCCGCGGGACGGTTTTATGCTGGTCTCCCTTTCCTGGATATCAGCTTCGGCTCTGGGAGCACTCCCCTTTTATATTTCAGGAGCCATTCCCAGCTACACGGATGCCTATTTTGAAACCATGAGCGGTTTCACCACAACCGGGGCATCCATACTGACCGCCATTGAAGGCCTTCCCTACTCGATTCTTTTCTGGAGAAGCCTGACCCACTGGCTGGGCGGTATGGGTATTGTTGTTTTGACTGTTGCGATCTTCCCTCTTCTGGGAATTGGAGGACTGCAGCTTCTCAAGGCGGAGGCTCCCGGTCCTTCAGTTGATAAGATTACCCCTAAAATTGCCCATACGGCCAAGTATCTGTGGTTTATCTATCTGGGACTGACCCTATTGGAAACCCTCCTTCTTATGATCGGGGGAATGAACCTTTTTGACTCTCTGACCCATACCTTCGGAACCATGGCCACAGGAGGGTTTTCTCCCAAAAACACAAGCGTGGGATATTATGATTCTCCCTGGATACACTGGGTCATTACCATTTTCATGGTCATGGCGGGGTTGAACTTTGCCCTGTATTTCAAACTGCTCACAGGCCGGATCAGAGATGTTCTCATCGATACGGAGATGAAAGCCTATCTGGGGATTTTTGCCGTCGCCTCCCTGGCGATTACAGTCTCCCTGCTGCGGCACGATGTGTATGACGGTTTTTCCGAGGGTCTGCAGTATGCGGCGTTTCAGGTGGCTTCCATCATTACAACCACCGGGTATGCCACAACCGATTATGACCTGTGGCCTGCTTTCAGCAAAATCATTCTCTTTCTGATGATGTTCATCGGGGGCTGTGCCGGATCTACAGGGGGCGGTATGAAGGTGGTTCGTATAGTAACCCTTTTCAAGCTGTCCACAAGAGAATTGAAACGCCTCATCTATCCCCGGGGTGTTTTTCACCTGCGCCTGAACAAGATGGTCGTCCGCAAGGATATAATCTCCGTCATAACGGGATTTGTGTTCCTGTATATCCTGAGTCTCCTTGTGACCACAGTAGTTGTGGCAGGGGGAGGATATGATATTCTCAGCTCCTTTTCCACCGCACTGGTAACCGTCGGCAATATCGGCCCCGGTTTCAATCTGGTGGGTCCTACAATGAACTATTCTTTTTTCCAGCCGGGAATTAAATGGTTCCTCAGCCTGGCGATGATGATGGGTCGTCTTGAGATTTATACCGTTCTGGTTCTCTTTACCCCCTATTTCTGGAAAAAGCACTAGAACCTTCGTCTCTATACAGACGAAGGATCAGCTGTACTTTCGGGCAATACTGAGAACAGAGGCGGCATAACTGCCGCCGAAAAGATTCAGATGGTTCAGCATATGGTAAAGATTGTAGAGATCTGAGCGCTCCGCGGCTCCCGGTTCAAGGGGCCAGGCCTCATTATAAGCACTGTAGAAAGCGGGATCATAACCTCCGAAGAGGCGGGTCATGGCCAGATCAGCTTCCCGGTGGCCATAATAAACCGCCGGATCGATAATACAGGCTTCTCCAGCAGGTCCTGTAATATAATTTCCCGACCAGAGATCTCCGTGAAGCAGACTGGCCCCGCCACTGTCGCAGGGAATCAGAATCCGGTCCAGACGCTCCATAACCCGGCTCACAAGTTCAGTCATTGAACGGTCTGCCAGCCTTCTGTCCCTGGCCATTTTCAGCTGATACTCAATGCGGCGTATCCGGAAAAAATCGATCCAGTCTTCCAGGGCTGTGTTCAGCTGGGGACTGGCGCCGATATAGTTGTCTTCGTGAAAACCGCAGGCTCCGGAACGGCCGTTCTGATGCATCAGAGCCAGAGCCCGGCCGAAGGTCTCCCAGAAACGGCTGCCTCGGGAGGCTGATTCCAGATATTCCATCAACAGAAATGAAAAACTGCCGTCTGTTCCGGCCGCCAGCACCTGAGGCACTCCGGGAGCCCCGTCAACAACAGCCAGGGCCGACAGACCGGCGGCCTCCCGGCAGAACATATCCAGCCCCCCGGTACCATTCCGTTTTATGAACAGCCTGCGGCCCGTATCCAGGGTCAGTATTCCGCAGCTGCTGATACAGCCGCCTCCCACACCCCGTTCACCCGAAACAGAACAGCCCGGCGATTCAACGGCAGCAAGGGCATCATTCAGAGAGTCAAACAGGGGTACAGGAGTGTCCATTTATACCTTACCTTTTTTCAGATCATCCACCAGAGCACGGCAGCTCCTCTCCACAATATCATACACCGTTTCAAACCCTTCAGGACCTCCGTACCAGGGGTCGGGCACTTCCGTTCCCCCTTCAGGGTCCCACTCTCTCATGAGATGGATTTTATCCATATGTTCGGGACGGGCATAGCGTTTCAGATCTTTCATATTGCTCCTGTCCATGGGAATAATCAGATCATACTCATCCAGGTCGGAAGGCTCAAATCTCCGGGCATAGTGATTTATGGTCACCCCCCGGTCTTTTGCCGTACGCCTCATCCTGGCATCCGCAGGCTCTCCCACATGCCAGGCACCCATTCCGCAGGATTCGGTAAACACATCCAGCCCTTCCCGGGCGGCCATATCTTCAAATACCGCATGAGCCAGGGGGGACCGGCAGATATTGCCCAGACAGACAAACATTACTTTCAACTTACTCATGACCTTATTATAGGGGGTGACAGGTTCATGGAAAAGGGGGCGGCATTCTCCTGATGACCGGAAATACGATCCGGATGCGGTTCTCTTTTGCAGAAGTCAGGAGATCAGGGCTGCTTTTTTTACTATTTTTTGGCCTGTTTTTTTACCCGTTTGTTTGCATACAGGAGCTTGTCGGCTCTGGCCATGAGAGAAGGTAGTTCATCATCAGGAGCGTCGCTTCTCAGAATCATACCGAAACTGCAGGAGATATCAAACTGTTTGTCATGTGTCCTGTTCAGTTCCTCTTCTGAATGTTTGAGTCTTTCTTTGAGGATTTCTTTATAATGGACCGGTACTCCCGGAATCAATGCCACAAACTCATCTCCCCCCAGCCTGGCAATGATATCGCTGTCCCTGCAGCAGGTCTGAATGATAGAGGCAATCGATTTGATGGCATAGTCGCCCTCTTTATGTCCGTAGCAGTCATTGATGATCTTCAAACCATCCAGATCTCCGTAGAGCAGGAGGAAATTGCAGTCACTGGAGCGGCACTCTGCGAGTTTTGCTCCCGCCAGCTCCATAAAACCGCGTCTGTTGTACAGACCTGTCAGTTCATCCCGGAAGGACAGATCCGACAATTGTCTGTTGGCCTCTTCCAGTCCGCTGTAGGCTTTCAGAAGATTCTCTTCCGCTTTATTTCTTTCCTGCATCAGCTGAATCTGATACAGGGATGAGGCAATCTGAGAGCTGAGGGACTCCATAAAAACACCGTCATTGACGGAGAGTTTCTCCTCAAAAAGGAAATACATAAAACCCCAGTACTGGTTTCTGGCAAACAATGGCCGGAGCATCAGGCTTTTTCCCTTCTTCAGAAATGGATACAGCTCATCGGGGATCATTCTTTGTGTACTGTACCTGAAGGGAATTTGGATTATCTTCTGAAAAGGAGGGAAGAGATACTCAACCGAATACTCCTTGTAATCCTTCCGGTCAAGAAGGGAAATCCCGCAGGATTCAATTTTATAACTGTGCAGATGGTAGTCCAGGAGTTTTTTGATCTCTTCAAAGCCGGAGGCAGAAATAAACTCATTGGAAATCATATTCATGGTTCTCATCAGATGATCCGCCTGGACCCTCCGGTTTGTCATGGCATACTCTGTCTGCATATGAATAAAGACTCTCAGCTGATGGAGAATATGATCCATACCGTCCCTGAGTTCTTTTCGGGAACTGTCTTTGTAATGGAGGCGGTAGTCAGAAATATAGTCCTGAAAGCGGCGCAGGGGAAAACCGCCGGGTGCGGAAGAGTTGAAGAAATCGGTAACATCCCGGTTGGTCGAAAGGTATTCAATAAAACTGTTTTTAGTCTTCCCCCTCAGGTCGGATTGTAACAAGGTTTCCATCTGCTGCTGATCTTCAGGATTCAGTTTTGACAGGATTCTGGGATGCAGGGGAATGCCGCTGTGCTCTCTCTCACTGGAAGCTTCGGTCACCCTCCGGATCATATCAGGGATACAGCCGCAGGAATCTCTAAACACAGATTTTACGGACATTGTGACATCCATTGTGCTTACTTTATCCCGAACAATCTCCCTCATCCTGAACAAAGCTTCCCTGCCGAGGTTGTGAATACGCTGATCTATTGTTGTTAAACCGGGAAGATGGGAGATGGCTTCATCCGAGTTATCGAAGGCAACTGCCGCCAGATCATGGGGGACAGACACGCCTCGGCGGGTCATCTCCCTGATGGAGGCGGCGGCCATTGTATCGCAGGCAAAAGCGGCAGCCGTAATTCTTTTTTTAGCCAGGAGCCTGATAAGAGGCCCGGCAGAAGCCCGTCCGGATTCAGGGCTGAAATCACCGGGAATGACAAGATCCTGATCGAAAGGGATATTATACATCTCAAGAACATCTTTATAGGCTCTCAGACGCTCCATGGATTCCGGGTGATGTTCGGGCCCCCGGACAAAGGCAATATTCCTGTGCCCATGGACAGCAGCCAGGTGCAGGATGATTTCTTTCATGCCGCTGTAATTATCAATACCCAGGTTATTGAAGCCCTCAACCTTATACCCCACATTGAGGATGGGTTTTTCGGCAAAGATTTTAAGGAAACCCGCCAGCTCATCTTCACTGACAAACTGTCCCATTCCTCCGCCGTAGATAATCAGTCCGTCAATGTCACTCCCCAGAGCCAGTTTATACATGGGATAGTGTCTGTCTCTGACAACCGGACTGCCCAGGAGGCAGACCAGGCGGTCTCCGGTTTCCGTGGAAGCCGCCTGTATCCCGTCAAAAAGAGCTTTTCCCAGAGGATAGGAGATGTTCGATAGAAAAACAGCAATATTCAAAGGCTTTCCTGATTTATTAACTGTCAGTAAGTATAGCCTCCCCTTATCGGGTCAGCAAGTTAAAAAATCTTCACCCAACCGGCTTCCTTCCGGCAGCATAACTGTCTCTGTATCATTCTGACAGCATTGCCGACAGGGATTCTTTCAGTGTCTCCCAGATCCTGATCCTCTTTGCATCATCATTTTCCAGAAGGGTCACCCGGAATCCGGGAAGGTCTGAACAGAAACCGCTTAAGGGGACCGTACAGATGCCGGTGGCTCCCAGCAGGTTATAAACCAGTTTTTTATCAGCAGCAGCTTTGGCCATGGGCTCAGCCAGATACTCCACCACCTCTTGTTTCATGGGCAGTGGTTTAAAGCGGGACATGGCCTCCGGATCAATCAGTACGGTCAGATAGAATGCCCCCCGGGGCAGATTGACCTTCACCCCCTCCACCTTATTCAGAATTTCAACCGCTTCCACTGCCCGTCTGGCAAAGAGATTGGCTCTCCGGTCAAGATGTTCCCTGTACCGCGGATCTCCCATAACCAGGGGAATGGAGAGCTGGGGTAAGGTTGTGGAACAGACTTCCAGGCGCTTGGCATTGATCAGAGTCTGTATAAAGCTGTCAAAATTCCCGTCCCGGTGACGATTGAAGATCTCAAGCCAGCCGCAGCGTCCGCCGGGCCAGGGGTATTCCTTGCTTATGCTTCTCATGGCTATGCCGGGGACCTCACCGATCACCTCGCTCAGGTGACAGGGAATGCCGCCGTTGTACACAATATGGGCATAGGTCTCATCACTGATGACAAAAAGATCATACCGTCTGGCAATATCCACAATCTGCTTCAGCACTTCAGGGGGATAAACCGCTCCTGTGGGATTGTCCGGATTGATCAGAAGAATACCGGCTATTGAATCGTTATACCGCACCTTGTTTTCCAGATCCTCCAGATCGGGCATCCAGTTGTTTTCCGGGTCCAGCTTATAGGTGGTATGGTTATAACCTGAATGAGCCGCTTCTGCTGAAGAGAGGGTTGAATAAGCCGGAGAGGGACCGATGACCCGGGCTTCCCGTTTCAGAAAGGCAAATACTGTAGAGACAGCATCACCCAGACCGTTAAAAAAGAGAAGGTCCTCTTCTGTAATCTGACAGCCTCCCCTTTTGTTGACATGTTCAGCCAGAAAGGAGCGTGTGGCTCTGTCTCCCTCTGTTGCGGTGTAGGCATAGGATCTGCTTTCTGAAGCCAGACCGGTAATGATATCCCTTATCCAGGGAGCAATTTCTTCACCCTTCTGCACCGGGTCACCAATGTTTTCGTAAATTACATCCACTCCCAGTTGTTCAAGACCGTGTGCAGTCCCTACTATTTCACGAATTTCGTAATGGAGCTGATCGGCTCCCTCCCAGACTATATTTCTTCTCATTCCTTTTTCCTTCCACCATGGATTATGGGGGATACAGCTTGATTTAACAAAAAAAAAGCCGTGATCCCTGAGGAACCACGGCGTATTTGACATTTTTGAACCCGTCAGCCAGCGATTCCCCTGTGGAATGCCGCCGCTGCCGCTGCACTGAGATTGATGTATATATACATATCTGACTGCCTGTTCATTACGCGTATCGTAGACCCAAGCCGGGCTTTGGTCAATAGAATTGCTGAAATAATCTTTATTCCCGGAGAAAAAATGTTTATAGTTTAATCTCTTTTAAGACAATCTGATTGAAAAATCCGATGCACTAAGGTTCAAAGAGGTGAAAATGAAGAAACTGGTATCCTGGAATGTTAACGGTATAAGAGCAGCAGAAGGCAAGGGATTATTTGAATGGATGGAAAGTTTCGCACCGGATATACTCTGCCTGCAGGAGACCAAGGCTCAGGAGGAGCAGTTAAAGCCTCATTTTCTGGAAAGAGAGGGATATCACAGTTATTTTATCTCTGCCCAACGAAAAGGGTACAGCGGCGTCGCTCTTTATTCCAGAGAAGAACCTGTCTCTGTAGAGCCTCTGGGCATTGACGAGTTTGATGCCGAAGGACGGGCCTTGGTAGCCGCCTTCAAAGACTATACCGTGATCAACTGCTACTTTCCCAATTCCCAGCACGAAGGCAAGCGTCTGGATTACAAAATCCGCTTCAATGAGGCATTAAAAGAAAAAGCAGACAGCATTGTGAGTGCCGGGGGCAATGTGCTGATTTGCGGCGACTTCAATGTAGCCCACAAACCCATTGACCTGACCCATCCCAAAAGCAATGAAAAGAATCCCGGCTATCTGCCCGAAGAAAGGGCCTGGATGGATAAATTTACAGAGAACGGCTATACCGATACATTCAGAGTCTTTCATAAGGAACCGGAGCAGTACAGCTGGTGGTCATACAGAATGAAGGCCCGGGAAAAGAATGTGGGATGGCGCCTGGACTACTGGTGTGTAAATGACGGTTTTATGGATCATGTGGAAGATTCTCTGATTCACCAGGAAGTGTTCGGCAGCGATCACTGTCCTGTGGAACTGATACTGAAGTAGATCACATCAAAGTACAGGACATTATCAGCACCCCTATAGCCGGAGGAGGAACCGGCCGGCCTTTCTGTCTTCGGAAGTACTAAAATATCTCTGTCAGAAGCCGACAATCGTAACAGGAGACTGTCAAGCAATGAGATTAAAATACAATGCCCCCATATCCCTGTCCTTCGGACTGATCTGCACCTTTATTCTGATTTGTGATCAATATCTGGTCCCGGGCCTGGTTCAGGGCGTATTCACCGCCGAAGGAGCCCTCACCTTTCAGCTGGATGATTTTCCTGCCTACATCCGTCTCCTGACCCACAGCTTCGGTCATGCCAACTGGGATCATCTGCTGCAGAACCTGACTTTCATTCTTCTTCTGGGACCTGTTCTGGAAGATAAATACGGTTCTGGCAAGGTGGCCTTTATGATGCTTATAACAACTCTCATAAACGGTCTGCTGAATGCCCTGTTTTTCCCCACAGAACTTCTGGGAGCCAGCGGCATAGCCTTTATGATGATCCTCCTCACGTCCTTCGCGGGCTCCAGAGAAAAGGAGATACCCATTTCCTTCCTGGCCGTTCTGGGACTGTATCTTGTGAAGGAGTTTCTGAATATTTTCAAGAATGATGATATATCCCAGATGTCCCATATTGTAGGCGGCCTGTGCGGTGCCTTCTACGGCCTGTTTCTGAATTTTTTTACAAAACTTCCTGCAGGTAAAAACAAATCCGGAGGCAGTGCCCCCCCGTCATCAGGGAACGCTCCTCCCAAAGAAACAGTAATCCAGTAGAGTTCTCCGAAAAAAAAGAGCAGTGTTTCTATTGACAGAATCAGCAGCATCCTATATGTTTCTATACATAAAAACGTTTCTTTCAATAGAAACACTTAGGACGCAAGATGAATGACTTAGACAACCGTTATTACAGGATAAAGGTGCCCGGGGACAAGTTCACCCCCTGTGCTCTGGCCATAAAGCTGAATGCCCGCTGCCTGCTGGAATCCTCCTCTCTTTCCGGAGGACACTCCCGCTACTCCATACTTCTTGTGGATGAGGCCTTCCGGATTATTCAGGAAAAAGATGTCGTTTACCGGCAGTCGGGAAAAGGAAAGGACAGGATAAATCACAGTAATGAAGATATCCTGCATGTCCTTCAGAAACTGGCGTCCTATCATGAGGATGTGGAAGAAGAGTTTCCTGTTCCCTCCGGGGGGATCGGTTTTCTGTCCTTCGAGTTTGCCGCCTACTGTGACGATATAACCTTTGTTGACAGGGATGATGCTCTTGGACTTCCTCTGGGAGAATTCATCTTCGGACATGTGGTTCTTGTATTTGACCACTACACAGACGAAATCACCCTGATCGGTTTGAACTATCCCGATTTTGAAGTGGATCTGGAAAAAGCCGTTTCAGCGGTAAAAGATAAGATTTTCGATTACAACTTCAATTATCTTGCCGAACAGAACAACAGCAGCAAGGGAACCCTCCTTCCCGATCCGGACAATGAGAAGGATTACAGGGAGATGGTGGAAACCCTGAGACAGGAGATTATCAAGGGGAACCTGCTTCAGGCTGTCCCATCCAGACGGCTGACCGTCCATACAGAGCAGACTGCCATGGATGCCTACCGGAACCTCCGTTCCAGCAACCCCTCTCCCTATCAGTTTTATCTTGATTTTGACAGCTATCAGCTGCTGGGAGCCTCTCCCGAAGTCCATGTTAAAGTGGATCATGGGGAAGCCATTATCCGCCCCATCGCCGGTACAAGACGCCGGGGAAAGAATGAAAAAGAAGACCGGGCCCTTGAGAAGGAGCTTCTGGCCGATGAGAAAGAGAAAGCCGAACACCTTATGCTTGTAGACCTGGCCCGGAACGATCTGGGACGGGTCTGTGACGCGGGAAGCATCGACATAACGGAGATGATGATCATAGAGCGTTACTCCAAGGTGATGCATATCGTTTCGGAAGTGACCGGAAAAATCAGGAAGGGGGTCACAGCAGGAGATGTAATCCGGGCGACCTTCCCCGCCGGAACTGTCTCGGGAGCCCCTAAGATTCAGGCTATAAAGACAATCTCAAAACTGGAGAAGATCAACAGAGGCTTTTATGCCGGCCTGGTGGGTTATTTCGGCTGCGACGGCTCTCTGGACAGCTGCATTACCATACGCTCCGCCCTGAAGAAGGATGATTTTCTCTATCTTCAGGCCGGGGGAGGCATCGTATATGATTCAACACCCGAGAGAGAGGTGGAAGAGACTAAAGAAAAGATGAGGGCCATGGCCCTGGCTGCAGGAGTGGAAGTATGATAGCCCTTATTGATAACTACGATTCGTTCACATTCAATGTCTACCAGTATCTGAAGGAGATCAGCTCCGAGGATATTCAGGTTTTCCGGAATGACAAGATAACTCTTTCAGAGCTGGCCAACCTGAATCCCGAGAGGATCATCCTTTCTCCCGGTCCCGGCCGTCCTGAGGATGCGGGAATTTCTCTGGATGTGGTAAAGCATTTTGCCGGTAAAGTTCCCATTCTGGGAATCTGTCTGGGTCATCAGACCATTGTACAGGCTCTGGGGGGTAATATTGTTTCAGCGGCGCGAATCGTTCATGGAAAAGTGGAACCCATGAGCCACGACGGTAAGGGTATTTTCCGTAACATCCCCTCCCCGGCCCGATTCACCCGGTACCATTCTCTGGCGGCGGAAGCGTCCAGCCTGCCTGAATCTCTGGAAGTGACAGCCACTTCTGAAGACGGAGAGATTATGGGTGTACGTCACAAATCCTTTGTTCTGGAAGGGGTTCAGTTTCATCCCGAGTCCATCGGCAGCGAAGAGGGACATACCCTTTTAAAGAATTTCCTCAAATACAAGAGGGAGCCCCTGGATAAACCGGGTCTACTGAAAAAACTTCTGGCCGGACATGATCTGGAAGAAAAAGAAGCCGAGAACTTTATGGATGAGCTGACGGAAGGCAGTCTTTCCGAGGCCTTTATTGCCGCCATGCTCACAGCCCTGAATGCCAAGGGCATCAAAGCCCATGAAGTGGCCGGTTGCGCCCGGATACTCCGGAAAAAGAAACAGTCCGTCATAGTGCCCGGAAAAACAATAGACACCTGCGGAACCGGAGGAGACGGACGGGGAACATTCAATATATCCTCCTTTTCCGCCCTGATTACGGCGTCCATGGGTATTCCCGTCGCCAAACACGGTAACCGGGCTGTCAGTTCCAAGAGCGGCAGTTCCCAGTTCTACAGCAGTCTGAAGATTCCTGTGGAAACATCACCCGAACAGGCCGCGGATATCCTTGCCCGGACAGGATTTTCCTTTCTTTTTGCCCCGATTTTCCATGGAGCCATGCGCCATGCCGCCCCTGTGAGACGAGAAATGGGCATAAAAACGATTATGAATCTCCTGGGGCCCCTTGCCAATCCGGCAGAAGCCGAGTGCCAGCTGATCGGTGTCTATGACCCGGACCTCTGCCCTGTCATGGCCCGGGCCGCCCGTCTTCTGGGTGTGCAGAGAGTGATGACCGTACACAGCCAGGACGGCCTGGATGAGATTTCTCCGGCCGCTCCCAGCAGGGTGTTTTTTATCAATCAGGACGGTATTGAAACGGATACGGTGTTTGATCCGGCTTCTGTGGGGATATCCGGCTTTACGACGGATGATCTGGACGGCGGCAGTGCCGAAGAGAATGCAAAGATGGCAGTGGCCATACTGAAAGGCCAGGGCAGCAAAGCCTGCGCTGAAGCCTGCTGTCTGAATGCAGGAGCCGCCGCCTATGTCTACGGCAAAGCTGACTCCATAGAACAGGGCTATGCCATGGCAAAGGAAGCTCTGGCCGACGGCAGTGTGGTCAAACTGGTAAAACAGCTGCGTCAGATCAACAAGGATAATCAGGGATGAAGGATATCCGCAGGGAAATTGCAGATAAACGGCAGCTGCGCCTGAATGCTTTAGGATATGAAGAAGGGTTTTCTGTACCCGAGGAACGGCAGCAGCCCCTTACCCCCTTTGCCAGAGATGGAATGCTGATCTGTGAAGTAAAGCGGAGCAGCCCTTCCAAAGGCAGAATCGATGAGATTCCCTCCGCTGCGGATCAGGCGGCCCTCTATCTGAAAAAGGGTGCTGGCAACGTCAGTGTTCTTACAGAACCGGATTATTTTTCCGGCTCCCTCCAGGATCTGATGGATGTAAAATCGGCCTGTCCCGGTCTGACTGTA
>JAQQAM010000014.1 GCA_028532905.1 Spirochaetales bacterium
TTCAGAGGAGAACTCTCAAACTGTTTACTGATCTCTTCCGTATCCAGGGAAATATAGTTTTCTGTCCCCGTAATTCCCCCCAGAGCCAGAAGGTCAGCATCACTCAGATTCAGGGTGCTTTCCAGAAGAATTCGGGAAATAGCCGTTCTGGGCAGAATAAAGAAACGGAAGAAAAGCTGTATCAGCAGAACCAGCAGAACCAGAAGGATCAGAAGAGAGAGTATTTTTCTTACTTTCAGGGCTGCAGGGCGTCCTGCTGCTTCAACCGCCACAGATGACCTCCCTGTCTTTAGCCTTGTATCTTGAAAAATTGATCAGCAGCCCGAAAATCCCCAGGGTAACCAGGGTGGACGTCCCCCCCGCAGAAAACAGGGGGAGAGGAATGCCTGTTGCCGGCAGGGCGCCGCAGACAACAGCCGCATTGATCAGAACCTGAAAATAGACAGAAGAGGTCAGCCCGAAGGCAGCCAGTCTCACATAACAGCTGGAACTGTTCAGAGCCACGGAATAGCCTTTCAGGGCAAAAATAAGAAACAGGAGCAGAATAAACAGAATTCCGGCGAACCCGGTCTCTTCTCCCACAACAGCAAAAACAAAATCTGAATGGGCAGCAGGAAGTCCTCCCAGCTTTATCTGCCCCTGACCGAGCCCCCGGCCCAGCAGACTGCCGTTCTGCAGAGCCATTCTGGATTTCAACAGCTGATAACCGGCACCCGAAGGATCAGCCATAGGGCTGAGCCAGGACCTTATCCGCTCCATCCGGTAGGGTTTTGCCAGAACCATGGGAATAGCCACCAGAACAACGGCTATTGTACCGAAAGAGATATAATGCCAGCCGATTCCTGCCAGAAAGAGCATAATAATGGCCAGCAGGAAGACATATATGGCTGAGGAAAAATCATTCTGAAAATAGACAATTCCCGTCATCACAACAGACATGATAAGAACAGGAAGAATGGAATTGACAAAATCACCCATTCTGTCTTTTTTCTTTTCAAGAATATGGGCCACATACAGAACCAGAGACACTCTGACCAGTTCACTGGGCTGGAATGAATTGCCTCCTATCTCTATCCACCTTTGTGCTCCTCCGGAGGTGCTTCCAATCCCGGGGACATAGGTGAGAACATTCAGAAAAATAGTAAATACAACCAGGGGAACTGTCAGTTTGCGAATCAGTTCCAGAGGGATTCTGCTCAAGATGATGCTGAAAACAGAACCCAGGATAATCCAGATGATCTGACGGTTGAAAAAATAGAAGGGATCGCCGGCGGCAACGGTTCCGAAATGGTAGGAAGCCGAGAACAGAGCACTCACACCGGTTCCTGTTAAAAGAACCATAACAGCCAACAGGCCGGAGTCGCTCATTCTGTTTACCATCCGATCGGCTTCAAACCGTCTCATTGTATCGTCTTATCCCTTTTTTACTGGATTTTCAGTGTGGAAAGCCCCAGGATTGCGAACATACCGCCCAGAATCCAGAACCTTGTAACTACCTTGCTCTCCGCCCATCCGGAAAGCTCAAAATGGTGATGAATAGGAGCCATTTTAAAGACCCTTTTCCCTGTTTTTTTGAAAGAATACACCTGAATCATGACCGATACAGTTTCAATAACAAAAACACCGCCGATAATGACCAGGAGAATCTCTTTTTTAAGAATCAGTGCAAGGGTCGCCAGAAATCCGCCCATGGAGAGACTGCCTGTATCCCCCATCATAATTTCCGAAGGATGGCAATTGAACCATAAAAACCCCACGCAGGCGCCCAGCATGGCCAGGGTAACAACCGTCAGCTCGCCGGAGCCTTTCAGAAACGGGATCTGAAGATACTCTGCAAACACGGCATGCCCTGAAAGATAAGCTATTGCTGTGAAAGCAATTAAAGCCATAATCATCAAACCCGTCGCCAGACCGTCCAGACCGTCTGTCAGATTCACGGCATTGGAAAACCCCACCAGCATAAAAACACCGAAGGGAATATAAAGCAGTCCCATATCCAGGACCGGATTCTTGAAAAAGGGAAGATACAGGAGTGTGGTATGATCATTCTGAAACAGATACAGTACAACCATGATCACTGTGGAAATAATAAGCTGGCCCCAGAGCTTAAGCCCCGAGCGCAGACCTTCAGAACTTTTCCGTGAAATTTTAAGATAATCATCAAGAAATCCCAGTACACCGAAGCCCACAAGGGCAATCAGAGTAACCCAGGAATAGAATTCACTCAGATCCTGCCACAACAGCACGGCGACACTGACCGAAAGAACAATCAGAACGCCCCCCATGGTGGGAGTCCCTGCTTTGGAAAGATGGGTTTCAGGGCCGTCATTTCTGACCTCCTGTCCCAGCTTCAGCCTGGTCAGCATCCGGATCACCCGGGGGCCGAACATAAAGGAGATCAGGAGAGCTGTTACCGCGGCATAAGCCGAGCGGAAACTTATATACTTGAAAATATTAAAAAATGAAAAATACTCTACAAGCGGATAAAACAACGCTTCTAACATGTCCCCTCCCGAACATCGAATGCTCCCTGCTTAAGCAGAAAGCCTATTTAAGATTTTATACAGCCTGAGAAGAAAGCTCTAATCAGGCAGATTCACTTGACAGCTCCTCCAGAAGAGGGGCTGTCAATCGTTCCAGCTCCATTCCCCGGGACCCTTTGAGAAGGAGAAGATCTCCCTCTTCCGCCACCCTGAGGACTTCCTGTTCAAGAGTGCTGTAGTCGTCGGTATAAAAAGCACTCTTTCCGCTCAGTCCGTACTCATGGGCAGCGGCCTTCATTTCAGGCCCGAAGAAGAATACACCATCCACAGGGCTGTCGGTCAACGCCCTGCCGAGCTGTGTATGTGAAGTATGACTCTCTTCACCGAGTTCCAGCATATCACCCAGCACCAGAAGACGCCTTCCGCTGCAGGGAAGATCCATAAGCATCCGGACGGCAGCCATGACAGAATCAGGATTGGCATTGTAGCAGTCCTGAATAATGTCGACTTTCCCTTTAAGCACTTCACTGCGCCCGAAAACGGCTGAAAGCTTTTCAAGACCCTCTTTGACATGGTCCCAGTCTGCTCCCAGACTTCTGCACACAGCTACAGCAGCCAGTGCATTATTCAGATTATGGATCCCGGGAAGAGCGAGAGTGACGGTACAGTCGGTAAATACCAGTTTCTGCCCTTCCAGACCCAGATCAACAACTTCATTCAGCTCAGGGATTGATTTTTCCCCGAAACGGAGCTTCTTTCCCTTCACATTCTCAAACAGAACATCAGCAAAGCTTTCGTTCTCATATACAAAGGCTCTGCCTTCCCCGTCCTGAAGGGAAAATATTTTTCTTTTTTCTTCAGCAATACGCCTTTTACTGCCGAGATAACCGATATGGGCAGTTCCGATGTTGGTTATAACAGCCGTATCGGGACGGGCCACATCAACCAGAACATCCATCTCACCAATATGATTAATACCCATTTCCAGGACGGCATACTCGTAAAACCGGTTCATCCTCAGAACCGTCAGGGGCAGACCTATTTCAGAGTTCAGATTTCCCTCATTCTTATATGTACTTCCCATGGTCTCCAGAATGGAGGCAATCATTTCCTTTGTTGTGGTTTTCCCGTTACTTCCGGTGACTCCCACAAATCTGGTATCGCTGAAACGCTGTCTGTGTGAGGCAGCCAGTATCTGCATATGCTTCAGAGTATCGTGAACCGGAAAAAAGATCACATCAAAGCGGTCAGCCCAGTCACGAAGGGTGGTGGAATGGCTCTCAGACCACAAACGGTCCACCAGAACGGCCGAACTGCCCCCTTCCAGAGCAGACTGAATATGAAGATGACCATCGGTTCTCTCCCCTTTCAGAGGAACAAACAATGAATCTGTACGGGCTTCCCGGGAATCGATACAAATAGAAGAGGGCTCACGCCATCTATCCCGGTCTCCCAGATAGAAACCTTCACTCA
>JAQQAM010000015.1 GCA_028532905.1 Spirochaetales bacterium
TGAAGCGATCGCTACCGTTTACCCCAAAACCAAAGTGCAGCTTTGTATTGTCCATCAGGTACGGAACTCAGTGAAGTTTGTCTCGTACAAGGACCGGAAATCCGTGACCGCTGATTTAAAGAAGATTTACAGCTCAATTTCAGAACAGGAAGCCAAACGGGAGCTGGATCTGTTCGCTGAAAAGTGGGATTCACAGTACCCCTCGATTAGCGCAGGCTGGTATCGTAATTGGGAGAATCTCATCACTTTATTTGATTACCCGGATGAGATCCGCAGGATCATCTACACGACTAATGCCATTGAATCGGTGAATAGCGTGATACGAAAATCTATCAAGAATCGGAAGATCTTCCCTAATGACGGATCTGCGCTTAAAATAATTTATCTGGCTATTGAGCAGGCCTCCAGGAAATGGTCTATGCCGCTTCGAAACTGGAAGCCTGCCATGAATAGGTTCGCCATCGAATACGACGGGCGATTTTAATTTGGAAATGAGCTTTACACAGAAAAATTTACAGGCTCAGTTCTCAATCTCTATTATATTCAGTTCAGTTTAATGGTCTCTGCCGAACTTGGGAAGAACAAAGTTTTTCAGGTGGCCTCATCTCTGCTGAGCCATATCAATTGAAAAACTGTGACCCTTGGAATGCTGACTTTTGATCCAGTTGTATTTTCGCCTGTCAAAGAAAGTCTAGGTGAACTCAGCCAGAGTCAAATCCTTATTCGGATTCTTCATTTTCTGGATAAAGTTGTAGGTAACTTCCTCGGCTTTAAACTTCAAGGTTTTACCTGTTGACTTGGATTTTCTGATGTCTTTCTCGTTGTAATAGATGTACCAGACCTTTTTGCCTTTGCGTTTAAACAGGATGTAATCATGTCTCATACCACAATAATTGGTGTAACTTTTGGAGTTCGTCATGCATATGGAAAAAGGCTCTCCATATTGGAAAGCCTTCTCTTATTAAGCTGTAACGCTTTAAGAAAGTGCCTGGAGGAGGACTCGCTTTCCATGTCCCGGGATCATCCCGGTCCATTCCAAGCCTGCCTCCATTGCTAACTTGCCATCCCTGGCAAGTTGCTCCTCCAGGTATTCGGAGCCGCAAATCCGGTTCGAGTCCTCTTCCAGCTACGAGCAAAAAAAAAGCTTCGACGACCTGAAGGTCATCAAAGCTTTTTTTATGCCTGGAAGAGGACTCGAACCTCCACGCCCTTGCGAGCACTAGTCCCTGAAACTAGCGTGTCTACCAATTTCACCATCCAGGCAATTGGTACTCACGGATATTATCTAAAACAGATGAATCTGTCAATATTAGATTGAAGCTCTGTCAGTAATACTTCATAACCGCGGAGCTGTTCAGTGATTCACCTTTATATACGACATAGGCATTCCTGTATTTAGGAGGTTTTCCTGCAGGCTGTTTCTGGCCGGAGAATGCAAAACCCTCTTTCGGCATAATCATACCCATCTCCATTTCTCCGTCACCATTTTCATCATGGAGAATGGCAAAGGCATACTCTCCCGGCGGGAGGTCTTTGACAACAAAAGTCATCTTGTCGGATGTAATGGGGATAGAGTCGTGATGGATAATTTTACTGCGGTCCATATATCCTTCTTCCCCGGGGTACACCGCCAGCAGCAGGTCTCCCCCTTTTTCATCCTGTATGCCTTTGATGGTAATGACCCAGTCTCTGGCATAAAGAGACGTGCAGATAATCATGAAGAGCAATATGAATAGGCTTTTTTTCAATGTACATTCTCCTTATTCTTTTCGGTACTCAGCATCCCGCAGGCGGCCAGTATATCCTGTCCCCGGGATGCCCGGACTGTACAGGTTAGACCCTTTGCTTTCAGACGGTCCTGAAAGCGGAATATTGTTTCATCATCCGAACCCTCAAAGGGCGCGCCGGGAAAACTGTGGAATCGGATCAGGTTGAATCGGCATTTTAATCCGTTTACCAGTCTTACAACCTCATCTGCATGGCGGCGGCTGTCATTCACACCTTTAAACATTATGTATTCAAAGGAAACCCGTCTTTGTCTGCTGAAATCATACCGTTTGATAGTGCTGATCACTTCTGAGAGGGGATATGCTTTTTGTACCGGCATAAACTCTTTCCGCTCTTCTCCGAAGGGGTCATGCAGACTCACAGCCAGATGAACCTGAGACTTTTCAAGAAATTCTTCTAATGCTGGAACAATCCCGATGGTGGATAGTGTCACTCTTTTCGGACTCCAGGCCAGTCCCCATTCTGCCGTGAGCACTTCAAGAGATTGCAGAACAGGCTTCAGGTTATCAAGAGGTTCTCCCATTCCCATATACACAACATTGGTCAGGGTTTCGAATTCGGGCAGGCTGAAGATCTGATTGAGGATTTCCGCTGTCGTAAGCTGTCCCTGAAAACCCTGCCGGCCAGTCATGCAGAAGCTGCAGTTCATCTTGCAGCCCACTTGTGAAGAGATGCACAGGGTCGCTCTGTCTGCTTCAGGTATATATACGGCTTCTATATGAAGATTGTTTTCAGTGGAAAACAGATATTTGACCGTTCCGTCTTTCGATTTCTGATATTCTGCCGGAGGGGTCCGTCCCGTACTGTATTCTGATTCCAGAAGGGCTCTGTTTTTTTTGGAGAGGTTTGTCATCTCATCGAAGGAGGCGGCTCTTTTTTTATAGATCCAGTCTGTAATTTGAGTTGCTGTAAACGGGGGCATTCCCAGACGGGAACAGATCTCTTTTATATCATCAGGACTCATTCCCAAAAGGGGAGTCTTTGTAATGCTGGCTGATTCCATAACTGTAGTGTAGAGTTTAGTTTGGCTGAGGGCAAGGGCACGAGCTCATGGGGTTTGTTTAATTAATGAGCCAAGCTGGGCTACAGCCTGTCTGGTCTCTTCTGTAATAGGTGATGCAAAGCTGATTCTCAAGCAGTTGCTGTATCGCTCTCCGATGGCAAAGGCCTGACCCGGCACTATGCTGATTCCTCTTTCAAGGGCAGATTCAAAGAGTTCCAGAGTATCCGTATTGCCGGGTAGTTCCACCCAGAAATAGAAGCCCCCGGCTGGTTCTGTTATGGCCGTACCTTCGGGGAAATGGGAGAGGAGCAGCTGTTTCAACTCAGCTGCCTGTCGGGCTGCCGCTTTTTGAAGGTGAAGGATGTTCCGGCTGTAACGGGGACTTTTCAGATAGTCTGCAACCACCTGTTGTACCAGAGGATTACCCCCCAGGGTTAGCCCCATTTTCAGTTTTCGGCATTTCTCATGTTTTTTACCACCGATCAGCCAGCCCAGACGTATCCCGGGACTGATCGTTTTAGAAAAGGAGGAACAGTAGATCACATCCCCCTCACTGTCAAAGCTTTTAACAGGGCGCTCCTCCTTATGATGAAAGGAACATTGACTGTAGATATCATCCTCAATGATGTTAATCCGGAATTTATGAGCCAGCCGGATGACCTGCCTTCTGTTCTCCTCTTTCATAACATAACCCAGAGGATTCTGATACAAGGCTGTAAGTATGACAGCTTTCACTTCCTCTTCAGCCAGTACATTTTCAAGAATACTCAGATTCATACCGTCATCTGAGGATGTGGGGACGGGAATCACTCTGCGTTTCAGCTGATTCAGAATCTGAATTATCCCAGGAAATACGGGACTCTCGGTAACAATCACATCACCGGGAGAGGAGCAGCTTTGTACGGCCAGACTTATGGCTTCGGTACAGCCGCTGGTGATAAGAATATCCTTTGAGGAGGCAGAGACTCCCCTGTTGAGCATTATGGAGGCAATCTGTTTTCTCAGTTCCCTGTTTCCTCCCTCATCACTGTACTGACTGATCCAGTGGCTCTCTTCCTTGAGAATCCTCTGAAAACTCTGTTTGAGGCTTTTCACCGGCAACAGGCTTTCATGGGGATTTCCGGCGCCCAGAGGAATGATGGAGTCATCATTGCCGGCTTCCACGACCCGCTCCAGAATATTCAGAGGTGTGGCATCTTCGGACTTCAGATAATATTTCTCCTTGTGAGGCTGGGGAAGGGGGCTTTTCAGGGGAGAACGGACGAAATAGCCCGATTTTTCAACCCCATAGGCATAACCCTTCATTTCAAGGATTTCATAGGCCTGGAGAACAACGGAGACAGCACAGTTATACCTTTGACTGGCAACACGGAGAGAGGGGAGGCGGCTCCCGTAGGAGATGGTTCCCTCACAAATGGCTGAAATCATATGGTCTGCAATTTCTTCATATCTGAAACGTGTCTTCTGTTCTGAAGTAATCATACTGAAAGTAAAATCTGTTATGGTCTAAATGTCAAGAAATTGTATCTGTTATGGTTGTGTGTTCTGATCTACTCTGAAGAAAATCATTTTTCCCGGAGGAATGTATGAATAATATTTATTTTCCAGTTCTTCTCTTTACTGTGACCATGACAGCCACTCCCGGTCCGAACAATATGCTTCTGACCGCTTCCGGAGCCCGTTTCGGATACCGGAAGACTCTCCCTCTGATTGCAGGGATCACTCTTGGAATCATCAGTCAGCTACTGCTGTCTGCTATGGGAATGGGATATCTGTTCCAGACATTCCCGCAGATCCAGGTAATCCTGAAGTATGCCGGCAGCGGATACATCCTGTATCTGGCTGTGAAAATAGCATTTCCTTCTCAGAAAAGGAAAAATGGGAATGATAAGGTGGACAAGCCCATGGGTATCATTCAGGGGGCACTGTTCCAGTATTTGAATCCCAAGGCCTATATCATGACCATAACAGCCATGTCGGTGTATCCCCTGCCCGGGGACCTGTATGAGAAATCCGCTCTCTATATTCTTCTTGCGTTTTTACTGATCTGTCCCTTGAGCATCTCCCTCTGGGCGGGATTCGGTTCTCTGTTAAAGAGGATTATGAAAGATGAGAAAACAGCAGCCCCCGTTAACCTTGCATTGGGATGTATGACGGCCTTCTCTGTACTCTTTATTCTGAAATAGAGGAATCTCTTCCAAAGATAAAAAGAAAATCAACCTTGGTGAAAAAATAATCAACCTCCTCGCAAACCGGGTCCGGATTTGAATTATAAAAGAATTTGACAACATCTCACTGTTGATGTATTAATGTTGATTGTAGACAATCTATCGAGTGCTCTGCGTCTGGTCTTAATCGATAAAAAAATCCGGATTTATTGTTTGTTTCGTAAATGAATCAGACATTGAAATAAATCAAAAACAAGAGAGGAGAAAGAGAATTATGAAAAAAGTACTTACTATTGTAATGACTGTTGCTCTGGTACTGATGGCTGTTATGCCTGTTGCTGCAAATGGTCAGCAGGACTCTGAAAAGGTTATGGGAATTTCCATTGATAATGCCTTCCCCAGTAGAATTGCGACTGTAATGGGAATTATCAGCGAAGCGGAAGCCAGAGGCTATAAGGTAATCAAATACAATGCCAATGGTGATGCTCAGAAACAGAATGCTGATGTTGAGAACCTGGTGAATGAAGGTGTAGATGCCCTTCTTGTTTGTGCTGTAGATATGGATACTATCGAAGTCGCTCTGATGAAAGCCAAATCAGCGGGTATCCCCATTGTTTCTTATGACCGTGACCTTCCCGAAAGTGAAGCTATCGACTGTTCCGTTGGACCCGACTCCTACTCAGACGGTCTGTACTGTGGTGAGTATTTTGCAGAAGCCCTTAAAGACAAGGGTGATGTAACTGTTCTTGAACTGCTTGGTGCTCTTAATGACCAGAATGGAATTGAAAGAAGCCGCGGATTCAACGATGGTCTTAAATCTGCATCCAACGTTAAAATCGTTCAGGCGTCAACCGGGGCCTGGCAGCTGGATATCGCTCTGAAATCTGTACAGGACGGATTCCAGGCAGAACCTGATATCGCCGGTGTTTTCGCTCCTGCCTGTTTCTTCGTAGCCGGAATTGAAACTGTTCTGTCTGACCTTGGAAAACTGCACAAAGTCGGAGAAGAAGGACACGTTGTTGTTGCCGGTATCAACGGTGAAAAGGGTGCCTGTGATTCTGTAATCGCCGGAACCTGTGACGGTGTTGTTGTAATGGGCTGTCATGCCACCGGAGTTAAAGCTGCCGAGTTTGCCGACATGCTGGTAAAAGGCGAGTCTGTTAAACGTGACTACTACCTCATCGCCGGAGATTTCTACACAACCGCCGAAGAAATTGAGAAGAATAAAGAGAATATCTGGGGTTACCAGAAACTGTCTCTCGATTAAGATTTCGATTTAATTAAAAAATAACACGGCGGTTACTTCAGGCTTCACAGTCGGGGTGACCGCCGTTTCAATCTAGCAAGGGGTAATGAGAATGTCAAAGCAAGGGGACTCCCCTATTCTTTCACTTAGAAATTTAAAGAAATCCTTCGGTCCGAAGACTGTTGTCAATGATGTATCATTTGATGTGTACCCGGGGGAGATCATCACACTGGTTGGTGAAAACGGTGCCGGTAAATCAACACTGAAAAATATGCTCTGCGGTCTGCTGGAGCCTACTGCAGGGGAGATTCTGATTGACGGAACAGTACAGAAAACCATTATTCCCATGGAGCATGGTATTTCCGCTGTACATCAGGAGCTGAGTCTGTTTCCAAGCCTCTCTGTGGCAGCCAATATCTGTATTTCTTCCCTGCCGGGAAGCAAAGCCAAAGTGGACTGGAAAAAAGCCGAACAGATAGCCGGGGAGCAGCTTGATTTTCTGGGGATGGATATTGATCCCAAAGCAAAAGTCGCTTCACTGGGAACCGGAAAACAGCAGATCGTTGAGATTGCCAAGGCTCTTCTCCATTCGGACCGTCTTCTGATTCTGGATGAACCGACAACGTCCCTTACATCACCTGAAAGAGAAAAACTTTTTACGATTATGGACATGCTCCGGGAAAAGGGTGTGGCCATTATTTTCATCTCCCACTTTATGGATGAAGTGATGCGCATGGGAGATAAATACATTGTTCTCCGGGATGGTTTTCAGGTAGGAACCGGTGCCATCAAGGATATTGAACGACTGGCTCTGGAAGAGCTTATGGTGGGGCGGTCCATTGGTGAAATGGATAAAGATATCGGAACACCCCGAAAGGAAGAAGCCATGCGCGTTGAGAACCTGGCTTCCTATGATTTCACAGATATCTCCTTCTCTGTAAAGAAAGGAGAAATACTCGGCCTTTCCGGTTTAATCGGTGCCGGAAGAACGGAAGTGGTGGAAGCCATAACCGGATTAAGAGCCTCGGAAGGCACTCTGTTTATTGACGGAAAGGAAATCAATCCGATCAGCACCAAAGATGTGTTTAACAGCAAAGTCGCCTTCGTCACTGAAGATAGAAAAGTCAGCGGAATTTTCCCCAACAGATCTGTAAGGGAGAATATTTCTGCAGCAGATATCAAGCGCTTTATTGAGAGAAAAATAAAGGGTCTCGGCTTCCGGAAGGAAGATGACAAAACAGGAGATGTGGTGGATGAGATGAATATCTCCATACCTCATCTGGAATCCAAGATTACCAATCTGTCGGGAGGGAATCAGCAGAAAGTCATCATCGGCCGCTGGCTGTCCACTCTGCCGGAGATTGTCATTCTGGATGAACCAACCAAAGGGGTGGATATCGGTGCTAAATCGGATATTCATGATGCTGTAGCTGCTCTGGCCCGTCAGGGGGTTGCCGTGATACTGGCTTCCTCGGATCTTCCCGAACTCCTCCATCTGTCCCATCGGATTCTGGTCATGAGAACAGGTCATGTTGTGGGGGAATTTGAACGGAAGGATTTTGACTCTGTAAAAATGATTTCCCTGGCGGCCAGCTCCGCTCATGAAGAATAAAGAGGTTTCCATGGATCGTATTAAAGAATATTTATCTTCAAAGCTCTGGCTCTCGGTTGTGATTGCCATAATTGTGCTTTGTGTTGTGTTTTCCATATTGTCCCCCGCTTTTCTGCAATGGAGCAACTTTCAGGCTGTTCTGGTTCAGTCCTCCATTACGGGTATTATGGCTGTGGGACTCTGCTTTGTAATTATGACGGGGGGAATCGATATCTCTATCGGGGCTATCCTCCTCCTTTCTGCCACTGTTTTTGCCTACACTGTGAATGGGACAGAATCATTTATGCTTGCCTTTCTGGCTTCCCTTTCAACAGCGACCCTGGCAGGAGTACTAAATGGTGTTCTAGTTTACTACTTCAAAATGGCTCCCATGATCACCACTCTGGCAACCTACAATATCTATAACGGAATTGCTCTCCATATCAGTAAAACCGAGAATGTACCCATCGACAGAGGCTACACCTTTCTGGGGAACGGCAGGATTGCCAATATCCCTGTTCCTCTGATGATTCTTCTGGCGATCACTCTCATCGGAGCCTACCTGCTTTCCCACACCCGTTTCGGAACCTTTGTCCGGGCGGTGGGTGATTCTCAGGTCTCGGCTACAGAGAGTAACCTCCCCACCAGACGGACAATTGTATCGGCTTATACTCTGGCGGGATTTACTGCCGGACTGGCCGGTGTACTTCTCATTTCCCGAACGGCCGGTCTGCAGAACTCTCTGGGAGTGGGAACCGAGTTCACCTGTATTGCCGCTGTTGTTCTTGGTGGTACGGCTCTCTCGGGAGGTTCAGGCTCTGTGGTGGGATCGGTGTTCGGAGCAGTATTCCTGATTCTGATCGATAACGGTCTGAATCTGCTGCAGGCGTCTCCCTTCATCTATGATGCGGTGAGAGGGATTGTTCTGCTGGCAGCGGTCAGTGTGGACAGGATGTCTACGGCCCGTCAGGCGAAAACACTGCTGGAACAGAAAGCCCTTCGCATCGGCAGTTCCATTATTAAACAGGTAAAAAAAACGGCTCAGGCATAAGGCCCTTTAGCCTAAGTGAGTCAATACCGGAGTGCTTTTAAAGCTCTTCGGTAGTGTTAAGGAGATGTATATGTCTGAAACAAATCAAATTGAACTGAATAAAAGAAAATACGGAACGTTTGCGGGAGATTTTCTGAAAAGTTACCCCACAGTTCCTATCATCCTGATCATGATAATCGGCTTTTCTCTGACCACGAGAAACTTCCTGACCGCAGGAACGATCCGGACCATGATGGCGGTGAATACAGTTTCTCTGATTGCCGCCATCGGGGAAACTTTTGTACTCCTCACAGGGGGAATCGATCTTTCTGTTTCCACTGTAATCAGTGCGAGTGCTGTTATCAGTGCCACCCTGATGGAGATGACCGGAGCCAATATTCTGGTTGGTATTCTGGCCTCCGTTATTGTGGGGTTGATCTTCGGTACGATTAATGGGGTACTAATCGGCTACGGCCGGATGACTCCTTTTATCACAACCATGGATACCAACCTGATTGCCAGGGGGATTGCTTTTATCCTTTCCACTGACGGACGGGGGGTCAAGGCATCCAGAGAACTGGTCAAGTTCGGCTTTAAAAGCTTTATGGGGATTCCCCTGTTTACTCTGATCGGTCTATTTCTGGTTCTCGTGTTTTCAATTCTGCTGAAGCAGACCCTCTGGGGACGGAAAGTTATTCTGACAGGTAGTAATCCCACCGCAGCAAAATACTCCGGTATCAATACTGCCAGAACTGAGATGAGCGTTTATGTCCTCAGCGGCCTTCTGGCGGGAATTGCCGGTTTTATCAGTATTATCAACCTGGGCGCCGGAATTCCCGGAGTCGGGGACAAACTGCTGCTTATAATCATTGCTGCGGTTGTACTGGGAGGAACCAGCATGACCGGAGGTGAAGGATCGGTGCTCAGAACCCTGATCGGTATTGTACTGCTGGCAGTTCTGACACAGGGCCTCGACCGTCTGCATGTCGAGTTCTATGATCAGTTTATCATTCTGGGTCTTCTGATATTCCTGGGGAACTCTCTAAGTATCAGAATCACAACAAAATCCAGCAAGGCGATGCATTAACGCCGGGGAGCAAAAAATGATTAAAATAACAAACAAAGACGGAGCTGCTGTTTATGAAGAGGCGACGGATGTCATGATGGAAGCTATTGAGGATCTGGCCGGCTGGAAGCTGTCAGCAGCACCCTTTGAAGAGGTGGGCATTGACCGAATCCTCTTAAGCTGTGAGGGCGATGCGGCTGTGAACCCTCTTCACAGCGGGGGAGATGTCCACTGGCTGGGTTACCTGGAAGAAGGCCCCCTGGAGCTGATCCTGGGTGATGCGGAAGGAAATCAGACCTCTTCACGAATCATACAGCCCGGTGAGTATATGACTTTTGCTCCCGACACCTATCATGGATGGGTGCCTCAGGGCGTACCGGCAAAATTGATTTTTCTGAAGATCAACTAGGATTTTCTACACAAATATGTCTGGGGCTGTCCTTTTGGGGCAGCCCCTTTTATCATGGGCGATGGGGCTCCCTTTCGATCATCGGCTCTCCGGGTTGAAAAAAGGGAGAACGTCCTCGCTGAAGTAGGGTTCCTGAAAGGACCAGAACATATAATCCACATTTAGAAATCCTTTTGCGAAACCCTCTAACATGGGGACAATAGTCGCCCTGTCTGACACTACCCTTGTATTTCCGGTTTCCCCGATGTAATTGCCGTCCTGAACAGCTATTCCCAGAGGCACTGAGTACTCATGCTCATGCATCATCGCCAGGGCATGATTGAGCTGTCCCCGTCGGGTTATCATCAGGTCGGGAGCCCCCAGCCCCACTCCGATCTGCTCACCGTAGGCATAGATTGAACGGAGGTAGCCTTCGTCTTCCCAGGGGAGCCATTCGCCGGGCATGAAGTTGGCATACTGCATTACTGTCGAACGGGAAAACCCTTCTTTCATAGCCAGCATATTTCTTTTGATCGCTTCTGCATACAGGGCTGGAGAAAAGGAAGGGTCGTCACTTCCTCCGGCGGCAGCTGTTTCCTGAAGATTGATCCCTTCGATTCTGCCGTCAAACTGTTTTCCAAGCTCAATCAGCAGCCCGGAGAAGCGTTTTTGAACCTCCGGATTCCATTTTTTTGCAGCCCAACCTTCATGAACACCGTCATCATTTATCATCTTTACGGCCCCTCCCCCGTATTCAGAAGTAAGGAGGTAGTCGGGAACTGCTTTCCGGCCGGGATTAAAGGTGGAGTCCTGAAGTTGAACAAAAAGCTTTTTTCCCCGTTTCTCCAGGTATTGGAGATCCTTCTCTATCAGGGAAAAATCATATATTCCTTTTTCCGGTTCCAGCTGTTTCCAGGCATACATGATCTGGGCTCCTTCCAGGCGGGATACTCCCAGAAATGAATGACTCTCGATAGCTTCCCGGTCTCTTGCAAAATAGACGAAATGGCTTATTTGGCTATCAGTTATACGCTCCGGTTCGTTGAGGTACTCTTTATAGGCATCCTTATACCGGTCCGCTGGATTCTGCCACCCTGATTGCCCATATATGGAAAATGATGCTGAAAGAGTCAGCAGAAATATTGATATTATGGTTTTGATTTTCATTTAAAACTCCAGGTTTTTTATATCCCTATTAAGGGAAGGGACTCTTTTGGCGATAGTCTGTAAATGTATTGGAAATGTATCAAATTTTCCAGCGGATAGAGGCGGTCACAGTTCCTGAGATTAAGAAGATATTTTCTACCAGTCAGAGATAAAGTCCGTGAGTTATCTTTGGGTAAAGAGGATGAGATCTTTAAGTCGTATAAATCATTTCACCGCATACTGAGACTATATTCTAGTCTGATTATTAGTCGACATGAAGCAGCTATCCGGGATTCATGATAATTTTAAAAGCGGCGGTTGTACTGCCACCGCCATCTGTGATATTGCTTTTGGATGAAATACTTAAATAAATCAATCTTGAATAATTTCACACCTGCTCCCCTGAGTCGAGGGGGGCTTACCTCAGGGCTCTGCCTCCTCTTTTTTGTTAATCTCTTTGAGATTCTCCTTATCCTCATCGGCTCTGGATCAACTGTACTAATGGGTTTAAAAAACAGTGAATGGCTCGCTGCCCAGAGCATTTTTCAGAACCTCAGTTCCCTGGGATCAGCGACTCTGTCCGGTTTCTGGAGGATTCTCCTCCTGGTCCTGTGTCTGGGCCTGGTGCAGGAGTCAAAGAAGTGGGCCTTCAAAGACCTTCCCAAAGGAGTTCTCCTCTACCTCTTCTACCGCGCCCTTATCCGGGTGGTGACCATTCTATTCAGTCCGGAAAGAATGATGACAGAAAATCAGGGGATACTGAATATTGTGAGTCCTGCCCTGAAAAATCTGATGCTCATTGCCTTGATACCCCTTATCGGAGGTATAGTGGTCATAGCTCTCCTCTACCGGAAGACAAAGGTCCCAGGAGACCGAAATCCTGGAGACAGCTATATCAGATTGAGCTTTCTTATTCAGCTGGTTCAGATGGCTGGAGGTCTGGTCATATACATGGCTTACAAGGGAAACAGACAAGGTGGAGGAGTCCTGCCCTCTCAAGGGGTTATGATCGTCTTCGGCCTGATTGTCACCCTGGTTCATATTATCCTTCTATTTTGGCGCCTGAAGAACAGTCCTGTAAGCTCTTTGTGGATTTTTTCCATTTTCCTGCCTCCCCTGATTATGGCTCTGGGAGCATTTCTCCTTTCCCATCCGGTAAATCTTCTACTGGCAAAGTTGGGAGACATGGTAATGATGGGAGGAATCAATCTTGGGTTTCTACTTTTTTTGACTGCCTCTCTGCTGCCCTTGGGAGCACCAGAGGAAGAACAGGATTAGGCTGGGCTTTCAGGGAGGGGTATACCGTATTAACAGGCGATGGGACTTCCTTCCAGTCATCCAGATGCTGCGAGTCTCGCATCGTACCTGCCTCTTCCCTCCAGGCCTCTTCATTCACTAAATCCACGTCCTGTGAATTTGCGCTCACCGGTTCGCGCCGGAGCTACTGTTTCCTACCGGCGCAATAACATTGCCCCGGCGTTTTCATCACTCGAGGCCGAAGGGCAGTTCAAGTCCCATCGCCTCAAAAAAAAAGACAGTCACTCTTGTGAGCAACTGTCTCTTTTTTTATTACCGGCGATGGGACTTCTCTCCATTCATCAGCTTCGTGCTGATTCATTACGAGCCCTCTTCCAAGCCTAATCATGCATCCCTGCATGATTGCGCTCCAAGTATTCGCGCCGGCTTTCCAGTTCAAGTCCCATGATCAATAAAAAAAGGGAAGTAACTCTGCGAGCCACTTCCCTTTTTGTTACCGGCGATGGGACTTTTATTTATTACTTTATATTAAATATATCCGCTAGATGCATGTTGAGGGCATTTACTCCTATTTTTATGAGTAAAAACGGTCATATTGTATATAGTTTTGTCAACAATTTATCTACATGTTATGAATCAGCCGGGATTTACAGATATGGAAAGACTGCCTGATTTGATTACTGCTGCTGATCGTATCAGATATATTGATCAAACAGCAGAATCATGTCCTAGTTGATGATCCGTGCTACATCATCAGGCATCTCTCTCAGTTTACTGCCATTCAGATTCTGATACCAGAAGGCGACGGATGACAGGTCATCCTGCAGCGGCAGGTAGCGTCTGTGCTCCTGATCCTTGTGCCAGTTTGTCCATCCGAGAGCCTGTATGGAGATCTTCAAAGACCTGTCAAACAGAATAGGATCGGTGATATGCCATCTGTACATGCTGAAACGCATCTGGGACTGATAGACTCCGTCAGGATACTCTATGACCGGCAGTCCGCTGTAGGGGCCGTTAAACTCCTGGTACTCATGTCTGTCGAATTTCTCAAAGTTATAGGAGCCCAGGAAATAGTCCTCTGTTCCGGTTCCGCAGATTGTGGGATATTTTTCATCATCATCAATAAAAGCTTTCATCTCCCCTTCTCCCCACCATCCGGAATTGTTGACACCCCAGGTCATATAGGTTCCCACATACTTCCCTCTACCTTTAATTCCATCCAGTATCCAGTAAACATCTTTGTAGGGAAGAGGATTGACTCTGTTGAAATTGGCATGAAAATACAGGACATCATCAGAAACCGGCTCTTCTGTATAGTCGATCTGATAATAGGTAATAAGCTCCTCCTGACTTCTGTTTTCAAGGGTAATCCGGCACCCCTTCTGAAAAGGCATAAGCCAGAAACAGTTGAATGCCCTTTTGGGATTCACACAGACTGGGAGAGAGTTTATCTGTCCCACAGTGCGCAGTCCGGAGGCGAAAAAGTCTCCCAGAGGACACTCTACAGAGGGAAAAGACTGATCGTCCCAGTAGAAGCGGATAATGTAGGACCGCAGCTCCTCTTCCAGAGTAGTCATCCATATATGACGGATGACTCCGCTCCCTTTTATATCAGCCAGAACGAATGTCTCCCCGGCTTCTATTTTTACAGAAGGAGATATTTTCCATCCTTTTCCGAGACTGCCGGAAGGATACAATCCGGTTCCTGTCTCTGCCATCCCCCCTTTTCCGGTTTCCCCAGTAAAATTCTCAGGTGTGATGGCACGGCTTTTTCCAGGGGATTGTGTATAAAGTGTATCAAGATTCATATAATTACTCCTGTTGTTCTACCGGAGCCTCTATGGGACTCCGGTGTTTTATCTAGACCAGAGGGTCTATTGTTTGACAGATCCAGCTGTGATGCCGGATTGAAATTGTTTCTGTAAGAACAGGTAAAGGATCACGATGGGGGCTGAAGCCAGAATTACACAGGCAAAAACCAGACTCCAGTCCGTCGTATACGTCCCTATGGCCCTGTATATTCCAGTTGTAATGGTCCGTCCTCTGGAGGCACCCAGTATATACATGGGTGGCAGAAAATCGTTCCAGATCCACATTCCCAGGAATATGACGACAGAGGCCGTACAGCTTCTCAGAAGGGGAAAAATAATCTGAAAAAAGATCCTGAAAGGAGAAGCTCCGTCTATAGAGGCAGACTCTTCCAGACTGACTGGTACTGTCCGCATAAACTCGGTGTACAGAAATACCGCAATGGACATATAGGTTCCACAGTAAAAAAAGATCAGACCGGGAAGGGTTCCCAGAAGTTTTAAGACCTGCAGTGTTTTAATACTGGGAATCAGAATATTCTGTACAGGGATCATCATTCCTGAAAGAACCACAATATACAGGACTCTGTAGATCTTTTTTTTGCTTCTGGCAAACACGAAGGCCATTGAGGAGGCCAGAAACATTATAACAACCAGGGACATCAGGGTAATAACAATACTGTTTCCATAAAGGCTGAGGATCTGCGCTTCTCTGAAGGCTCTGGCAAAGTTATCCAGAATGGGCGGCATGGGGAGAGCCAGAGGAGTCTTGATTATGGACTCGTAATTTTTAAATGCATTTACAATTGCCGTATAGAGAGGCAGGATATACAGGACCAGAGTCAGTGTCAGTAGAGTGATCAGGGCCGTTTTTTTCACTTTGATTATCATCAGTAGTCAATCTCCTTTCTGTTCATGATTGTCATCTGAATCAGGGACACAAACAGGGTCAGCAGGAGCAGAACAATGACAACAGCAGAAGAGTATCCGAACATATTGTATTCGAAGGCTCTCTCTATGGCATAGATTGTGACAGTCTGAATATGTCCGGGCACCATGACTCTGACAAAATCGAACTGCTTCAGTCCCCAGATCAATGCTGTGATGGTATTGATTATTATTGCCGGTCGGAGCATGGGAATGGTCAGTGAAAAGAACTGTCTCAGCCTTCCTGCGCCGTCTATATCCGCAGCTTCATAAATTTCCCCGGGGATGGATTTCAGATTGGCAATATATATGGTCGTATAGAATCCCAGAGCTGCCCAGGAAATGACACCGGAGACCATTCTCACCATACTGTCAGCAGAGCGGTAAAAATCGACAGGAGCAATATTAACAGCTCCCAGCAGAGTATTTATAATCCCCCCGTTGGTCTGGGTCATATAAGCCCAGATAAAGGAAGCCACAACGGGGCTGAGGATGGCCGGAATAAAAATCAGAGTACGCCCCGTTTTATAGAAGGATCCCTCCTGATTGAGAACAGCAGCGCATACAATTCCCACAGCGTTTAATAACAGGGTGGTCAACGCTGTAATGACTAAAGTGATACGCAATGAGTCCAGAAACATGGGCTCTTTCAAAAGAAATCGAAAATTAGTCAGGCCTGTAAATTTAACATTGGCCGATAATCCATTCCAGTTTGTAAAGCTGTAATAAAAGGACAGAAGCAATGGAATGATTAGGAATATGGTAAAAATGATAAAACCGGGACTCAAAAAGGCCAGATTATACCAGTTAAACTTTTTTTTCATGATTTATCCTATAGAGTGAAGAAGAAATCGGACGCCTGACTACCAGGCGGCCGATACAATCAGGCGGGTTTATCTCTGGGCGTTGGCCAGATCCCATTCACGGTCAAAGAGTTCAAGTTCTGCCTTCACATCGGCACCCATAGCGATCTTGGATGTCATTTTATTAAAGAAGGACTGCAGTCCGGGAAGGAGTGCAGCATCACCGGTCATGTCGTACCAGTGCTCAACCTTGTTCAGTATGCTGTATTTTTCTCCAACTTCCAGTCTCAGATCAGACATGGGGTAATCAACAGCGTCTTTGGTGGTGGGGAAAAGCATTTCAGTTTCGAGGAACTGGGCATACCACTCCTGATCAGTCATAAAGAAGCGAAGGAAATCAAGGCAGACTTCAGGATGCTCTGTTTCTGCACTGATGGAAAGGCCTTCATTGGCCCAGACTGAGATGCTGTCGGCATTACTGTCTGAAGGAATGGGGAAAAATCCCACTTCAAAATCAGGATTCAGTTTGGCTTCCTCACCCTGTACCCAGGAGCCCATGGGCAGCATAAGAGCCTTTCCGGTAAAAAAGTATTCCAGCATCTGAGAGTAGGAAACACTAGACATATCGCTGTTGGCATACTGTGTGGTCAGTGTCTTATATTTTTCCAGGGCTTTGACAACATTAGGATCGGAGAAGGAAACCTCATTGTTGTTTCTTTTGAGTCCCCAGTCGGGATCTTCTGCCAGAATATCTGCGGAGAGGATCATTGATGCCAGAACTAACTGAGGCCATCCGTCCTTCAGCCCCATGGTGATGGGGATATAATCTGTTTTGCTGATGGTTTCACAGATAGAGATCAATTCAGCGTAGCTGGAAGGTTCCTCCAAACCCAGTTCCTGAAAGGCTGTTCTGTTATACCACATACCACCCACCTGGGTTTTGTATACGGCAACATAACTCTCTCCTTCAATTTTACCGGTGCTTGTATCAGCCATATAGTCCAGTTCCCAGACAGGAAGGGGTTTAAGAGCTCCTGCACTGACAAAGTCTCCGGGGCTGGTCATGACTGTAATATCAGGAAACTGACCTGTGGAAAGGAGGGTCTTCACAAAATCCCTGTGCTGAATATTGGACGATGGCTGTCCTACCAGTTCAATCTTTACATCCGGATTCTGTTCCATATATCTGTCGGCTACAATAGACCAGAATTCCAGGGGAAGGATGGGGGTGACATTAACAGAAAAAGAAATGTTCTTCACACTGTTGTCCGCTTCTGCCTCCTGCTGGCCTCCTGCGAATAATGATGCTGAAAAAATTACTGACATCATCATAAAGAATAAAACTGCTCGCTTCATAAAAAAACTCCTTATTGTTTTTGATGATTTCAGTATCCTCCCGTATTCTGCAGCGGTCCATTCCGACAAATTCGAGATTTTATAGGAAAAAATCTAGGTATATATCGATTTTTTATAAACAGTGGGAGTGCAGTCCTTGTAGGATGAAAAAACCTTCAGGAAATACTGCATATCATTAAATCCGCATTTCTCCGCAATTTCCGAAATTTTCATATCTGTGTCCCTGAGATGACGACAGGCCATTTCGATTCTCAGCTCTTTAACATAAGAGGTGAACTTGGTACCGGTTGTCTCAAAAAACAATTTACCCAGATACGACGGATTCATATCCAGCTCATTGGCAATGATGGAAAGACTGGTGCTTTGTCCCGGATTTTGCTGAATAATGGCGATAACTCTATCCACAGCCAGATTCCCGGTTAACTGAGCAGCATTTTCCCAGAGCAGAGACAAAGTCCGGCAGAGGGATTCCACTTTTTCCATCAGCAGTTCCCTGGATGAAGCCGATGAGAAAAACCTGTATGACAGACCGATAAGCTCCTGTATATCCCTTTTCAGCTGCTTGTCTTTTTTCAGTTCCTCCTGAATGAGCATCAGGGAGGAAAAGAGCTTTTCTTTTGCCAGCTGAAGGTTCTCTTCTTCCGTCAGCTCCAGAAGAATCTGCCTTAATGGTTCAATATCCCGTGAAACGATAAGCTCAACCAGGCGGATTCCGTCTACAGGTGCTTTTTCCTGAATGAGCTGTTTCCAGGCATCATTATAGGAAATAGACAGCTCAGACAGGTCATGGACAGGCTCACCGAAAAAGAGACTCAATTCATCAGTGAGGGTTTTGGGAAGCAGGGATTCTATTTCCGACCGGCTTTCTCCCAGCAGAACGAGCTTCTGTTCAGCATCATAAAAGAGGATAATATGCCCTTCCCCCTCCAGCCGCCTGATGTAAGGCTGAACAGGTTTATCTGAACTGAATATGGCAGGCTGATAGCTCCGCCAGAGCAGCAGATCATCCATCTGCAGGAAATCAAGTTTGTTGAGCAGTTCACTGCGGTCTATCTGCCTGTTCAGGACTCTCTGGAATACCGTGTTTTTCAGAGCCTCAAGTCCCTCTCTGAAAATTCTGTTGTCAGCGATTCTGTCAATTCTCGAGTTTACGGTTTCCAGATTGGAAATCAGTTCCTCCGGGTTTATAGGCTTCATCAGATAGCTGACAACATTCAGGGTAATCGCCTTTTTAAGATACTCATAATCATCATATCCGCTGAGAATCAGAACCTGACTGGCAATCTTTCTGCGACGTATTTCTTCGATTAGTTCAACACCGTTCATACCCGGCATTTTGATATCCGTGATTACCAGGTCAGCCGGATTCTCCTCCAGAGCGGACAGCGCATCAGCTGCGTTTGAATAGGTCCGGCGAATCCGGAAACCGTATTCCTCCCAGGGGAGTATGACCGACAGTCCCTGACAAACCATGGGATCATCGTCAACAATGATGATCGAATTCAGTTTCATCAGACAGTTTTCTCCGTAAAATGTGAGGGCAGCGCCAGAACAACAGTGGTTCCGTTTCCGTTATCCCTGATATCCCGGATTCCAAGGTCGCTACGCTCGTAATATTTCACAATTCTCTGGTGCAGATTCACCAGGCCGATATGCTCTTCTCCGGCAGATTCATCTGACTGGAGTCCTGACAGAAGCTGCTGCCGCTGTTCCACCGAAAGGCCCTGTCCGTTGTCATCTATTCCAAACAGCAGTGTATCGCCCTCTTCATGAACCGAGAGCTTAAGAACACCGTCCTTATCCTGATTGGCCAGGCCATGACTGATAGCATTCTCAAGGAGGGGCTGGAATATCATTTTCAGAACCCTCACAGGCTTCAGAGCATCAGGGATGCTTACATCCAGCCTCAGCTGACGGGGATAACGGCAGGATTGAAGTTCAACATATTTTGAGAGGTAATGCAGCTCCTCTCCCAGGCTGACTTCTGAGGACTCCTTTAATGCCCAGCGGAATATATCTCCCAGGATCTGTACCATCCGGGACGTCTCCACATCATTATTGATCAGGGCTTTCATCTGAATAGACTGCAAAGTGTTGTACATAAAATGGGGATTAAACTGCTGTTTTAACAACTTCAGCTGTGAACTGTGATACTGAAGCTCAACTTTATACACCCTCTCAATATAGGCCTCCAGGGTTGTACACATCCTGTTATAAGCCTCTTCCAGAAAGGAGAATTCATCAGTGTGAGTGATTTTAATAATGGAATTAAAATCTCCATGCATCGTTTTTTCCATTGAGGCGACCAGAGGATTCAGGCGCTGATTGATCAGCCGGTTCATCAATATGGAGACCATCAGCATAATGACTGAAATCAGAGACATTATAATGATAATCAGCAGTCTGTTTTTCCAGTACAGCTGCATCAAATAACTCTGATCAGGAATATGGATCAGGGTTAATTCGTCCCAGATCAGAGGGATTTTTTTTACAGGACCGTCCTGCACTGAAGACAGGTTTCCCGCAGGATGTTGAATACGGTAATCTATACCGGAATCAACAAGCAGAGAATCAGAATCGATGCAGATCACAAATCTTCCGGGGAATGAACTGTCAATATCCTTTGCCAGATCCTGCAGTTTTTCAGGATTTATATTAATTATCAGGGAGCCTGTGGGCTCTTCAGAATTATAGAAACGGTTATCAAAGATATTCATGCCGATCGTAATTACCGGATAAGTTGTTTCTTCAGTTCGGGAATAGATATAATCGGGAAAGGAAGGAGAAATAATAAGTTTCCTGTTCCCTCTTTTTTTCAGAGACTGAAGCAAAGTGGTTCTTTCAAAATTATAATCCAGTCTGATATCCCGACCATTCAGCAAAGTAAAAGTATAGATTTTATAGGGATCGTACTCAACAAGAATCAATTCGGAGATTTTAGGGTAAATTCGGTTGATCAGCTGCAGTTTGCCGGTAAGCAGTCCCTCTTTCTGCTCTTCATTGATGTTACTGAAAGTTCCGTTCAACAGATTTTCGATAGTGAACCCCATAAAGTCTTCCAGGTAGATATTCAGATACAGATCATTCAAACGTCCCAGAAACTCATTCAGATCATCTGCATATTTTTTTATAACAAGGTTTTCATATTTTGATTCAACTGACTTCAGCTCACCAAAAACAGACCTTGTGGAAAAAAAGATTCCCAGAAAGATCCCCAGTACTGAAACAAAGGCTAAAGTCAGCATAATCCTTGTGAGATATGATTTTCTGATTTTATTGATTGCAGGAGCTGCTATATCAATCCTCCAATAATTAAAGAGCCTAATATAATAACACTATTACACCGGTTTCAAAATGTAAAAAATCAAAAAATGAAGAGATTCAACAGGAACCGATATCATGATAAAATTGAAAAGGGGATCGCCCGGCGCACTCCGAACGATCCCTGTTCAATCAGGCGGACTCCTCCCTTCGGGGAAGAGTTCGTTTTTTATTTAATCTCTTCACCGCCCTGGTCAACATTTTCACTGTCGAATCTTCTGGAACCTAGAACGATCTTTCCAAGATTCGTTCCATGGCGACCTTGGCCAACATCTTGGTCATGTTAGAGACATCCTGCTGGGTTTTCACATTCTTGGCCAGCTTATCAGCCAGCTCATTGAATTCTTCTGTGTTGTACAAAATAAAAGCTCCTCTCTTCTTATACAAAGATTTGGAGCTTTACACAAATTTATTTACAGTCTCGGATGGCCAGCTCATTATTTGTTGCTCTGCATGAGATTTCTAATCGTATTTATTTATGAATATAACAGTTCGTAGTTTATTTTAATGTATTCATTTTACCCAAATCTTCATTTACTGAATTCAACATGTTCTTTAATGAGTCAAAATCCATGTCGGTTTCGGTCTCTTCTTTTAAGATTCTTGATTCGATCTTGTCCTTAAGGATATTCTGTTCATTTAACAACTCAAAAAAGTTTAATAGTTCATCCTCGAAAGACTGAAAATATTTTTTTGAAAAATCAGTCCATTGAAGCTCACCAATCTCAAAGTACCTATATCTTGTTTTTGATCCATCTTTATGTGTATGAATGTATCCTGATGTGATTTTATTTAATATATTTTTCAAGAGAAATAGATCTATTAAAGTAATCGAAAACCACTCACCTCTTTCTCTAACATTTTCTAATGCTTTATGGATTAACTTTTCTAATTGATATGAGCATTTACTTTCTAAAGTGCAGATCAGGAATAGGTCAGTACCATTCGCTGGTTCTAATTTACTAACTCTGAATTCAACATCATCAGAACTCCCAATCTTATGTAATTTTGTTAAAGGGTTATATAGCCAGTAAAGCTTTTTCTTTTCCATTACTAATTATTCCTATCATCTATTAATCATAAATCATATGAGTTTTATCTCCACTAATACCTCTAAAAGACTATTAATATGATTATAAGTGAGGAAAATTTTACAGAACAGTATTGTTCGGTAAATTTTACCTAACATAAAGAATTGGAATTAGTATAGTGCTCCTAATGAGAAAGAATGTAAGTATTATGAATCAGGAAATGTGGCTTAACTAGCACTCCGTTTTTCTGAGGCAGGATCAAAGAATATAGTTATATTCTCCACTGTCAATATCTTCTTTTATTTGTTCAATATCTCGATCCTCTAAGGTATAAAATCTTGGATTCAATTGTAAAAAGGGTTTACCATTACCTGAGGACAGAACTTTCATTATTTCTAATTCTTCTAGCACTGGGTTTATTTTACTGAATCTGTATTGACCGAGAGATTCATAAAATTCTTCAAGTGCATCATAGTTTGACCTGAATTTTTTAAGATTTGATAGGAAGTCAATAATATCCGATCTCGAATTCTTAGCGCGTATAATCTTAGTAGGTTTAGGTTGATCAGAGGGTATAACTTCGGAGAAGTATAGATCTTTATTTATTAGGAGTGAAAGTTGTCTGGAAAGTTTCTCTTTAAAATCATCAATGGAATTATATTCTTCAAATAATGAATGATTTTTGCACCATTCTTTAAAAAGGGTCAATTTCTGATACTGATCAGGTTCTATCTCATGGGGAGATACTGGTGTATTTGAAAAATATAACATAGCGGGTTTTCCGTTGCTAATATGTTTCTTTATCTCTTCAACAGAACCACTCTCATACTCTTTAGTAGGTGTTCCAATACGAGTCCAAAAAATACCTATAACCAAATCAGAAGTCTCAAGAATCTGTTTGTTTATGTTTTCTTGGGAAGCATGAGCCATTGATGGATACGTATCTTGCTCCCATCGCATTGTTTGTAGAATCTTGTTCTTTTCTTCTCCATTGATAACGTTCCAATCATTGAGAATCTTGAGAATAGAATCCCTTTCATCAGCAACATCTGTCGGAGAAGCAATAAACACTTTGTAAACATTTGCGGTATACATAAAAAAACTCCATCATTCTGTCTCTGTTTCTTCAACAGTGTAAGCAGAACTCATAATTATCAGTAGTAAAACTAGATTCTAAATTTATATGAAATATTAGAAGGCATATTAAAATATATCTCTGAATCTATAATTTTATATGAAAATCCCATTAGAAATATAGGTGTTCTTGATATTCCTCTCAGCGATATCTTTTAAGGCATTACTTCTATATTTCATATTTATATTTTTACTCTTCTCAATCTTCTTTAGCCATTCAATGACTCTATCAAATGTTTCAGTGTTCTGGAGGAGTTCGATTCTGCTTTCTTTAATCTTACAGATCCTTTCTTCTTCAGAAAGCCTCCTTGATTTATGATGATTATCTTCATACACACCAATACCATAGGTAGTCAAATCAGGGATCTCCCTAATAATCTTTTCAATTATAGAACTCATGCTGTTATCCCTCCCTGGAAAATAGTAGCATGGTAAAATTCCTCAAGCAAGAAGGATGGATCGTATATTAGGGTATATTTGTTTATTAAAGTTTCTTGATCATACATCGTTATGTATCATGATATATAACGATGTATGATCGGTCATTTTAAAGAGACTTATATTCATAGGAAGTAGTCAGAACAGATAATTATCAGAAAACAATATATCTAAGCCAACCATCAAGCCTTTTTCTTATTACAAGGTAATATTATCGCGGTATAATAACGGTATGCAGAATGGCAAAAACAATTTAGTTGATTCACTATTAGAGGAGAATAAAGCACGAGAATCTTTCCTTGGATGGCTAAATTTCGCAAAAGAGCATAGAGATAATCCAGAGGATGAAAAGGACGCTATGCGCTTCGCTAGAGCCTATAAGCACATTGTTAGATTGATTCATGAGGATTATTCGTGGTACATCCGGTGCCGCAAGAATAATCGGAATATAAAGTAGGTATAAAGAGAAGATTGATTCTCAATGGGAAGTAGACAGAACAGAGAATTATCAGAAGCTTCATAAAGGTGTAGTAAATCATCCCTTACTCAGATTCAAAACTTTTGGGGTAATTCCACGAAACCTTTAAGTTATTATGGGTTTTTAAATCTGTTTAGCCACCTTACAGACTTTTGAGTGACTCATTGATTTAGATTCATCCCATAATCAGATAATTAAAAAACTTGATAAGGTGTAAAGATTTCATCCCACACTTTTTAGTTCTATTCCGTTTATTTGATTAGGATGACCTGAAAGGCAAGATAAAGAGTGTGTCACAAAATAATATTTGAAAAATTAATTCCTTTCTAAGAAAGGGTTTGCTTTGATTAAACTGTGGCACATTTTATTCGCCCCGAACACAATTTATTGTGGATAATGGAATAATTTTTTTTTGTACAAGGAATTATTCTGTGCCACAATTTGTTGTTGT